>NZ_VLNU01000001.1:2610246-2983963 GCF_009765165.1 Lysobacter panacisoli
CCGCGGCATTGCCGCGTGGCCTGCCGAACGCCCGGCCAGGATGGTCGGGCTGGGCGATCCGAAGTCATTGCGTGGCGCCAGGGATGGCAGCGGCAACATCATCGAAGCGAGTGCCCGCGGCACTGCCGCGTGGCCTGCCGAACGCCCGGCCAGGATGGTCGGGCTGGGCGATCCGAAGTCATTGCGTGGCGCCAGGGATGGCAGCGGCAACATCATCGAAGCGAGTGCCCGCGGCACTGCCGCGTGGCCTGACGAAGCCCGGCGAGGATGGCCGGGCGGGAAGATCAGAGGCCGATCACGCGATCGATCGCCGTCCTCATTTCGTCGGCGAGAACACCACCTTCGTGCTCACTGCCACTTCGTTCGGAAGCACGCTCGTGTCGGCCCAGTCACCGGTGCCGATGCCGAAATCCAGGCGCTTGACCGTGGCCTTGCCGCTCAGCACCGGCTGCGCGCCAGGCGTCCAGGTGAACGTCAGCGTCACCGGCTTGCTCACGCCGCGCAGGCTCAGTGTGCCGTCGGCCGCGTACTGGTTGCCGCCGAGGCTGCGGAACTTGCTGGACGTGAAGCGCGCCTGCGGGAACTTCGCGATGGAGAAGAAATCGGCGCCCTTCAGTGCTTCGTCGCGATCGTCGTTGGCGGTGGTCACGCCGGTGAGCGGGATCGCCACGTCCAGCTTCGACGTCGCCAGCTGCTTCGGGTCGAACGACAGCTTCGTGGTGAAGCTCGGGAACTTGCCGGTGAACACTTCGCCTTCGTACTTGCTGGCGAAGGTGAGGCTGGAACCGGCGGCCTGGACGTAATCGGCGGCGAAGGCGGGTGCGGCGACGACCAGCGACAGCGCGAACGCAGTCGTCAGCGTGGAGGACTTGATCGACATCAACGGATCTCCGAAGCGGGGGAAGTGGTGCGACGACGCGGCAACATGCGCGTGAGCGTGGCGTCGCGCTGGACGAGGTGGTGGTAGAACGCGGCGGCCGCGTGCACCAGCACGAGGGCGATGAGCGCCCAGAACAGCCATTCGTGCCAGTCGCGCACCAGCGGTTTCAGCGCCTGGCTCGGGTCGGCGAGCTTGGGCACCTTGAACAGTCCGAACCAGCGCAGTGGACGCAGGCCGCTGACCGAGTCGTACAGCCAGCCCGACAACGGCACGGCGAAAGTGAGCGCGTACAGCAGCCAGTGGGTGATGCTCGCCACGCGCTCCTGCCAGTGCGGCGTGCCCGCGACGGCGCGCGGCGCACCGGCGATGAAGCGCCACGCCAGGCGCAGCGCGACCAGCGCGAGCACGCTCAGGCCGAACGATTTGTGCAGGTCGTACACCCAGAAATAGCGCGGCGACTTGGGCAGCTCGACCATCACCAGGCCGACCACGCCCAGGCCCAGGATCAGCAGCACGATCAGCCAGTGCAGCAGCTGGCTGATGGGGCCCCAGCGGTCGTCGGTGTTCTTCAGGATCATGGCGTGGGTTCGGGCTGCGGTTCGGTGGGCGGCGCCGGTTCGGCGGGTGGTTCGTTCGTGGGCTCGGCCTGCGTGTCGGCGGGTGTTTCACCGGATGCATCAGCGCGACCGCGCACGGCCTCGGCTTCGATGCGCAGTTCGATACTGTCGCCGATGACGTTCTTCCACGCGTCGATGCCGTACTCGGCGCGGCTCAGCGTGGCGGTCGCGGAGAAGCCCGCCGTGCGGCGGAACGGCGGCAATGGATGACGTTTGAGTGCGTTGAGCACGACATCCATGCACAGCGGCCGCGTCGTTCCGCGCAGAGTGAGGTCGCCGCAGACTTTGGCGTGGTCGGCTTCGCCGGGTTCGACCGTGTGCGAGACGAAATGCGCTTCGGGATGGCGTTTGCCGTCGAGCAGGTTCGTCGCCAGCACCGCTTCGTTCCACTTCGCATCGCCCAGATCGAGACGATGGATCGGCACGCGCACGTCGAGCTTCGCGCTGCGCCAGTCGTCGCGATCGAACACGAGCGTGCCGGAGCTTCCCGACACCGTGCCCATCGCCTTGGAGAAGCCCGCATGCTCGACCGCGAACAGCACGCGCGTGTGCACCGGGTCGAGCGTGTAGGTTTCCTCTTCGGCGTGCGCCGCGAGTGGCAACAGCAACGCCAGTGCGAATGTCGCCAGCGACGGGACGCGGCGACCGGCCGCGAGGGCGGGACGGGCGAACGGCATGCGACGGCTCCTGGCGGACGGGTTGCCCGGGATTCTAGGCGCAGCCGGGTGAACGGGTCGGACGATCCCTGTAACGAACCGTTGCAGGCTCCGCCCGGACACAGTCGCACTTGCGCCCTCGGCCGCATTGGCCGAGCCTAGCGCCGGGGTTGGGGACAGGACGACGGAACGCCATGCTGGCAAGGGCAATCGTGTGGGCAGTACTGGCATGCATGCTGTCGGGGCCGGTCCGGGCGCACCTGCCGGAAACGCCGCGGCCGCGCCAGATCACCGTCGCCGACGGTCTGCCGTCCAACCGCATCAACGGCATCACCGAAGACCGCAACGGTTATCTGTGGATCGCCACCAGCGACGGGCTGGCGCGTTACAACGGCATCGGCTTCCGCGTGTGGCGCGTGGAGCAGGGACTGCGCGACAGCTTCGTATGGGCGGTGCACGTCGATGCGCGCAATCGGGTCTGGGTCGCGACCAAGACCGGCCTGGCGATGCTCGACCGCGAGCGTAAACGCTTCACCTGGCACGACCGCGCCAATACGCCCGGGATGGGCGACGACATCATCTGGACGGTGACCTCCACGCCCGATGGCGCGGTCTGGTTCGGCACGCCGTTCGGCGGACTGCATCGCCTCGACGCCGACGGCAAGGTCACCCGCTTCATGCCGCGCGAGGGCGACCCGCGCAGCCTGCCCGATGCGGAAGTCTCGCAACTGGTGGTCGCGCCCGACGGCACCTTGTGGGTCGGCACCAAGGGTGGCGTCGCGCGCTGGACCGGCCGCGACTTCGAACGCGTCCCCGAACGCGCGCTCAGTTCGCCGCTGATCAACGGCATCACCGCCGAACGCGACGGCACGCTGTGGTTCGCCACGCCGCGTGGTGTCGGCGTGCGGCGCGCGGACGGCACGTACTCGGCCACGCCGTGGCAGGACGCGGGCATGCGCGACACGATCCTGCACGTGCTGATGCGCGATCGCGGCGGCACGTACTGGTTCGACGTGCCGCAGGGGCTCGGGCGCGAGGACGACGGGCAGATGGGCATGGTGCCGCTGTACAGCAACGCCGCGCAGGGCATGGTGCGCCCGTCGTGGGTCGGTGCCTATGAGGACCGCGAGGGCGGGCTGTGGTTCGCCAGCAGCAGCAACGGCCTGTGGTACCTGCCGGGCAACTGGCGCCAGTTCGCGGTGCTCAACCGCCGCATCGACGATCCCGCTTCGCTTGCCAACGCGCACGTGCGTGCGATCGCGCCCGCATCGGACGGTGCGATGTGGCTGGTCGGCAGCGGTGGCGTGCTCGACCGGCTCGATCCCGACACCGGCCGCGTGCGCCATGTCGCCTCGGACATCGGCCACGGCCTGATCCTTGAAAGCGTGGTCGAGGATTCACACAAACGCGTATGGGTCAGTTACCGCGGCGGCCTGGCGCAAGTGGAACCCGCGAGCGGGCAGGTACGGCGCTGGAGCGAGGGCGACCGCACGGATGCGCCCCCGGCGGGCGTATCGCAACTGGTGTGGACTGCCGACGGATCGTTGTGGATCGTCACCGAGGAAGGCGACGTGCAGCGTCGCGACAAGGACGGCCATGTGCGCGACACCCTTCGCGCCGGCGATGGTCGCGGCCTTCCGCGCGACATCTTCGTCGAGGACGTCGAGCAAGGCCCGGACGGCGCGCTGTGGGTCGCCGGTTCGCGGGGACTGGTGCGATGGAATGATGCGGCCGGACGCTTCGAGCGCCTGCCGGGCGTCGACGAGGGACGCGTCGCCGCGTTCGTGGCCGACGGTCGCGGCGGGATCTGGCTGGCGCGGCTGGGACGCATCGAGGCGTACCGCTGGGATGGCGCGTCGATGCAGCGCACGCTGGAACTGACCGGCGCCGACGGCCTGCCCGCGCTGGCACCGAGCAGCCTCAACGTCGACGCGGCCGGCATCGTCTGGGCATCGAGCGTGCGCGGCCTCCTGCGCATCGATCCGGCGCGGCGTTCCACGCGCGTCTACGGCGTGCGCGATGGCCTTCCCAGCCAGGAATTCGACGGCTCGCTCGTATCGCGCCCGAGCGACGGCCACATGCTGGTCGGATCGCCGGTCGCGCTGGTGATGTTCGATCCCGCCGACGTGCGGCCCAACACGCAGGCGCCGCACCTGGTGGTGGAGAACATCGACGTGCGCCATCAGGACCGTCGCGTCGTGCTCGATCCCACGCGCTCGTTCGAACTCGCGCACGAGGACCGCGACCTGCGCATCGTCGTGCGACTGATCTCGTTCAACGACGCGCGCAACCACGTCTACCGCTTCCGCCTCGTCGGCTACGACCCGGACTGGGTGCAGGTCACGGGATCGGGCGAGCGCGTGTTCACGCAGTTGCCCTCGGGCCAGTACCGGCTGGAAATCCAGGCGCGCACGGTCGACCACGTCTGGTCGCAGGCGCGCACGATCGACTTCGCCGTCGCGCCGCCGTGGTGGCGCACCTGGGCGGCGATCATCGGGTTCGTCGGCCTCGCGGTGCTGCTCGCGTGGTGGGCCGCCGATGCGTATCGCCGTCGCCTCAAGCGGCGCCATGCGTGGCAGCTGTCCGAGCACGAGCGCGAGGTCGCCAAGGAGGCCTCGCTGGCCAAGACCCGTTTCCTCGCCACGCTCGGCCATGAAGTGCGTACGCCGATGACCGGCGTCCTGGGCATGAGCGAGCTGTTGATGGACACGCCGCTGGACGATCAGCAGCGCGGCTACGTCGATTCGATCCGTCGTGCCGGTCGGCACCTGCTGCGGCTCGTCAACGATGCGCTCGATCTGGCGCGGATCGAATCCGGACGACTGGAACTATCGTCTTCGCCGTTCGACGTGCGCGCCGTGGTCGACGAGGCCGCGTCGCTGATGGCGCCGCTGGCGCACAAGCGCGGCCTGCGTTTCCTCGTCGATGTCGCGCCCGATGCCCCGCGTGGCCTGCGTGGCGACGTCAATCGCGTCTGCCAGATCCTGCTCAACCTGCTCGGCAACGCGATCAAGTTCACCGAGGCCGGCGAAGTTGCGTTGCGCGTCGCCGCGCTGGAAACGGGCGGCGTGCGCTTCGTGGTCGAGGACACCGGGCCGGGTCTCAACGAGGAACAGCAGGCGCGCCTTTTCCGCCGTTTCGAACAGGCCGAAGGCGCGCGCACCGCCGCGCGTTATGGCGGCAGTGGCCTGGGCCTGGCGATCTGCCAGGAACTCTCCGCCGCGATGGGCGGCGGCATCCGCGTCGAAAGTGCGCCTGGCGAAGGTGCGCGCTTCATCGTCGACCTGCCCCTGGAGGCGGCCGCATCGCCGGCCGCGCACGATGGCGGCGACGCACTGCTGGCGCTGCGTGGCAAGCCGCTTTCGCTGCTGCTGGTGGAGGACGATCCGACCGTCGCCGAAGTCATCGCCGGACTGTTGCGTGCGCAGGGCCATCGCGTCGTGCACGCCGCGCACGGTCTGGCGGCGATGAGCGAGACCGCAACCGGCAACTTCGATGCCGCGTTGCTCGACCTCGACCTGCCGGGCATGGACGGCTTCGCGCTCGCGCAACAACTGCGCCGACAGGGGTTCTCGCGTCCGCTGCTGGCGATCACCGCGCGTGCCGACGCCGATGCCGAACCGCAGGCGACAGCGACGGGATTCCAGGGTTTCCTGCGCAAGCCGGTGACCGGCGCGATGCTCGCCGGCCTGCTCGAAGGCGTGCCGCGCCGATGAGCGTGCGCCGGTAAAGCGAAAGGCCGCGCAGTGCGCGGCCTTTCCGGGTGGCATCGTGTGCGTAATCGATCAGCGTGCGCTGAGCTCGTGCACCGCCTGCACCAGCGCGGCGACGTGGTCCGGGCTCATGTCGGGCGACATGCCGTGGCCGAGGTTGAACACGTGGCCTTCGCGCGAACCGCCGTTGCCGGTGGCGTAATCGTCGAGCGCGCGGCCGACTTCGCGACGGATCGCGTCGGGCTGCGCGTACAGCGTGACCGGATCGAGGTTGCCCTGCAGCGCGATCTTGCCGCCGGTGCGGCGTGCGGCGTCGCCCAGGCCCACGGTCCAGTCGATGCCGACGCCTTCCGCGCCGGTCGCGGCCAGTTCCTCCAGGTACGCGCCGTTGCCCTTGCCGAACAGGATCAGCGGCGTGTTGTCGTCGCCGCGCGGCAGCGACTGCGCGATGCGGGTGAGGTAACGCAGCGAGAACTCGCGGTACATCGACGGCGACAGCACGCCGCCCCAGGTGTCGAACACCTGCAGCGCTTGCGCGCCGGCCTGGCGCTGTGCGTCGAGGTAGGCGATCACCGCGTCGGTGACGACGTCGAGCAGGCGATGCATCGCCGCCGGATCGTTGAGCGCGAGCGACTTCACCTTGGAGAAGTTGTCGCTGCCGCCGCCTTCGATCATGTAGCAGGCCAGCGTCCACGGGCTGCCGGAGAAACCGATCAGCGGCACCGAACCGGCCAGCTCGCGACGGATCGTGCGCACCGCGTCGGTCACGTAGCGCAGTTCGCGGTCCATGTCGGGCACGGCCAGCTTCGCGATGTCCTCGTGCGTGCGCACCGGGCGCTCGAACTTCGGACCTTCGCCTTCGACGAAGTACAGGCCCAGGCCCATCGCATCGGGCACGGTGAGGATGTCGGAGAACAGGATCGCCGCATCGAGCGGGAACCGGCGCAGCGGCTGCAGCGTCACTTCGCAGGCGAGCTCGGGGTTCTTGGCCATGCCCAGGAAGCTGCCGGCGGCGGCGCGGGTGGCGCGGTACTCCGGCAGGTAGCGACCGGCCTGGCGCATCAGCCACACCGGCGTGCGGTCCACGGGCTCGCGGCGCAGGGCGCGCAGGAAACGGTCGTTCTGGAGGGGGCTGGCGGCGGTCATCGGGATCCTTCGGCGCGGGGGCGCGAAACGTGGGCGGCATTATCGCGGCGGAGGCCACCGCGGGAGCGGTGCGCGGCGCCTTGCGCGCGCACCGGACTGTTGCATGGGCAGGGCTTACTTCGGCGCGTCGGCACCCTGCACGAACATGAGCTGGAAACCGCGCTTGAGCTGCTGGTCGCGGGCCGCTTCCAGCGCGGCCATCGCGCTGGCCTGGTCGAGGAACTGCTCGCGGCGCAGCGTGCTGCGGCCGCCGATCTGTCCGCTTTCGCGCACCAGCGTCCACCCGCCGAGCAGGTCGGGTTGCAGCATGAGCTGGACGAAGCGCGGCGCTTCGCGGCCGTCGGGCCGTTGTTGCAGGAGCAGGCGCATGGCGGGCAATTGTACGTGAGCCGCGGCGGCGGCCTTCATCGGCGGGCCCGGTGGGCGAGGTTCAGCCCGCGCGCAGCACGTCCAGTACGCGTTCCTCGGCCACGCCGGCGGCCAATTTGGCCAGCCCCGCACGCTCCCACAGCACGAAGCGCAGGCCCGACGCGTCGGCCTTCTTGTCCAGGCGCATGCGTTCGAGCAGGGCCTCCGGGCGCAGTCCGGCCGGGATCGCGGTCGGCAGGCCCAACCGTTGCAGCAGGGCCTGCAGGCGCTGCGCATCGGCGGCCGGCGCGCGTCCCGTCGCGGCGGACAGGCGGGCGGCGAGGACCATGCCCACGGCCACGGCCTCGCCGTGGTTGAGCGCGTCGGAGCCCGCGCCCGAGTAGCCCTGTTCGGCCTCGATCGCATGGCCGAAGGTGTGGCCGAAGTTGAGCAGCGCACGTTCGCCGTGTTCGTAGGGATCGCGCGACACCACCTCGGCCTTGTACAGGCACGAACGCGCGATCGCCTCGGCCAGCGTCGCGTCGCGCCCTTCGAGCAGCGCGGCGGCGTTGGTTTCCAGCCACGTGAGGAAATCGACGTCGAAGATCGCACCGTACTTGACCACTTCGGCCAGGCCGGCGCGCAGTTCGCGTTCGGGCAGGGTGCGCAGCGTCGTCGTGTCGGCGACCACCGCGCGCGGCGGATGGAACGCGCCGACCAGGTTCTTGCCGGCGGGCACGTCCACCGCGGTCTTGCCGCCGACGGACGAATCCACCATCGCCAGCAACGTGGTAGGTACCTGCACGACATCGATGCCGCGCATCCAGCACGCCGCGGCGAAGCCGGCAAGATCGCCGACCACGCCACCGCCGAGCGCGACCACCGCCGCGTCGCGCGTGGCGCACAGCGAGGCGAGCGCGTCGAGGCATTCGCAGAAGCGGGCGAGGGTCTTTTCCTGCTCGCCGGCGGGCATCACGAAGCGCGACACCTGCAGCGCCGGGCGCGCGGCGCGCAGCGTCTGCTCGACGCGGTCCGCGTACAGCGGCGCGACGTTCGCGTCGCTGACGATCAGTGCGTGCTTGCCACGCAGGACGCCCGCGAACAGCGACGCCTCGGCGATCAGCCCCGGACCGATGCTGATGTCGTAGCGGGACTCGCCATCGACCTTGACCGTGCGCATCGTGCTCATGTCGGCTCCGTCTGGGTGCGGCCGGCGGCGTCCGCCGCGCTTCGCGGTGCGGGACGTTGCCAGCGGGCATCGAGTTCCTGCGCAAGCCGCGCGGCTGCCTCGGTGCTGGAATAGTCGTTGGTGTCGAACACCAGGTCGGCGACCTCCGCGTACAACGGCGCGCGTTGCGCGGCGAGGGTACGCAGCACGTCCTCGCGATCGCCGCGCGCGAGCAGCGGACGGCTGCGGTCGCGCGCGAGCCGCTCCAGCTGCTGCTCGACGCCGACGTGCAGGTGCACGACGAAGCCGCGTTCGCGCAGGAGGCGACGGTTGTCGGCGTCGAGCACCGCGCCGCCGCCGGTGGAAAGGACCAGCCCGTCGTCGCCCAGCAGCGTCGCGATCGTCGTGCGTTCGCGCGTGCGGAAGCCGCTCTCGCCCTCGCACTCGAAGATGGTGTTGATGCTGGCGCCCGCCACGCGCTCGATTTCCTTGTCCGCGTCCACCATGCGCAGGCCGAAGCGCTCCGCCAGCCAGCGGCCGACGCAGGTTTTGCCAGCGCCCATCGGGCCGACCAGGACGAGGTTGGTGGCGGGATTCATCAGACGATTGTAGCCACCCGGGTGGACGGCGGCGTGTTGCCGCGTCAGCCCCGTGGGCGCCGTTCTGCGTCCAGCGCCAGCGTCCATTCGGCGATGCCGGGCAGGTGCTGCAGCGCCTGCCGGCTCACGCGCTCGAACACCTGCACGAAACGCGCCACCTGCGCGCGGTCCATGCCGCCGCGCGTCGTGCGCGCCGCGCGCAGGGCCGTTTCCTGCTGCCAGCGCCACTCCGGCACGGTGTCGAAGCCCGGCGGTTGCAGGAACAACATGCGATCCAGCCGCGACCACAGCGCCGGATAGTCGCGGCCCAGCGCGTCGTTGCAATAGCGACGCCATGTGCCGTCGCGGTCTTCCTCGCGTTCAACCGCGTTGATCGGCTCGTCCAGTTCGGCCGGCATCTGTGGCGGCGTCTTCAGGAACCAGCCTTCGAACAGGACCAGATCCGCCGCCTCCACGCGCGGCCAGCGCGTGGGCACGCGGCGGGTGTCGGTGAGCTTGTCGAAACGCGGCACTCGCACCGGCACGCCCGTGCGCAGGGCGTCGAGCGTCTCGCACGCCAGCGTCACGTCGTGCGTGCCCGGCGGGCCGCGCGTGGCCAGCAGCGGATGCACGCGGCGGGCGAGGTTCAGGCGCTCGCGCCGGCCCAGGTAGAAATCGTCCACCGACAGCACCGCCACGCGCAGGCCGCGACCGCGCGCGAGCGCGGCGACCTGCGCCGCCAGCGTGGATTTGCCCGATCCCTGCAATCCGGCGATGGCGTAAACGCGGCTGTCGTGCGCCAGCGCATCGTCCAGCACCCGCCGGACCAGTGCATCGTCGAAACCCGGGGCAGGGGATGGGTGCGATCGCGACGGCATCGGCCCACAATAGCGCAATGGATACCCCCGACCTGCTCAGCGAAGCCCTCGCCACCTTCGACACGCTGTTCGCGGAAGCGCAGCGTGCCGGCGAGCCCGATCCCACCGCCATGACCGTGGCCACCGCCAGCCTCGACGCGCGTCCGTCGGCGCGCATCGTGTTGCTCAAGGCGCACGACA
The DNA here is from genome assembly GCF_009765165.1 of Lysobacter panacisoli. Taxonomy (NCBI): domain Bacteria; kingdom Pseudomonadati; phylum Pseudomonadota; class Gammaproteobacteria; order Lysobacterales; family Lysobacteraceae; genus Lysobacter; species Lysobacter panacisoli. Next base: position 2,620,411 of record NZ_VLNU01000001.1, read on the forward strand.
CGCGCGGGTTCGTGTTCTACACGCACCTGGACGGACGCAAGGGCCGTGAACTGCAGGCCAATCCGTACGCCGCGCTGCTGTTCCACTGGCCGCGCGTGCGCGACGGCGTGCAGGTGCGGATCGAAGGTGCGGTCGAGATCGTTTCCGACGACGAGGCCGATGCGTACTTCGCTTCGCGTCCGCGCGGCAGCCAGCTCGGCGCATGGGCGTCGAAGCAGTCGGAAACGCTGGAATCGCGTGAGGCGTTCGAGGAACGGCTGGCGCACGCCGAACGGGAATTCGAAGGCCGCGACGTGGCGCGTCCCGCGCGCTGGACCGGCCTGCGCGTGCGGCCGACGACGATCGAGTTCTGGTACGGCGCCAACTACCGCCTGCACGAACGCCAGAGCTACGAACGCGACGTCGCCGGCGACTGGCATCGGCGGATGCTGTTCCCGTGACGCGCGGCCCGCGACGCATCGTCTGCCTCACCGAAGAACCCACCGAGACGTTGTACGCGCTCGGCGAGCAGGATCGCATCGTCGGCATCAGCGGTTTCACCGTACGGCCGGCGATCGCGCGTCGCGAGAAGCCCAAGGTCAGCGCGTTCACCAGCGCGAAGATCGGCGAGATCCTCAAGCTTCGCCCCGACTTCGTGGTCGGGTTTTCCGACATCCAGGCCGAGATCGCGGGCGAACTCATCCGCCACGGCGTGGAGGTGTGGATCAGCAACCACCGCAGCGTCGACGGCATCCTCGACTACATCCGTCGCCTCGGCGCGCTGGTCGGCGCCGGCGCGCGTGCCGATGCGTGGGCCGCGGAGCTGCAACGCGGGCTCGAGGACATCGCGCGCGAAGCGGCGACGTTGGCGCGCCGGCCGAAGGTTTACTTCGAGGAATGGGACGAGCCGCTGATCAGCGGCATCCAGTGGGTGGCGGAGCTGGTCCGCATCGCCGGCGGCGACGACGTGTTCCCCGAACGCGCGGCGGAATCGCTGGCGAAGCAGCGCATCCTCGAGGATCCAAGCGAAGTGGTGCGTCGCGCGCCCGACATCATCCTCGGCTCGTGGTGCGGCAAGAAGTTCCGCCCGGAAAAGGTCGCCGCACGCGAGGGCTGGGACGCGATCCCCGCCGTGCGCGATGGCGAGCTGCACGAGATCAAGTCGCCGGTGATCCTGCAGCCGGGCCCGGCTGCGTTGACCGACGGAGTGGCGGAGATCGCGAAAGTGATCCGGGGCTGGGCGGCGAAGCACGCGTAACGCGTTGCTGACTCCGCCTTGCGGAAGCGGAAGCGGCTTACTCCGCGCCCGCGTCCAGGTCCACCCACACCAGGTGATGATCGCTGCCGTCCGCGATCGCCGCTTCCGGCGTGGCGGACGACGGCCAGAACACGCCGCTGTCCTTGACCGCGAATCCCACCGACGGCAGCACGTAATCCAGTCGCATCGTGCCGGCCTTCGGGCCGAAGTCGCCGGTGGCGTGGGCGGGCGCGCCGCGATGGACGACGCCGGCGTCGGCGTACTTCTTCGCCACTTCGGCCGCACCTTCGCTGCGCGGTGTCGCCATGCGCACGACGCGCGGGTGTTCGAGCAGTTCGAGGATGGCTTCGTGGCGACCGTCGCCGTCGATCGGGTCGTTGTTGAGATCGCCGGCGATGACGAAGCGCGCGTCGGCGGCGAGCCCGCCGCAGCGGCCGCGGTCGTCGCACAGCCACGGCTTGTCGCCCGGCGAGAGGTATTCGTGCCACAGGCGGATCTCGTCCGCGTTGCGTGCGCCGTTGCGGTCCTCCGGACCGTCGAACACCGGCGGCGTCGGATGCGAGACGAGAAAATGCACGACGCCCGACGGCGTCTTCACCGGCACGTCCCAGTGCGACTTCGACGACAGCCGCAGCTGCGACCAGATCGGCGGCGCGTACCACGCCGTGCCGGTCTTCGGATCGCGCGGCTGGCGCGCATCGGGGAGTGCGCTCCACTTCAGCAGCTGGAAGGTGCGCACCTGCGCGGCGTCGATCGGGAACTTCGACAGCACGAGCATGCCGTACTGGCCGGGATGCAGGCCGTAGCCCCAGGCATCGTTGCCGCGATTGCGTCCATCGCCGCCCGCGCTGCCGTTGCGGTCCAGGTCCAGTCCGCTGGGCACGCCGGTGTTCACCGGCGCGAGGTAGCGGTACGGATACCGCAACGGATCGCCGCCGCCGGGCTGGGCGACGCCGAGGTAGTACTGCTGGAACAGATCCGCCGCGCGGCCGTCCGCGTCGTAGTCGAACTCGTTGAGCAGCACCAGGTCCGGACGCACGCGTTGCAGGACGGACGCGATCTTGCGTGCGCCGGGGTCGCCACCTTCGAGGCGGCGCACCAGGCCGCCGGTCGCGTCGTCGAACAGCGAGGTGTTGTAGGTCGCCACGCGCAGCGTCGTGCTCGCCCCGCTGCTCATCGAGCGCACCCATGCTTCGGGATCGCCCTTGACGTTGACCTGGGTGCAGGCGGCGAGGAGCACCGCGAGCGATGCGGAAACGATCGGGAGGAATCTGGACATCGCGCGATTCTGTCACGGCCTCGCGCGATGCGGATGACAGGACGTGGCGGTCGCGGTGGGCTCAGGGCAGGTCGTGCCATTGGCGCCCATCGAAGGCCTCCAGAGGACGGAAGCGGCGCTTGTAGTCCATCTTCGGATGGCCTTCGATCCAATAGCCGAGATAGACGTGGCGACGCCGTTCGCGGCGTGCCCATTCCAGCTGGCGCAGGATCGCCAGTGTGCCCAGCCCGCGGTGGGCTTCGTCCGGATCGTAGAAGGTGTACACGGCCGAGAGCGCGGTCTCGGTGCAGTCGGTGACGGCGACCGCGAGCAGTTTGCCCGGGCCTTGCGGCGAGGGATCGCGCAGTTCGAGGAAGCGGCCTTCGCTCCAGCTGCCGATCAGGAACTGGTCGAACTCCGACGCGCCATGTCCGTCCATGCCGCCACCGGCGTGGCGCGAGGCGAGGTAGCGGCGGTACAGGGCGAGCTGTTCGGCCGTGCGCTGCGTGGGCAGCACGCGCATCTCCACGTGCGCGTTGCGCGCGAGGCAACGGCGCTGGCTGCGGTCGGGTTCGAAGCGGTCGACCGGAATGCGCACCGCCACGCACGCGCGGCAGTTGGCGCAATGCGGGCGGTAGACGATGTCGCCGGAGCGGCGGAAGCCCCAGCCCAGCGCGTGCGGATACCAGTGGCGCAGGCGCGGGTCGCGCGGATCGAGCACCAGGTCGCGGGCCGATCGGTCCGGCCAGTAGCCGCACGCGTGTTCCCCCGTGTGGAACAGGCGGAGATCGTCGCTGTCCTGCGGTTCGGTGCCCATGCCCGGAGCATAGCGCCGCCGCACGTGAGGGGAACGCTGTCGCCAGACTGAACGCGGCCGGCCGTACGTCAACCGTCGCGGTGCCGGGACGTTGTTGTGGTCATCGGCGCCGCCCGGTGCCGCCCGCAGGAGTCGTATCCATGAATCGCAACACCCTTTCCGCACTGCTCGCCACCGCCGTCGCCGCGGTCGTCGCCGGTACCGCGCTGGCCGCACCGCAGGCCGGGGACGCACCGCGACCGAAGCTGGACGTCAACAACGACGGCGCCGTCGATCGCAGCGAGGCCGCCGCGCATCCGCGTCTGGCGGCGAAGTTCGACGAGCTCGACCGCAACAAGGACGGCCGTCTCGACGCGTCCGAACGCCCGCACCGCAAGGGCCACGGCCACCGTGGTGGGCACGGTGGCATGGGCGGCGTGGTCGCGGCCGACAAGGACGGCGACGGTCGCATCAGCCGCAGCGAAGCCGTGGGCCTGGAGCGGATCGCCACGTCCTTCGACCAGATCGACGCCAACCGCGACGGCTACATCGTCCGCAGCGAGCTGACGAAGTACCACGACCGCATGCGCCCGCAGCGCGAGGCCGAGCGTGCCAAGCGCGCGGAAGAGCGCTTCGCCGCCGCCGACCTCAACAAGGACGGCAAGCTCAGCCGGGTCGAGGTCAGCGAGAAGATGCCGCGCCTGGAGAAGGCCTTCGCCTTCATGGACGAGGACCGCGACGGCTTCCTGACCCGCGACGATCTGAAGCCTTCGATGCATCCCTGAACTTTGTCCGGGTCGCGCGGTCCATAGGATCGAGCGACCACGGACAGGTTCCACGGTTCAGCCCGTGCCGGTTTCTCCCCGGCACGGGCTTTTTCTTTGTGGGGCGGAGAATCCGGGCGGCGGGGCGGCGCCCGCCGCGTCACATCGCCACGTGCCTGACCGTGCGCACGACCTGCCAGCCGCCCTCGGTCTGTTTCACTTCCAGCGTCTTGTACGACGCCGACATGCGGTGGTGGTAGGCCGTGTAGTCGACGAGGCCGGTGACCAGGCCGCTCTCCTCGTCGCGCGACTGCGGACGGAAGGCGTTCACGTCGATCATCAGCGCGGGCCGGCCGGAGGCGCGATGCGAGCTGCCGACGTCCTCGTTGGCGGTGCGCACGCACTGCGACGCCGGCACGACCTGGCGCTTGTCGTCCTTGATCGCCTGCTGCATCGCCTGCGCCAGTTCGGGCGAGACGTCCTGGCCGTCGATCGACAGGCACAGCACGTCGATGCGCGCGCGCGGCAGTTCCTGCGCGAACACCGTCGCGGCGAGCGATTGCGGGATCGCCGCCGGCGAGCCGTCGAGCGGATGCGTCTTCAGCGCTTCGGTCGGGATGTCGAGCTTCACCGCGTGCATGATCGCCAAGCCGCCGATCACGACGATGCCGGCTATCAGCAGAAGCTTGATGCGCAACATGCGCGTGTTCTTCGCCGACTTGGCCGGGCTCTCGCTGTCGAGGCGGAAGCTCGGGCCGGCGAAGCTCTCGCGCGTGGTTTCCAGCAGACCGGCCTCGCGCAGGATCTCGCGCGCACGCGTGCTGTCTTCCGAACGCACCACCCACACCGCCGGCTTCGGCCCGGCTTCGTCGCTGTAGCTGAAAGTGCCGCGACGACCGCCCTTGTACGAACGGCCGTTGGTGATGCGCACCTCGATGTCGGCGTCGCGCAGCATCTGCGCGACGGACTCGACGTTTTCCAGGCGCTGGCTGCTGAAGACCTGTCTCATCGCAGCGTCATTCCTTCGCCGGCACGTGTGCCGCGGCCGCTGCGTCCTTGACCACGCGGATCAGGCCTTCCTGCGCGGTGCTGGCGACGAGCCGGCCACTGCGATCGAAGATCTGTCCGCGCGCGAGGCCGCGACCGCCCTGCACGCTGGGGCTGTCGATCGAGTACAGCAGCCAGTCGTCGGCGCGGAACGGACGATGGAACCACAGCGCGTGGTCGAGCGAGGCCATCTGCACGTTCGGCTGGTAGTAGCTGATGCCGTGCGGGAAAGTGGCCGTACCGAGCAGGTGGAAGTCGGAGGCGTAGGCAAGCAGGGCGCGATGCAGTTCCGGCGCATCGCCGACGCGCTCGGACAGGCGGAACCAGAACTGCTGGTACGGCGGGCGCTTGGGCGGGTTGAGTTCGTCGCGCGGGTACACGTGGCGGAACTCGAACGGCCCTTTGCGCGAAAGCCAGCGCTGGATCTTGATCGGCAGCGTCGCCATCACGTGCTCGGGCACCGCCAGTGCGGGTTCGATGTCCTCGGGCTTGGGCACTTCGGGCATCGACAGCTGGTGTTCGACACCGTCCTCTTCCTGCTGGAACGAGGCGGCCATGAAGAAGATCACTTCGCCATGCTGGATCGCGGTGACGCGGCGCACCGAGAAGCTGCCGCCGTCGCGGGTGCGGTCGATCTGGTAGACGATCGGCGCGGCGATATCGCCGGCGCGGAGGAAGTACGCGTGCAGCGAATGCGCGCCGCGCGGTTCCTTCATCGTCGCCTGCGCGGCCGACAGGGCCTGGCCCAGCACCTGGCCACCGAACACGTACTTGGTGCCGATGTCGCGGCTCTGTCCGCGGAAGAGGTTGTCTTCCAGGCGCTCGAGCGAGAGCAGTTCGACCAGTTCGTGGACGACTTGCTCGGAAGCGGGGGCGGTCATGCGATGCGCTCGTGGGATTCGAGCGCGAAGTATAGCGGGCGGGGTGGGGCGGCCCGGTGTCGGGCGCTGCCCCTCTCCCATGCGGGAGAGGGGCAGCCAGCGGGACTGTGCCGCTTAGAGGTGACCGCGCTCCCACGGACCGGTGATCGCGAAGGTGATGCCCGGCGTCTGGATGTTGACGAACAGCGTGCGGCTCCACGGATCCCAGCAGGCGCCGCAGAATTCGGACTCGCGGTAGTCGCCTTCCTCGATGGTCTTGCCCGCGTTCGCGATCTGGGTCGAGGTGAGTTCGATGTTGTTCTTGCAGAAGTAGAACGACTCGCCGCGTCGGGTCAGGCCGATCAGGCGCGCGCCGGGGCCGTATTCGTCCGGGCTTTCGCCACCGTCCTCGCACAGCAATACGCCGCCGCGCGCGCTGACGGTGATGTTGTCCGGGTTGTGCGCGGCCAGCTGGTTGCCGCTGACGAACAACGCACGGATGCGCTGCGTGGCCAGGTCCAGCACCCACACCGACCCGTTGCCACGACCGCGACGCCCCTGCGCGTCCACGCCGGTGCTCGTGTCGACGATGAACATGCGGCCCGAGCTGTGCCAGATGCCTTCACCACGGCTCATGCGCAGTGCGCCGGAACTCCACGCCTGCGCGAACGGACCGCTGAGCGTCTCGCCGGCGGAAATGTCGGGAAAGCCGGCCGGCGCGGCGATGCTGTCGAGATCCGGATCGGGAACGTCGACCCAGTCCAGCGCGTATTCGTCGCCGATGGCGGCGACGGTGAGGTCGGCGTTGGGGCGACCGCGCACGCGCGCGGCCTGCAGGCGGCCGCCGTGTTCGAGCGAGCCATAGCGTCCCGCACGATCGCTGGGAATGAAACGGTAGAGCGCGGACTTGTTGCGGTCGTCCTCGGTGAGATAGACGATCCCGGTGCGCGGATCGATCGCCACGGCCTCGTGGCTGAAACGACCCAGTCCCACCAGCGGCCGGCCGCTGGTGCGTTCGGCATCGGCGTGTACTTCGAACACGTAGCCGTGCTTCTTGCCGGCGCTCGACACCGCGTCGCTCTTGATCTCCTCGCAGCTTAGCCACGAGCCCCACGGCGTCGGGCCGCCGGCGCAATTCACCACCGTGCCGCCGAGGCTGGCTTCGATGTCGTGCCATTCGCCATTGCGGAACGTGAGCGTGGTCGTGCCGCCGCCGGCAAACTGGCCGCCGCCGAGATCGCCGCTGTCGTACACGCCGGGCGCGTTGATCGGCGTGGCCGCGCCACGTTCGTGGTTGCGGATCAGGACCAGCTCATGGCCGTGTCCATAGCCGTTTCCGTGATGATCGCGCGGACCGCGACCGGGCTTGCGGACCGACACCACCGCCATGCCGTCGTGGCGATCGGGGCAGGGCAGGCCGTCGCTCATGCGGTCGCCGCTCCAGCCGAAGGAGCGGTAGCTGAAGCCGCGCGGCAATTGCAGCAGCGGCAGCCCGGTGCTGCGGTCGGCGACGGGGGCGAGGACGCCGTAGCGGCTGGGGATGGGGGCGAGGCGGGTGGGGTCGCCGGCGGCGAGCGCCTGGCGCGTGTACAACGCGCTGAGGCTGCCGATGGCACCCACCGCCATCGCGGCGGCACTGCCTTTCAGGACCTGGCGGCGGGAGGGATCGAACGCATCCATCTGTATCTCCTGCGGGGCTGGGGGAAGCCCGAACGCTAGGAGCGCGGCATGGCCGGAAGATGACACCCGCGCGTCAGCGCACCGGATCGTGACGCGCAACCGCTACCATCCCCGTAATGAAAGCGAAACTGATCGCCGTGGGCGAGCGTGCGCCGCGCTGGGTGGCCGAGGGATTCGGCGAATACCAGAAGCGCCTGTCGCATTGGCTCCCGCTGGAACTGGTCGAAGTCGAGCCCGGCCTGCGTGGCAAGGGCCGGGACGCCGCGCGCGCGATGCAGGACGAAGGCGCGCGCGTGCTGGCCGCGTTGCCAAAGAACGCGCTGGTGGTGACGCTGGACGGACGCGGCAAGCCCTGGTCGTCGGAACAGCTCGCGCAGCGGCTTGAACATTGGCGCGCACAGGGCCGCGACCTGGCGTTCCTGATCGGCGGTCCCGAAGGCCATGCGCCGGAAGTGATCGCGCGCGGCGACGAATCGTGGTCGCTCGGCCCGCTAACGTTGCCGCACATGCTGGTGCGATTGGTCGCGGCGGAACAGCTGTATCGCGCCGCTGCGCTGCTGGCGAACCATCCGTATCACCGGGCGTGAATCTCTGCACTGACGCGAACGATCCGCGCGAAGCGGATCGTTCGCGGTACGGGTCAGATCACTGCAACGAGAACTCGATCGGCACGCGCCCCAGTGCCTGCACGGGTTGTCCGTCGCGCATCGCTGGCTGGAACGTCCAGCGCTTGAGCACGGTTCGCGATGCTGCCTGATCGAGCACGCGATGGCCGCTGCTGCGCACGATGCGCACGTCGAGCGGGCGTCCGTCGATGCCGACGAGGATTTCCAGTTCGACCACGCCGGTCAGTCCGTCGCGCATCGCCTGGCCAGGATACGGCGGCGGTGGCGAGTTCAGCGCTTGCAGTTGCGCGGCCGCAGCGGGCGGCATGGGATCGAGCGTCGCGCCTTCGTCGACGGCGATCTGCGCAGGTTCGATCGCGATGTCACCCGGCTGCGGATCGACCACGGGCGTCTCGTTGCGCGCGATCGGCTGCGGATGCAGCGACGGCTGCGAGGTGGGCGTCGGCGGGCGCTGTCGGATCTCCACATGCTCCGGCGGCTTGATCGGCTTCGGCTTGACGGGCTCGTAGATGATGGGCCCTTCCTCACGCGCAGGCGGCTCGCGCACCACGTGTGCCGTCAGCGGTATGAGCAGCAACAGGATCAGCGCAGCGTTGACGAGGAGGGTGCCCGTATTGGCGGCGATGCGGCCGGCGTCGATGGGTTCGCGCGGCGGGAACGGAAACGATGCGGCGTGGGTCATGGCAGGACCTCCTGTGGTTGCCATGAATCGCCAACGTGCCAGCGCGCGCGATGGGGTTGAGGCCGTGCACGCTCGGCACAAAAAGAGAAGGGCCCGCGCAAGGCGGGCCCTTCGATGCATCACGATCACGCTGCTTAGTTGGACTCCGGTCCCTTTTCCGGTTCGCGTTCCAGTCCACCTTCGTCCGGATCGGGCTCGCGCTTCGGGTGCGGAGCACGCACGTCGTCGCGGTCGCGCGGCTTCGGCTCGGCGTAACCCGGATTGTGGCCGGGACGCGGATCGGGGGCGGGCGGAGCGGTCTTTCCGGAGTGGGCCATCGTCAGTTCCCGAGTTCGAACACCACGTCGAGATTGACCGACAGAGTGTTTTCGCCCGGTGAGATCGGCGTGGATTCCATGCGATCCATCGCCTTCATCGCCATCATCGGCATCGGGCGCGGCGGGGCGAAGCTGCCGCCTTCGCTGATGCTGACGATGCGGCGCACCTTCTTGCCCAGGGTCTTGGCGTACATCTCGGCGCGCGCCTGTGCCTTCTCCACCGCCGCGCGGCGGGCTTCGTCGTAGGCGGCTTCCTTCTTCGCGTCGTCGAGGTCGAAGGTCGGGCCGTTGATCTGGTTGGCGCCGGTGGCGACCAGCGCGTCCATGATCTTCCCGAGCTTGGCGATGTCGCGCACGGTGACGTTGACGTTGTTGATCGCCTGGTAACCGGTGATGGTCGGCGGCTGGTTCTCGCCGTACTTGTATTGCGGGTTGAGGTTGACCCCGCTGGTCTGCACGTCGCGCTCGGCGATGCCGGCGGCCTTGATCGCGGCGACGACCTTGGCCATCTGCTCGGCATTGGCGCGCATCGCGGCATTGGCGTCGGCGGCCTGGGTCACCACGCCGGTGGACAGCGTGGCGATGTCCGGCGCGCGGCGCGCTTCGGCCTGGGCCGACACGTTCAGCAGCGTGCCGTCGGTGGCGACGAAGGGCGTGGTCTGGGCAGGGCTCACGGCGGGCAGGGCTCCGAAGGCGAGGGCGGCGGCAAGGACGAGCGGGCGCAGCGTGAAGCGGGTCGACAGCTGGGGCATGGACAACTCCTCGTGGTGGGGGAAACAGGGCTGCCGTCTGCGACGGGCCCTAGGGTCTTGGCGATCCGGTGAACGATTCGTGAGCCCGGTCGGGGTTAACGATGATGCCCGTTCGGAGCCCCAGTCAGTGCGGGTTATGCTTTGCCGATGCTGTATCTCGCCTCCAAATCCCCACGCCGTCACGAATTGCTGGGCCGGCTGCTGTCGGGCCAGCCCGGTGCCGAATTCGGTGCACTCGACATCGACATCCCGGAACATCCGCAGCCCGGCGAGCCCGCGGAGGACTACGTCCGTCGCGTCGCCCGGGAGAAAGCGGGCGCCGGCCTGCTGAAAGTGGTCGCCAACCCGAGCGCGGTCGTGCTCGGTTCCGATACCGAGGTGGTCCTCGATGGCGAGGTCTTCGGCAAGCCGGCCGACGACGCGGGCGCGGCGGCGATGCTGCGCCGGCTGTCCGGCCGCACCCATCAGGTCATTTCCGCGGTGTCGCTGGTCTCGCCGTCGCGCGAGGGCCAGGCGGTATCGATTTCCGAAGTCACCTTCGCCCCCCTGGGCGAGGCGCAGATCGACGCCTACGTCGCCAGCGGCGAGCCGCATGGCCGCGCCGGCGCGTACGCCATCCAGGGTCTGGCCGAGGCGTTCACCACCCGGCTCTCCGGCAGCTATTCCGGGGTCATGGGCCTGCCGCTGTACGAGACGGCCAAACTGCTGCGCGAGTTCGGGGTGTTGAAGTGAGGCCAGCGCGTTTGCGTTGCACCGGATGCCTGGGGGGCTGAGATGTCGGAAGAGATTCTTGTAAACGTCACCCCGCGTGAGACCCGCGTAGCGGTCGTCGAGAACGGCATGCTGCAGGAACTGCACATCGAGCGCGGCTGGCGTCGCGGCGTGGTGGGCAACATCTACAAGGGCAAGGTGCAGCGGGTGATGCCCGGCATGCAGGCCGCGTTCGTCGATATCGGCCTGGAGCGTGCGGCGTTCCTGCACGCGGCGGACATCGTCAAGCCGGTGCCCGTCGCCGAAGGCGAGAACGCCGGCGAGGAAGCGCCGCTGCCGCCCGCACCGACGCGTCCCATCGCCGAGCTGCTGCGCGAAGGCCAGGACATCGTCGTGCAGGTGGTGAAGGATCCCATCGGCAGCAAGGGCGCGCGCCTGACCACGCAGCTGAGCATTCCCTCGCGTTACCTGGTGCTGTTGCCGCGCACGCGCGTGGTCGGTGTGTCGGCGCGCATCGAGGACGAAGCCGAGCGTGCGCGCCTGAAGGCGCACATCACCGCGGCCGCGCCATCGGGCGAGGGCCACGGCTACATCGTGCGCACCAACGCCGAAGGCCAGCCGGAAGAGCAGCTGAGCGAGGACGTCGGTTACCTCGCCCGCGTGTGGGGCCTGATCGAGGAACGCGCCCGCAACGCACGCGTCGGCGAGCGCGTGTACGAAGACCTGAACCTGCCGCTGCGTGCCGTGCGCGACCTCATGCGCAAGGACGTGGAGAAGGTGCGCGTGGATTCGCGCGAGACCTGCGAACGCCTGCGCGTGTTCGCGGCGCAGTACATGCCGGGTCTCGATGAAAAGATCGAGCACTACACCGGCGCACGCCCCATCTTCGACCTGTACGGCGTCGAGGACGAGATCCAGCGCGCACTGGACAAGGAAGTGCCGCTGAAGTCCGGTGGCTACCTGGTCATCGACCAGACCGAAGCGATGACGACGGTGGACATCAACACCGGTTCGTTCCTCGGCCAGCGCAACCTCGAGGAAACGGTGTACCGCACCAATCTCGAAGCGGCGCAGTCGGTGGCGCGCCAGCTGCGCCTGCGCAACCTGGGCGGCATCATCATCATCGACTTCATCGACATGACCGATGCCGAGCACAAACGCCAGGTGCTGCGACAGCTGGAAAAGTCGCTCGCGCGCGACCACGCCAAGACCACGGTGTACGAATTCTCGCCGCTGGGGCTGGTGGAGATGACGCGCAAGCGCACCACCGAAAGCCTGGAGCGCCAGCTCAGCGAGCCCTGCCACGAGTGCGGCGGGCGCGGCACGCTGAAGACGCCCGAGACGGTGACCTACGAGATCTTCCGCGACATCGTCCGCCAGGTGCGCCAGTTCGATGCGCAACGCCTGCTGGTGATCGCCTCGCCGAAGGTCGTCGCGCGCATCACCGACGAAGAATCCGCGGCGGTCGCCGAACTGGAGGAATTCCTGGGCAAGTCGATCCGCTTCCAGGCGGACGATCAGTACGCGCAGGAGCAGTTCGATGTCGTGCTGCTGTAACACCGTGGCTGCGGTCGTGCGCGGGGAGCGCTGATGCCCACTCCGATGCGCCGCCGCTTGCGCCTGGCCCGGCGTGGACTGGCCTACACCGTCGCGCTGACGCTGGTGCTGGTCGCACTCGTGCTGGCCGTCGCGAGCCAGGTACTGCCGATGGCCGAAAGCAATCCGCAGCGGATCGCTGCGTGGTTGAGCGAGCGCGCTGGCCGACCGGTGACGTTCGATCGCGTCGAGACGGCGTGGACGCGTCGTGGCCCGCTGCTTCGCCTGGACAACCTGCGCGTCGGCGAAGGCACGCAGGAGTTCACCGTCGGCGATGCCGAGATGCTGGTGTCGGTGTACGCGGGCCTGCTGCCGGGGCATGCGTTCTCCGAGCTGCGCCTGCGCGGTCTGGACCTCACGCTCGAACGCGCCGACGACGGGCGCTGGAAAGTGCGCGGCCTGCCCGGACAGGAACAACCCGCGCAGCGCGATCCGCTGTCGGCGCTGGAAGGTCTCGGCGAATTGCAGGTGATCGACGGCAAGCTCACCGTGATCGTTCCGCAGCTCGGCGTCGACGCGCGCATCCCGCGCATCAACCTGCGCCTGCGCGTGGACGGCCCGCGCGTGCGCGCCGGCGTGCGCGCATGGCCTGGCACCGGAGTGCCCGGTGCGGCGACGTCGCCGCTCGACGCCGTACTCGATTTCGACCGTCGCCAGGGCGATGGACGCGCCTACGTCGGCGCTCGTCGCGCGGATCTTTCCGCATGGGCCGCACTGGCGCAGGTCGCCGGCGTCGGTGCGGAAAGCGGGCAGGGTCGCGCCGAAGCGTGGGCGGACCTGCGTGGGCATCGCATCACCCGCGTCACCGCCGACGTCGCGCTCGACCAGGTCGGGCTGCGCGGAGCCGCGCTGGCCGGCAGCACGATTCCGCGCGTGGCGTTTTCGCACGTCGAAGCACTCGCGCGCTGGCAGGCGATCGACGGCGGCTGGCGCGCGGACGCACCGAAGCTGCGCATCGACAGCGTCGGACTGACCCAGAAACTCGACGGCCTCGCTGTCGCCGGCGGCAATCGCTACGCGCTGCGCGCGGACCGCATCGATGCCGGTCCGCTGCTGGCCGCGGCCGCGCTGAGCGATCGCCTTGCGCCCGGACTGCGCGCGTGGCTGCACAACACGCGGCCGCGCGTGGCGCTGCAACGTATCGACGTGGCCGGCGTGCGCGGCGGCGCGGTGCGTGCGCATGCGCGCATCGACTCGTTCGGCTTCGAAGCGGTCGGGAACGCGCCGGGACTGAGCGGACTGGCGGGTGAGTTCGACGGCGACGCCGACGGCTTCAACCTGCAGCTCGATCCGAAATCCCCGATGCGTTTCGACTGGCCGAGCGGCTTCGGCGTGAGCCACACCGTGAACCTCGAAGGCGCAGTCGCCGGCTGGCGCGAAGGCGCGGGCTGGCGCATCGGCACGCCGGCGTTGCGCGTGAAGGGCCAGGGCTTCGGCGTGCACGCGCGCGGCGGTCTGTGGTGGCAGGGCGATGGCACGCGTCCGTGGATCGATATCGCCGCCGCCATCGACGAAACCCCGTTGCCGGTCGCGAAGGGCTTCTGGATCCGCCACCTGATGCCGCCGCGCGTGGTCGACTGGCTCGACAACGCATTGGTCGGTGGCCACCTGCGCGACGGTCGCGCGGTGATATCGGGCGATCTCGACAATTGGCCTTTCCGCAACCACGACGGTCTGTTCGACGCACGCGCGCGACTCGACGGCGCAGTGATCAAGTTCCAGCCCGAGTGGCCGGCGGTCGATGCGCTCGATGCGGACATCGCCTTCGTCGCCGACGGTTTCACCGTCGAAGGTCGCGGCCGCCTTGCCGGCGTCGGCATCGAACGCGTGCGCGCGGGCATCGATCACTATCGCGGCGGCGCGCTCACCGTGGAGGCACAGGGCGCGGGCGATGCGATGCAGCTGGTGCAGCTACTGCGCGAGAGCCCGTTGCAGAAGGAACACGCCGACACGTTGAAGAACGTCGTCGCGAACGGTCCGGCGAAGGTCGGCTTCCGCATGAACATGCCGTTGCATCCGAATGCGGTGACGACGATCGCCGGCGACGTCGAACTGAAGGACGCCAAGCTCGCCGATCCGAGGTGGAAGCTCGCGTTCGACCAGGTCAACGGACGCGCCGAGTACGCGCGCGGCGGCTTCCGCGCCGAAGGACTGAAGGTGCGTCACGAAGGCCAGCCCGGTTCGCTGTCGCTGCGCGCGGGCAACGATTTCGTGCGCGACAAGGGCAACGTGTTCGAAGCCGGGCTCGATGCACAGATGTCGGCTCCGGAGCTGCTCGATCGCGCGCCGGAACTGGCGTGGCTGAAGCCGCACGTGAGCGGACGTTCCGCGTGGACGGTCGGCATCGCGATTCCGAAGACGGCGCCGGGCAGGACCGCGCCGACGTTGCTGCAGTTGCAGACGAACCTGGTCGGCACGGCGCTCGACCTGCCGGCGCCACTGCGCAAGCCGGCAGGGGATTCGCTCGCGACCTCGGTGGAAACGCCGTTGCCGATGGGCAGCGGCGACGTGCGCGTGAACCTGGGCAACCTGATCGCGGTGCGTGCGCGCAGCCAGAACGGCCAGACCGGCATCCGTCTCGCGCTGGGCAGCAGTCGCGTGGACGACCTTCCGCCCGCGCGCGGCCTGGTCGCGACCGGACGCGCGATGAGCCTGGATGCGATCGACTGGATCGGCCTGTTGCACGGCGGCAGCGGCGACGGCCTGCCGCTGCAGCGCATCGACGTCACGGCGCAGCGGCTGAACCTGCTCGGCGGCGTGTTCCCCGAAACGCACCTGGTGGTCGTGCCGGCGCCGCAGGGTGCGACCGCGGTGCAGGTCGAGGGCGCGGCGCTGCAGGGCGCGGTGCTGGTTCCCGCGGCCGAAGGTGCGGCGATTGCAGGGCGCTTCGAGCGCATGCACTGGCGCGCGCCCAGGCGTGCGGGGGCGAGTACGGCCGCCGCGCCGGATGCCGCGCCGGTCGTTGTCGAGGATCCATTCAATCCGGCGAAGATCCCGCCACTGACCATCGACATCGCCGACCTGCGCGTGGCCGACGCACGCATGGGTGAGGCGAAGATGCGCACGCATCCCACCGCCACCGGCATGCGCATCGAGCAGGTGCAGATGCGCGGCGAGCGCCAGCGCATCGACGTCAGCGGCGACTGGAACGGGCGCGGCGAATCGTCGCGCACCGCGCTGGACGTGCGCATCGACAGCGACGACCTCGGTCAGTTGCTGTCCGGCTTCGGCATGGGCCAGCAGCTCGCGGGCGGTGTGGGCACGATGCACTTCGACGCGTCGTGGGCCGGCAGCCCGGCTGCGTTCAACGTCGCTTCGCTGGACGGCACGCTCGACGCGAAGATCCGCGACGGTCGCCTGCTCGAAGTCGAACCCGGCGCGGGCCGTGTGCTGGGACTGCTCAGCCTCGCCCAGCTACCGCGGCGCTTGATGCTCGACTTCCGTGATTTCTTCTCCAAGGGCTTCGCCTTCAACGAGGCCGGCGGCACGGTGCGCTTCGCGGGGGGCACCGCGCACAGCGACAACCTGTCCATCGACGGACCGGCCGCGGCCATCATGATCCGTGGCAGCGCGAACCTGCGCGCGCAGAGCTTCGACCAGACCATCGAGGTCCGGCCCAAGGCCGGCAACCTGCTGACCGTGGCGGGCGCGATCGCCGGCGGGCCGGTCGGCGCGGCCATCGGCGCGGCCGCCAATGCGGTCCTGCAGAAGCCGCTGGGCGAGATGGCATCGCGCACCTACCGCGTGACCGGACCCTGGAAGGAGCCCAAGGTCGAGGTGGTCGGCAGCCAGCAGGGGCGCGCGGACGCCACGCCGCCCCGCTGAACCCCGCGTGTCGCGGCCGCCGTAGGCGGCCATCGCCGGGCACTCACCGGTTGGATTCGCCGGTTGTGCCACCATCTTCCCCACGACGGCATCGCCGTCCGTCCCACCTTGTTCGCCGCGCCCCCAGCCGGGCGCTGGGCGACACCGAATTCCTGTCGAGATCACCGAATGACCCTGCCGATCCAGATTGCCGAAACCCGCCTCCTGCTGCCCGCCGGGCTCGACGCGGGTGGGCTCGAACGCACCTTCGGCACGCTGATGGGCCCGGGCGTCGACTACGGCGACCTGTATTTCCAGCACGCACGCCGCGAGAGCTGGACCGTCGAGGACGGCATCGTCAAGGACGGCGCGCATTCGATCGAGCAGGGCGTCGGCGTGCGCGCGATCAGCGGCGAGAAGACGGGCTTTGCCTATTCGGACGAAATCAACACGCAGGCGCTGCTGTCGGCGTCGAAGTCGGCGCGCGCCATCGCCCGCGACGGTGCGGTGCATGCCTCGCACGCGCTGGTGCGCGGCGGCGGTCGTGAGCTGTACGCGCCGGAAGATCCGATCGACGGTTACGCCAATGAAGCCAAGGTCGAAGCGCTGCGTCGCGTCGACCGCCTGCTGCGTGCCGCCGATCCGCGCGTGAAGCAGGTGATGGTGAGCCTGTCCGGCGGCGTGGACACGATCCTCGTCGCGCGCACCGACGGCGTGCTCGCCGCCGACGTGCGTCCGCTGGTGCGCCTGAACGTGCAGGTGATCGTCGAACAGAACGGCCGTCGCGAGAGCGGCTATGCCGGCGGTGGCGGTCGCTACAGCTACGCGGAGCTGCTCGACGGCGACAAGCCGGAGAAGCTCGCGCGCGAAGCGCTGCGCCAGGCGCTGGTGAACCTGGAAGCGATCGACGCACCTGCCGGCATCATGCCGGTGGTGCTCGGCAGCGGCTGGCCAGGGGTGTTGCTGCACGAAGCGGTCGGCCACGGCCTGGAAGGCGACTTCAACCGCAAGGGCACCTCGACCTATGCCGGCCGCATGGGCCAGCGCGTGGCGTCGCCGGGCGTGACCATCGTCGACGACGGCACGCTCGCCGGTCGTCGGGGCTCGCTCAACGTCGACGACGAAGGCACGCCGACCAACTGCACCACGCTGATCGAAGATGGCGTCCTGGTGGGCTACATGCAGGACACGCTCAACGCGCGCCTGATGGGCATGACGCCGACCGGCAATGGCCGTCGCGAGTCGTTCGCGCACCTGCCGATGCCGCGCATGACCAACACCTACATGCTCGCCGGCCAGCACGATCCGGAAGAGATGATCCGCTCGGTGAAGAAGGGCCTGTACGCGGTCAACTTCGGCGGCGGCCAGGTCGACATCACCAGCGGAAAATACGTGTTCTCCGCGACCGAGGCCTATCTGATCGAGGATGGAAAGATCACCGCGCCGGTGAAGGGCGCGACCTTGATCGGCAACGGCCCGGAGACGATGCAGCGGGTCAAGATGATCGGCCACGACCTCGCGCTGGACGAAGGCGTGGGCGTATGCGGCAAGGACGGGCAGAGCGTGCCGGTGGGCGTCGGTCAGCCGTCGCTGCTGATCGACCAGCTGACGGTGGGCGGTACGCAGGCGTGATGGACGCCGCTTCCCTTCTCCGCCGGAGAAAGGGATTACTCGGCGTCGTCGTCGGCCAGTTCGTCGGTATCGTCGGACGCCGTACCCGTGCCCAGGATCACCTCGCGCAGCTCGCGGTACAGCTCGCGGAACTGCCGCGGCGGCTTGTTCTTGTTGCGCTCGTCGAGCGCGCCGCGCACGAGCTGGCGCAAGTGCTGGCGGTCGGCGGTCGGGTATTCGTCGAGCAACTGCGCCAGCGCGGCATCGCCGTCGGCGAGCAGGCGCTCCCGCCACGCCTCGACGCGGTGCATCGCCGCGACTTCGCGCCGCGCGGCGTCGCCGTCCTCGTCGAGCGCGTCGCGCAGCGCTTCCAGCACGTCGTCGTCCTCGCGGCGCATCTGCTTGGCCAGGTACGCGAGCTGGCGCTTGTGCGCGATGTGCGCGGTGATGCGCTTGCACTCGCGGATGTGCGGCAGCAGCGACTCGGGTACGGGCAGCTTCGCCAGCTGGGCCTCGGTCAGCGACACCAGTTTCTCGCCCAGGGCCAGCACTTCCAGCGCCTCGCGCCGGTTCTGGCTGCGGCTCGGGCTCAGGAACTCGCCGGTTTCGTCGTCTCTACCACGCATGTGTCCACTTCCGGTTGCCTGGCGGGCGCCGCGGTGTCCGCGCGTAACCGCCTTGAAGAAATCCGATCCGCGGGCCTGCCGCCGGATCGCCAGTGAAAGGATAAGCCATTGAACGTGATCGAACCTTCCAGCCTGCCGGCCTACGCGACCTCGCTCGGCGACAGCCATGCCCGCCTGGACGCCCTCGCGGACATCTCGCAGCGCCTGCTGGACGCCTGCCGCGCCCAGGGCGCGACCCAGGCCGAGGTGTCCTGCTCGGAGGAATCCGGCCTCAACGTCAACGTGCGCATGGGCGAGGTGGAGACGGTCGAGTCCACGCGCGACCGCGGCATCTCGGTGACGGTGTACTTCGGCCAGCGCAAAGGTAGCGCCAGCACCGCCGACCTGCGCGAGGAAAGCCTGGAATCCACGGTCGAACAGGCCTGCGCGATCGCGCGCCACACCGAGGACGACGCGGCCGCCGGGCTGGCCGATGCCGCGCTGATGGCGAAGGACCTGCGCGAATTCGACTCGTGGCATCCGTGGATGATCGACGCCGACCGCGCCCTCGACCTCGCGCTCGCCTGCGAGCAGGCCGGTCGCGATAGCGACGCGCGCATCGAGAATTCCGACGGCGCCTCGGTCGGCACGGGCGAGAGCATCAGCGTCTACGCCAACTCGCACGGTTTCATCGGCCGCGAGCGCAGCACCCAGCACAGCCTCGGCTGCGCGTTGATCGCCGGCCGTGGCGATGCGATGCAGCGCGACGGCTGGTACAGCATCGGCCTGTCCGCCGACGACCTGGAATCGGCCGCGACCATCGGCCGCAAGGCTGCGCAGCGCGCCGCTTCGCGCCTGCAGCCGCGCCAGATAGCCACCGGCGAATACCCGGTGCTGTTCGCCGCGGAAATGGCCCGTTCGCTGGTCGGCCACCTGCTCGGCGCGGTGTCCGGCGGCGCGCTGTACCGTCGCGCCAGCTTCCTCGTCGACAGCGTCGGCACGAAGCTGTTCCCGGACTGGTTCGCGGTCGACGAACTGCCGTTCCTGCCGCGCGGTTTCCGTTCCGCTTCATTCGATGCCGAAGGCGTGGCCACGCGCGAATCGCCGCTGGTGACGGGTGGCGTGCTGCAGCGTTACATCCTCGGCAGCTACTCGGCGCGCAAGCTTGGGCTTGCGACCACAGCCAACGCAGGCGGCGTGCACAACCTGCAGATCGAGGCGAACGCGGGCGATTTCGAATCGATGCTGCGCGGCATGGGCCGTGGCTTGCTGGTGACCGAGCTGATGGGGCAGGGCGTGAACACCGTGACCGGCGATTACTCGCGCGGCGCCGCGGGATTCTGGGTGGAGAACGGACAGATCCAGTATCCGGTCGACGGCATCACCGTGGCCGGCAACCTGCGCAACATGTACACGGCGATCGAAGCGGTCGGCAGCGACGTCGATCCGCGTTCGCACGTGCGCACCGGTTCGATCCTGGTCGGACGCATGACGGTGGCGGGCGAATCGGAAGGCTGAGCCCCCGCGCGGGCGTGACGTTCGATGCTTGACCTGTCAGCGGCCCCGGCGGAAAGTGGGCCCGTCCACTCCAAGGAGCAGGTCATGAGCGAAAACCCGTTCGATCCGAGTCAGGCCTCCGCACCACCTCCGCCACCTCCGCCGTCGCAGGACCATCCCAGTGGCATCGTCGCCGAACAGCGCCAGTGGGCGATGTTCGCGCACCTGTCGGCGATCCTCGGCGCGGTGCTGACGTCCGGCATCGGCGGTTGGGGCACGTTCCTCGGCCCGCTGATCATCTGGCTGTTGAAGAAGGACACGATGCCCTTCGTCGACGACCAGGCGAAGGAAGCGCTGAACTACAACATCACCGTGGCGATCGTGTTCTTCGCGCTGTGGGTGCTGGTGTTCATCACCCTGGGCATCGGCTTCCTGATCGCGATCCCGGCATGGATCGTCATCGGCATCGCGTGGCTGGTCTTCACGATCATCGCGGCGATCAAGTCCAACGACGGCGTGGCCTACCGCTATCCGTTCACGATGCGGCTGGTGAAGTAAGCGCCACCAGCCGTTCGAGCCGAAACCGGAAAACAGGAACGCCCGCTTCGTCGAAGCGGGCGTTCTTTTTTGCCGTCATTCCCGCGAAGGCGGGGTCTCTTGGGTCGCCGAACGGCGGAACTATCCAACCGTGCTTGCATCGCGCTCGCCGGAAGGCGGAGTCGGGTCGGCGACATGGATCCCCGCCTTCGCGGGGATGACAGCTTGCTACACCTCGATTCGCCCTCAGCGATCCCGTTCGATCGCCATCCGTCCCAGCGCGGTCAATGCGTCCGCACGCGCGCCGAACGGCGCCAGTGCTTCGGTCATGGTGTCGCGCAGTTCTTCCAGCCGCGCGCGCGATGCGTCCAGGCCGATCAGCGCCGGGAATGTGGCCTTGTCCTGCGCGACGTCCTTGCCGGCGGTCTTGCCGAGCGTGGCGCTGTCGCCTTCGATGTCGAGGATGTCGTCGCGTACCTGGAAGGCGAGGCCGAGCGCGGTCGCGTAGCGATCCAGGCGAATGCGTTCGTTCTGCGTCGCGCCGCCGCACAGCGCGCCCATGCGCACGGCCGCGCGGATCAGCGCACCGGTCTTGAGCGAGTGCAGCGTTTCCAGTTCGTCCACCGACAGCGACGTGCCGTTGCCGGTCGCGGCCAGGTCGAGCGCCTGTCCGCCGCACATGCCCGCGCTGCCGGAGGCGATGGCGAGCGTGCGGATCAGGCCGACGCAGATCGCGGCGTCGACTGGCGCGTGCGCGAGCACGTCGAAGGCGAGCGATTGCAGCGCGTCGCCGGCGAGGATCGCGGTGGCTTCGTCGAACGCGACGTGCACGGTCGGCTGGCCGCGACGCAGGGCGTCGTCGTCCATCGCCGGCAGGTCGTCGTGGACCAGCGAGTAGGCGTGGATCAGTTCGACCGCGACCGCGGGCGCGTCGAGCGTGTCCAGCGACGCGCCGAACACCGAGCCGGCGGCGTACACCAGCAGCGGACGCATGCGTTTGCCGCCGAGCAGCACGGCGTGGCGCATCGCCGCGTGCAGGCGCTGCGGCGAGGTCTGCGGGTCGGGCAGGGCGCGTTGCAGGGCGGCGTCGGCGCGTTCGCGCCAGCCGGCGAGGTCAGCCATCGTTGCCGTTCTGGGCGGGCGGTGCGTGGAACGGCTCGCCGGCGGCGGGATTCTGCGGATCGCTGAGCAGGCGCACGCGCAGCTCGGCCTGTTCGAGCGCGGTCTGGCAGCGGCGATAGAGACCGACGCCGCGCTCGTACGCGGCGAGCGAGTCCTCGAGGCTCATCTCGCCGTGCTCCATCTTCTCGACCAGTTGTTCGAGCGCGTCCAGCGACTTCTCGAAATCGGCGACCGGCGAAACGGCGGGCGAGTCTTCGTTGGCGGGGTTGCGGGGCATGGGCGAAGTTTGCGGCCCGGAAGAAACGGAATCAATTGCCGGGCGTGGGCAGTGGCCACGGTTCCCAGCACAGGCGGGCGCCGCGATCGCGCAGCCAGCGGTCGAATGCGTCCGAGAGGGCCACGTCGCCAGCGGCCAGCAGGCTGCCTTCGCGGTCGAACAGCAGGGGCAGTCGTTCGCGTTCCCACGGCGGGATGCCGAGGTCCTGCAGGACGTGCTTGAGCGCATGCGAATGGCGGCGTCCCGGCAGCGCGATGCGCTCTCCGCCCTGCCGCGCCCGCGCGATGAGCGCCTCGTCGAACCTCGCCGCGCCGTCCAGTCGCAGCGCGCCGCCGTGCGGCAACGTGAGCGGCGATGAGCCGTCCCAGTCCGCGTGCCAATCCCCGGGCAGCGGCGGGCGCCGATGGCCGGCCCACAGCAGGTCGCGCCAGGCGCGTATGACCACGCCGTGCCAGTGGAATTCCGGCTCGGCGTCGTCGCGCGCGCCGAGCAGTTCGGCTTCGATGCGCTCGACGCCGTTCGCGGGCAAGGGCGGCAATCGTAGCGATGCGATCCATTGCCGCAGCACGCGCGCACGGCGAGCGGCCGGCAATGCCATCAGGCGTGTGCGCGAGAGGGCCTGCGGATCGGCCGTCGTCACCTCGGCGAGTGCCAGCGCATCGCCGTCGTCCAGCAGTTCGTGTGCCTGCGCGCACAGCGCGGCCGACTGCGCCAGGGTCGCGTCCGCCTGCGGCCAGCGTTCGCGCAATAGCGGCAGCACGTGCTGGCGCAGGAAGT
Organism: Lysobacter panacisoli; assembly: GCF_009765165.1. Classification (NCBI taxonomy): domain Bacteria; kingdom Pseudomonadati; phylum Pseudomonadota; class Gammaproteobacteria; order Lysobacterales; family Lysobacteraceae; genus Lysobacter; species Lysobacter panacisoli. The sequence continues at coordinate 2,642,967 of NZ_VLNU01000001.1, forward strand.
TGCGGTCCAGCCGCGTGTCGGCATTGCTCGGATCGTCGATCCACGACAGCCCGTGCGCCTGCGCCCAGGCCTGCAGGTCGTCACGGCCGTGCGCGAGCAGCGGTCGCCACAGTGAGCCCGTACCGAACGCACGCCAGCGCCGCATCGCCGCGAGTCCGTCGGGGCCCGACGCGCGCAGGGCGCGCAGGAGGAAGGTCTCGGCCTGGTCGTCGCGATGGTGCGCCAGCACCAGCACTTCGCCCGGCGCGAGTGCGCGTTCGAACGCGGCATGGCGCGCCGCACGCGCGGCGGCTTCCAGCCCGTTGCCGTCGGGCACCACCGTGACGTGCACGATCTCCAACGGCACGCCCAGCGCCGCACACGTTTGCACGCAGTGCTGCGCCCACGCGTCGGCCTGCGGATGCAGGCCGTGGTGCACGTGCACCGCGCGCAGGCCGGTCTCGCGCGGCGCGGCGGCGAGCAGGTGCAGCAGCACGGTCGAATCCAGCCCGCCGCTGTAGCCCACGCACAGCGGGGCGTCGGGCCGGTCGTGAAGGGCCTGGGCCAGCGCAGGAGCGGGTCGCGGGGTCATCCGGCGATGGTGCCATGACGATGGAATGCAGCAACCCACCGATGGGGGCTGTCCTGACGGCCGCATGGACGCACCATCTTGTTCGTGTCTCGCCGTCGCATCGCCTGGAGTCCCACCGTGCCCCGTCTCTTCGATCCTCTCGAACAGCGCTCGCTCACGCTGCGCAACCGTCTGGTCGTGGCGCCGATGTGCCAGTACTCGGCGGTGGATGGTGTTCCCAACGACTGGCACCTGGTCCATCTGGGCAGCCGCGCGGTCGGCGGCGCGGGCGCGATCATCGCCGAGGCCAGCGCCGTCTCGGCCGAAGGTCGCATCTCGCCCTCCGACACCGGCCTGTGGAACGACCGCCAGGCCGAGGCATGGTCGCGCATCGCACGCTTCATGGCCTGCCAGGGCGCGGTGCCGGGCATCCAGCTCGCCCACGCCGGGCGCAAGGCCAGCGTCGCACCGCCGTGGCTGGGCGGCATCGCGGTCACCGCGGAAGACGGCGGCTGGACTCCGGTCGCGCCGTCGGCGATCGCCTTCAGCGAAACCTCGGCGGTGCCGCGCGCGCTGGCGACGAGCGAGCTGCACAACATCGTCGATGACTTTGCCTCCGCCGCGTGGCGCGCGCAGGCCGCGGGCTTCCGCCTGATCGAACTGCACGCCGCGCACGGCTACCTGCTGCACCAGTTCCTGTCGCCGCTGTCGAACCATCGTACCGACACCTACGGTGGTACGTTCGAGAACCGCATCCGCCTGCTGCTGGAAGTGATCGACGCGGTGCGCAAGGTCTGGCCGGAGCGCCTGCCGTTGTGGTTGCGCGTGTCCGCGACCGACTGGGCCGACGGCGGCTGGGATGTGGAGCAGAGCATCGAGCTGGCGCGCATCGCCAAGACGCGCGGCGTCGATCTGATCGACGTATCGAGTGGCGGCCTCGTGCACGGCACGAAGATTCCGCTGGAACCGGGCTACCAGGTGCCGTTTGCGGCGCGTATCCGACGCGAGGCGGGTATCGCGACGGGCGCGGTGGGCTTGATCACGAAGTCCGAACACGCCGAGTCGATCGTGGATCGCGGCGATGCGGATGTGGTCCTGTTCGCGCGCGAACTGCTGCGCGATCCGTATTTCCCGCGTCGCGCGGCGAAGGAGTTGTCAGGCGACCTGCATGCGCCGGAGCAGTACTTGCGGGCGTGGTGACGCTGGGCATTGGCAACCGCTTTCGAGCAACAGCGTTGGAGCAATAGCAACAGCTTCCGACCGTCTAAAGCCGGTCGGGTTACTTTTCTTTGCTGACCCAAAGAAAAAGTAACCAAAAGAAAGAGTCATTGAGATCCAACCCAGTCCTGCGACCGGACAGCGAAAGGGTGCCTTCGCGAGTCGGCTCCTGCCTCCGCGCGAAGCGCCGCACGTCCTGTGCGACGCCCTCCGGGGCTAGAAACGAGCGGGCTGTTCGCGAAGCCGAGCAAGAGCGAAGGCCCCCACTGTCGCCGCCGTTGTGTGCCGTAGTGCCGTAGCCCGGGTAAGCGAAGCGCACCCGGGGCATTCCCTGCACTTCCCGGGTGCGCTTCGCTTACCCGGGCTACGTGACTGCTGTTGCTGTTGCCGTGCACTGCTGTTGTTCTTGCTCTTCGCCCTTCAGCGACTTCCGATCGAGCCGAGCACCGGAGCCGGAAAGGGGCCGAAGAGCCGCCCACTGTTTGAGCGGAGCGCAGCGCAGCGAGTTTGGGCGGCGTGCCCCTTTGCGGCGTAGGCGCGCAGGGCACCGCCGCGTAGCGGCGGCTCGTGAGAGGAGCGAACGGTTTTGGTTACTTTTGCCAGGACAAAAGTAACCCGCTCGCTTGCGAGCGGAAGCTGTTGCCGTTGCTGCAACGCTGTTGCTCGAAAGCGGTTGCTTTCGCAGTTCAACCACGCCCGCAACCCCGCTTTCGCGGGGATAGCCATCCGAACTTACGCCGCCTCGTACGCGCCGTAGCTGCGCAGGCGCTGGTAGCGGCGTTCCAGCAGTTCCTCGACGGGCAGCTGTTCCAGCGTGTCGAGTTCATTGAGCAGCACCGCCTTTAGGCGCGTGCCCATCTGCTTCGGATTGCGGTGCGCGCCGCCGATCGGCTCGCGCACGATCTTGTCGACCAGACCCAGGCCGAGCAGGCGCTTGGCGGTGAGGCCGAGCTGCTCGGCCGCGTCCTTGGCCTTGCCCGCGTCCTTCCACAGGATCGAGGCGCAGCCTTCCGGCGAGATCACCGAGTACGTGCTGTATTCCAGCATCAGTGTGCGATCGCCTACGCCGATGGCGAGCGCGCCGCCGGAACCGCCTTCGCCGATGACGGTGCAGATCACCGGGACCTTCAGCTCGCTCATCTCCAGCAGGTTGCGGGCGATGGCCTCGGACTGGCCGCGCTCTTCCGCGCCCACGCCCGGATACGCGCCGGGGGTGTCGATGAAGGTCAGCAGCGGCAGCTTGAAGCGCTCGGCCAGCTTCATCAGGCGCAGCGCCTTGCGATAGCCCTCCGGACGCGGCATGCCGAAGTTGCGCTTGATCTTGCTCTTGGTGTCGCGGCCCTTCTGGTGGCCGATGATGACCACGCTGCGACCGTTGATCCGGCCTAGGCCACCGACGATGGCGGCGTCGTCGGCGAACGCGCGGTCGCCGGCGAGTTCCTGGAACTCGTCGCACATCACGCGGATGTAGTCGTTGGTGTACGGGCGCGCCGGATGGCGGGCCAGCTGCGAGACCTGCCACGGGCTCAGGTCGCGGAAGATCTGCGCGGTACGGATGCGCAGCTTGTCCTGCAGCGCATGCACTTCGGCGTCCACGTCCACGGCCGGGCCATTGCTGGCGTGGCGCAGCTCCTGGATCTTGGCTTCCAGGTCGGCGATGGGCTGCTCGAAGTCGAGGTAATTCGGGTTCATGCGTGGGCCAATGGCCGGAAAGGGCGACAGTCTAGCCGAGCCGGGGTGACCGTACCGAGAGGTGTGTTCTGAGTACGGAACGCGCATTGAAAACGACTTCATGGCACTCGCGGGCCGCGCGCCCCCGGGCCCGTGCTTGAATCCGGTCAATGACTTGGACGGGGATGGTCGGATGAAGGCATGGGGATGGGCAGCCTGCACGCTGCTGGCGTGGGGGCTGGCCGGGCCGCTCGAAGCGGCTGGCTGGCGTCATCTGGGCGAGGCGGGGAAGGTCGAGCGCCGGGCCGACGGAGCGATCGTCCACAGCGGGCCGGCACGGTTGCAGGTGAGCGCCTACGCACCCGGCGTGTTCCGCGTGCGTCTGGCCCCGGACGGGCGCTTCGACGTGGATGCGTCGTGGGCCGTGGTGCAGGACGCCGCACCGCCGACCGTATCCGTGGGCGAAACGCGCGAGGCCGTGCGTATCGATGCGGGCGAGATCGTGGCGGTCGTCCACCGCTCGCCGCTGCGGGTGACGTTCACCGACCGAGAAGGCCGCACGCTGCTTGCCGACGCACCCGACATGCCGATGGCCTGGGCCGACAGCGCGCACGGCCCGCGCGTGCGCGCGTGGAAGACGATGCCGGCCGACGAGCACTACTACGGCCTCGGCGACAAGGCCGGTCCGCTCGACCGTCGCGGCCGCGCCTTCACCATGTGGAACACCGATGCGTACTCGTGGCAGGGCCACAGCGATCCACTGTACAAGTCGATCCCGTTCTTCATCGGCCTGCGCGCCGGCAATGCGTACGGCGTGTTCTTCGACAACACGCACCGCAGCAGTTTCGACCTCGGCAAGGAATCGGAGGAGTACTTCTCCTTCGGTGCCGAAGGCGGTGCGCTCGACTACTACGTCATCGCCGGACCGCAGCCGGCGAAGGTGATCGAACGCTACACCGCGCTGACCGGTCGCACGCCGCTGCCTCCGCTGTGGACGCTGGGTTTCCAGCAGTCGCGCTACAGCTACAACCCGGAAGCGAAGGTGCGCGAAATCGCGGCGAAGCTGCGCACGCAGCGCATTCCCAGCGACGCCATCTACCTCGACATCGATTACCAGCAGGGCTATGCGCCGTTCACCGTGGATCGCGCGCAGTTCCCACATTTCGAGGACATGATCGCCGATCTGCGCACGCAGGGACTGCGCACCGTGCTGATCACCGACCTGCACATCAAGCACGATCCGGGCAAAGGGTATGCGCCGTTCGATTCGGGACTGGCGGCGGACGCGTTCATCCGCAATCCCGACGGATCGCTCTATGTCGGTCCGGTATGGCCGGGCTATGCCGTGTTCCCCGATTTCACCTTGAATCGCGTGCGCGAGTGGTGGGGCGGGCTGTACCGCGATTTCGCGGCGATGGGCGCAGCCGGCTACTGGAACGACATGAACGAGCCGTCGGTGTTCCGCGTGCCCGGCAACACGATGTCGCTCGATGCCGTGCACCGCATGGAAGACGGCACGGCGCGCGACCACCGCGCGATCCACAACGCCTACGGCATGCTCAACGCGCGTGCGACCTACGAAGGCTTGCTGGAACTGCAGCCGAAGCAGCGCCCGTTCGTGCTCACGCGCGCGGCCTACGCGGGCGCGCAGCGCTATGCGGCGACGTGGACGGGCGACAACACCGCCAGCTGGCACCACCTTGCACAGAGCACGTCGAACCTGCTGAGCCTCGGGCTGTCCGGCATGGCGCTGGCCGGCGACGACGTCGGCGGTTTCATCGGCTCGCCGCCGCCGGACCTGCTGACGCGCTGGTTCCAGCTCGGCGCGTTCAATCCGGTATTCCGCAACCACGCCGCGACCGACACGCGGCCGCACGAAGCGTGGGTCGATGGCGCGAAGCAGGAAGCGCTGCGGCGCGCGGCGATCGAGCAGCGTTACCGTCTGTTGCCGTATCTCTACACCGCCGCCGAAGAGAATGCGCGCACGGGCATGCCGATCATGCGTCCGGTGTTCCTGCAGTTTCCGCAGGCCGAGACGTTCTACGGCAACGATCGCGATTTCCTGTTCGGCGCGGACCTGTTCATTGCGCCCGTCGCGGACGAACGCCTCGATGCACACACGGTGACGCTGCCGCCCGGCGAGTGGTACGCGTTCGGCACCTCGACGCGACAGGTCGCGGCGAAGGAACCGATCCGTTTCGATCCACGCCCGCAGGCCGTGCCCGTGTACGCACGCGCGGGGGCGATCGTGCCGATGCAGCCGCTGGTGCAGCACACCGGGCAGACGCCCGATGGCCCGCTGCAACTGCACGTCTACCTGCCGTCCGCGCAGGCGAATGCGCCGTGCGCCGGCGCGCTGTACCAGGACGATGGCGAGAGTTTCGACTATCGCGACGGTGCGTTCTTGCGCATCGCGTACGCGTGCGAGGCGACGCAGGCATCGGCCGCGATCGAATCGCGCATCGAGCACGATGGCTTCACGCCCTGGTGGCGAGATGCGGAGGTCACGGTGTTCGGCGTGGAACGCAAGCCCGCGTCGGTGACGCTCGATGGCATCGCGGTGGAGGGTTGGCGGTTCGATGGGAAGGCGGGAACGGTGGTGCTGACCGTGCCGCAGGCGCGCAGGAACTGGCGAGTGGAGTTGCGCGAGTAGGGTGGCTGCGCGTTAACCCCTCTTCCGCCCTTCGGGCACCTTCTCAGCTCTGCACTCCCTTCGGTCGCCGCAAGGGGAGAAGGAAGGGCAGGAGCGGAGCGCGAGCGACTGCAAGGGAGTAAGAGCAGCGCGTTGGCGTGAGCGATACCTACCCTGCCTCAATGCGCCCAGGGCTTCCCCAGCGACAGCCGCACCGCGCGCACGCCCGGCAACGCGCGCAGGCGTGATGGCAATTCGGCGTCGGCACGGATCGACAACGTGCCGTTGAGATCGAGCGAACCCGCCGCGCCATGCTTGACCAGCAGGTCCATGCGGATCGGCGTGCCGCCCGGACGATGCGTGGCGAGCAGTGCGTCCACGCGCTGCAGCGTGCCCGGCTCGCGCAGGTCCAGGCGCAGCGACAACCGCTGCGCATGCTTCTCGCAGATCTGCTCGAAGCTCCAGCACTTCGACGCGCGCAGCGCGAAGCCGCCGCTGAAGCTGTCCTCGCGCAGGCCGCCCTGGATCACCAGCAGGCGGTCGCGCACCAGTAGCGGCGCGAAGTCGGCGTAGGTTTCGGCGAAGAACGCGCATTCGATGCGGCCGCGACCGTCCTCGATCTGCACGAACATCTGGCTGTCGCCCTTCTTGCGCAGGCCGACGACGAGACCCGCGACGACGGTGTCCACTTCCTGGCGCCACGTGCCGCGCGCGGGTTCCGGGCGGTTCTCCCAGATCTTCTCCAGCGCACCGAGGTCGTTGCCGATCAGGCCGCGCACTTCCTCGCGATACGGATCGAACGGATGGCCGCTGAGGTAATGGCCGAGCGTCTCGCGTTCGCCGTTGAGGATCTGCGTGAGCGGCCACTCATCGGTTTCCGGCAAATCCAGGTGCAGCGCCGGCGCGGCGGCCTCGAAGCCGCCGAACAGCGACACCTGTCCGGCTTCGCGTTCCTTCGCCAGCTGGTCGGTGGCCTTGAGCACTTCCGGCAGCTGCAGCATCAGGCTCGCGCGGTTCTTGCCGAGCTTGTCGAGCGCGCCGGCCTGCGTGAGCGCTTCCAGCGCGCGGCGGTTGAGTTTGCCGCTGTCCACGCGCTTGCAGAAATCGAGCAGGTCCTCGAACGGTCCCGCGCGTCGCGCCTCGACGATCGCCTCGCACGCGCCACGCCCCACGCCCTTCACCGCACCGATGCCGTAGCGGATCGTGTTGGCGTCCTTGGCCTCGAACATGTACGCCGACTCGTCCACGTCCGGGCGCAGCACGTTCAGACCCATCACGCGGCATTCGTCGAGGAAGCTGGTGACCTTGTCGGTGTTGTCCATGTCCGACGACAGCACTGCGGCCATGAACTCGGCCGGGTAGTGCACCTTCAGCCACGCGGTCTGGTACGCGACCAGCGCATACGCGGCCGAGTGCGACTTGTTGAAGCCGTACTCGGCGAACTTCTCCATCAGGTCGAAGATCGGCGAGGACACCTTCGGCTCGATCCCGCGCTCGGAGCAGCCAGCCTCGAACTTGGCGCGCTCCTTCGCCATCTCCTCTGGCTTCTTCTTGCCCATCGCGCGGCGCAGCATGTCGGCGCCGCCGAGCGTGTAGCCCGCCAGCACCTGCGCGATCTGCATCACCTGTTCCTGGTACACGATGACGCCGTAGGTCGGCGACAGCACCGGTTCCAGCGACGGATGCGGGTACGAGACTTCGGTGTTGCCGTGCTTGCGATCGACCCATTCGCGATCCATTCCCGAACCCAGCGGGCCGGGACGGAATAGCGCGGCGAGCGCGATGATGTCCTCGAAGGTGTCGGGGCGTGCGCGCTTGAGCAGTTCGCGCATGCCGCGCGATTCGAACTGGAACACCGCGACCGTATCGCCGCGCGCGAACAGCTCGTAGCTGGCCTGGTCGTCCAGCTCCAGCGTGGCGATGTCGAGCGGCGCCTGGCCTTCGGCCGCGCGGCGCTTGTTGATCGCCTTCACCGCCCAGTCGATGATCGTCAGCGTGCGCAGGCCGAGGAAGTCGAACTTCACCAGGCCGACCGCTTCGACGTCGTCCTTGTCGAACTGCGTGACCGGGTTCTTGCCACGGCCTTCGCCGTCGTGTTCGGCGAACAGCGGGCAGAAATCGCTGAGCGGGCTCGGTGCGATCACCACGCCGCCGGCGTGCTTGCCGGCGTTGCGGGTCAGGTCCTCGAGGCTGCGCGCGAGGTCCATCAGGTCGCGCACGTCTTCTTCGGCGTGGTAGCGCTGGATCAGTTCGGGCGAGGCGAGGGTGTTGTCCTGCTTCGCGGCGTCCGACTCGCCCATCGCGTCGTCGAGCGAAATGCCCAGCGTGTTCGGGATGAGTTTGGCGATGCCGTCGACGAAGCCGTACGGATGGCCGAGCACGCGGCCGGAGTCGCGCACCACGGCCTTCGCGGCCATCGTGCCGTAGGTGATGATCTGCGAAACGCGGTCGCGACCGTACTTGCGGGCGACGTAGTCGATCACCTCGTCGCGGCGGTCCATGCAGAAGTCGATGTCGAAGTCGGGCATCGACACGCGTTCCGGGTTGAGGAAGCGCTCGAACAGCAGGTCGTACGGCAGCGGGTCCAGGTCGGTGATGCCCAGCGCCCACGCGACCAGCGAGCCGGCGCCCGAACCGCGGCCCGGACCGACCGGAATGTCGTGGTCCTTCGCCCAGTTGATGAAGTCGGCCACGATCAGGAAGTAGCCGGGGAACCCCATCTTGATGATGACGTCGAGCTCGATCTCCAGGCGCGCGTCGTAGTCCTCGCGCGACTTGCCGGACGCGAGCGGGTTCCTTTCCAGTCGCTTTTCCAGGCCATCGCGCGCGGTGCCGCGTAGCCAGCTCTCGATGGTGTGCTCGCTCGGCACCGGGAACGCGGGCAGCGCGTACTCGCCGAGCTTCATCTCGACGTTGCAACGCATCGCCAGCGAGAACGCGTTGTCGAGCGCGTCGGGCACGTCGGCGAAGAGCGCGTGCATCTCCTGCGACGACTTCAGGTACTGCTCGGCGCTGTAGTCCTTCGGCCGCTTGGGATCGTCGAGCACGCGGCCCGAGGCGATGCACACGCGCGCCTCGTGCGCGTCGAAACCTTCGGCATCGAGGAAGCGCACGTCGTTGCTGGCGATCAGCGGCAGCGAACGCGCGGCCGAGGCGTGCATCGCGAACGCGTTGAACGCGTCCTCGCCCTCACGGCCCGTGCGGGTGAGTTCCAGGTGCAGGCGTTCGCCGAACACACCGCGCCAGTCCATCAGCCAGGCTTCGGCGAGTTCGTGGCGATTGCTGGTGGCGAGGCGGCCGGCCAGGCTGTGCCGGCCGGCCAGCGCGAACAGGCCCTCGTTGTCCTCGCGCAGCCACTCCGGGCGCAGCGCGACGCCGTCGACGCGATGGCCTTCCATCCACGCGCGCGAGAGCAGGCGCGACAGGGTGAGGTAGCCGGTGCGGTCGCGGCAGAGCAGGGTCATGTGCGACGCGGCTTCGTTGCCGTCGGCCAGGCCGATGTCGGCGCCGATGATCGGCTTCAGGCCGGCGCCTTCGGCCGCCTTGTAGAACTTCACCGCCGCGAACAGGTTGTCCAGGTCGGTCAGCGCGACGGCCGGCTGGCCGAGCTTCACGCAGCGCTTGACCATCTCGCCGATGCGGATCGTCGAGTCGGCGAGCGAGTACTCGCTGTGCAGGTGGAGATGAACGAAACGGGATGGAGTCATGCTGTCCTGACGCGGGGCTCGGTCGAGGGAAACCCGACGAGCGCGGCACCGGCCAGCCTATCAGTCCGGCCGGGGTCGACCAAGCTTGACAGGGCGCCGTCCTGCGTCCGCGCACGGCCGGTCACCGCCACGCGCGGTCGGTCGCTTCCGCAGCGCGATGTCAGCTCACCCGGAACAGCGTCGTCGGCAGGTTCCAGGGCGCGTAATGCTGAGCGCGCACCCACAGCATGTGCTGCCACAAGGCGAGTTCGTCGAGGCGGTCGCGGATCCACGCCGCGCGTCGCTCCGGCGGCGTGCCGTCCGGGTGCTCGAGCTGGCGATAGGCGCAGTAGTCGCGGTAGTCCTCGGCCTCGTCGGCGAATGCCGGCCAAGCCAGTTCGATCAGCAACACATCGTCGAGCTGGCCCAGCAGCGGCGTGCGATCGGCGATGACGTCGTCCTCGCGGTCGATGTAGGCCAGCAGCTTGGCGATGCGCGCGCGCACCGCCTCGTCGATGTCCCAGTCGGGGTCGGCCAGCATCGTGCGCACTTCCTGCACGCGGGCCAGCCGCGAGTCGATGACGTCGTGCGCGTCCTGCGTGGGCAGCGTGAGCAGCCACGAGCACAGCTGCTGCAGGCGATCGATGTCGACGCGGGGCGCATCGGCGTGGATCTCGTGGAGGAGCTGGTCGAACTGCACGACGGCCACGCGCGACAGCGGGATTTCGTCCGCGCTCTCGCGCGCCTGCATGCCGCTGTACAGGTGGTCGAAGGGGAGCGGTTGCGCCGTGGGTGTCGGATGGAACATGCGCATGGCACACCTCGCTTCCGGCCGGTGGTCGGGCCCGTGCCGTGGCCGGCGACATCGCGCGAGCCGATGCGATTCCGTGTGGGGAATGCGGATCGATCATGCGCGCTCGCGTGGCGACTGAAGGTGAAAGCGCGCTGCGCGTTCACGACCGTGAAGGACGCGGACGCGGGAAGGCCGCCTTGCGGCGGCCTCCCGTGGAACCTCGCAACATCGCGGTCTCAGTGGACGCGGAACATCGGCGCCGATGCCGGCAGGTAGCTGCTCTCGCGGATCCGGCGCTCGTGTTCGGCGAACACCGCGGCTTCGTAGCGGAACTCCTCGAAGTCGGCGCGGGTGAACTCGAACGCGGACGCGGTCAGGCCGCGCTGGTGCGCCAGCTGACTGCGGACGCGGCTGTACTCCATGTAGTCGTCGACTTCGGCCGACAGCTGCGGCCAGGCGGCCTCGACCACGATCGCATCGTCCAGGCGCCCGACCTTGGGCAGCCAGTCGGGGATGAGGTCGTCGCGGCTGCGGGCGTATTCGACGATGGCGGCGGCGGTGTCGGTGGCCTCGTTGGCCGGCTCCCAGCGACGGTCGCCCAGGAGCTGTTCGACCGCGGCGATCCAGCGCAGGCGCTGGCGGATGCACGGCGGCGCGGAGGTCTGGTTGCCGGGGCGGCACAGTTCGCGGCCGGCCGAGGCGAGCTGGTCCGTTTCCAGACCCTGGTGCCGGCCGATCCTGGCCAGCAGGCGGTTGAAGCGGTCGACCTCCGGGCTGCTCAGCTGGAAGCCGTTGATGCACTGGCGACGAGTCGGTCCGTCAAAGGGCGCCTGCAGGATCGTCGGCAGCGGGTTCGCGGTGGAGAAAAGGACGTTCATGGCGGTCTCCGGGGGAAGGTGTGGCACCGTTCTTGCGGCGCCGGATCAGGTTCCACCCCCGTCCCGCATGAGTCATGATGGCCGTGCGTGCCTTTCCTCATCGTCCGCTCCGATGATGAGGTCGCCATGAGGTTTTGCCGATGAATCCGGACGGGATGGCAGGCCAGGGCGGGCTGACCGGTGAAAGCTATCGATTCGACGACATCGTCGTCGACGCGGTCGCGCACACCCTGTCGCGGGCGGGACAGGAGCAGACGGTCGAGCCCAAGGCCTTCGCCGTATTGCTGATCCTGTTGCGGCGGGCGGGTGAACTGGTCGGCCGGGAGGAGCTGCTCGATCAGGTCTGGGGCCATCGCCATGTCACTCCCGGGGTGCTGACCCGGGTCATCGCGCAGCTGCGCAGCGCCCTGGGCGACGACTCCCAGCGGCCGCGCTTCATCCAGACCCAGCACGCGCTGGGCTACCGCTTCATCGCGCAGATGCGGCCGGCCGAGGTCGAGCCCGAACCGGAAGCAGTCCATGAACCCGAGCCCGTCGCCGAGGAACACGCGACGGAGATCCCCGAGGGCGTGGCGGCGGTGCGCCAGTCGGTCCCGCCGGCGTTCACCGTGGCCGCCAATGAGCCCGAACCGGTGGTCCTGGCGGTAGCACCCGTCGAGACCGCGCGGCCGGCGCCGCACGCCTCACCACGACGGCGGCAGATGTGGCTGAGCGCGATGGCCCTGCTGCTGGCGATCGCCGCGGGCGGCTACTGGTTCGGCCAGCGCAGCCGCTCGGCGCCGCCGCTGGCGGATGCGTCCATCGCGGTGCTGCCCTTCACCAGCCTGAGTGCGGATCGTGGCGACGGCTACTTCGCCGAAGGCCTCGGCGTGGAGATGCACGACGCCCTTGCCGGCGTGCCGGGCCTGAAGGTGGTGACGGCCGCACGCGGTGGCCAGGTGGACGTGAAGGCGCTCGGCGCGCAGCTGGGCGTGGCCGCGCTGCTGGACGCCAGCGTGCGCCGCGAGGGCACGCGGGTGCGGGTCAGCGCGCGCCTGTCCGATACCCGTACGGGTTTCACGTTGTGGGCTCATAGTTACGATCGCGAGAGCAGCGACGTGTTCGCCCTGCAGAGCGACATCGCCAACGAAGTGGTGCAATCGCTGGTTGGCGTGCTTCCCGGCACCGGCCTGGCGGGCGCGCGCGAGGCGATGGCACGGCGTTTGACGCCGACCCGCGACATCGGCGCGTACGACGCCTACCTCAAGGGACAGCAGCAGATCCGCGCGGGCGATCGCGCCGCCGCGGACAGCGCGATCAACTTCTTCCGCGGCGCGCTCGCCATCGATCCGCGCTTCGCGCGCGCGCAGGCCGGCATCTGCCGCGCGGAGATCGCACGTTTCGAGGACGCACGCGATACGCCTGCGTTCGATCGCGCACAGGCTGCATGCGACCGCGCCGCGAAGATGGACCCGTCGGTGCGCGAGGTGAGCCTTGCGCTCGGCGATCTCTACCGCACACGCAGCGATGCCGACAAAGCGTTCGAACACTACACGCGCGCGCTGGAGGATCCCGCGTTGCGTCCGGATGCGTACATCGGCTTGGCGAAGGTGGCGAGTGTGCAGGGACGCAGCGATGTCGCGCTCGATTACTTCGAACGCGCGCGCAAGCTCGCGCCAAGCGATCCGCGCCTGTTCCGCGAGCGTGGCTTCCACTATTACGCCAATGGCGACCTGCCGGCCGCGATCGCATCGCTGCGCACCACGGTGACGCTGCGGCCGGACGACTTCCGTTCGTGGAGTTCGCTCGGCGGACTGTACCAGGCCAACGGCGACATCGCGCAGGCGATGGCCGCGTTCGAGCGTTCGCTGAAGATCAAGCCGAACTACCCGGCGCTGAGCAATCTGGGCACGATCAAGTTCAACGCCGGCGACTACGCCGAAGCCGCGGACCTGTACCGCCACGCCTACGAACTCGACCGCAGCGATTTCCGCCTGCTCGGCAACGTCGGCGATGCGCTGTCGGCCGATCCCGCCACGGCATCGCAGGCGCGCGAGTACTACCAGCGCGCCGCCGACCTCGCAGAACCCTACCTGCGCATCAAGCCCGACGATGCGCAGGGCCTGGCCGAACTGGCGTGGTACCGCGCCAACCTCAACGAACACGCACAGGCGCGTTCGCTGCTGGCGAAGGCCGAATCGCTCGCCATCGAGCGCGGCGAAGTCGCGCTGTGGGGCGCGCAGACGCTGGCGATGCTCGGCGATCTGGATGGCGCACGCCGGCAGATCGCGATTGCGCGCAGCGAGGGCATTCCCGACCAGCGCATCGATGCCTTGCCCGTGCTGAAGCAGAAGCTCGCGCCGACGACATCGTCCGCGCCCGCGAAGGGTCGCTGAGCTCCAGTTTGACGTCCGGCCCGTCCCCCCGCCGGCACCACCGAGGAGAAGAAGAATGAAAAGCAGGTCGCTCGTGATGGCGCTCGTCGCCGTCGCCGTCGTGATGTCCGCGGCCGGTTGCGGCGGCACCGACAAGACAGCATCGTCGGCCGAGGCACCGGGCCTCGCGCCCGACCCGGACGGAATCCTCTGCCCCGACAACGCCAAGGGTCCGAAGGCGGTCGCGGTGTATATCAACATCGCCTACGCGCTGGATGGCACACCGTCCGCGAGTCCCGACCAGTGCTACGTCGATGCGGGAACAAAAATCACCTGGCGCGATCCGCCCGACAAGACGACTGCTTTCAACGTGATCTTCTCCAGTGCGCCGCCGACGGCCGAAGGCGCGGCGCGCCTCAGCGCAATGTCCGCGGCCGGTCGTTACAAGGTGACGATCACCACCTACGGCAGCGCCGGTTCGTACAAGTACGGACTCCAGGCCAACGGCAAGACAGTCGATCCCGCGATCATCATCCGTTGACGTCACCATCGGCCTGCGTGGCGCGATCGACACGCGCGTCGATCCGCCGCGCAGCCGCACATCCCGCGAGGTATGCCCATGTGTCCCCCGGACGACGAAGACATCGTCACCCTTACACCCGGCTCTCCGCCGACCGCGAATCCCGATCCGTTCGTGGTGCCGATGCGCAGGAAATTCCGGCTCGAGTCCGCGCGCCCGTTCGTGGTGCAGTTCCACGACGACTCACCTGACGAGGACGATCCCCAGCGCGAGCGGCGCTCGCGTCCGCGCAACGGCAAGCACGTGGTCCGCATGCGCGCGCGACGTCGTGACGGAAACTACGGCTACAGCATCGTGATGGACGGCGAAGGCGGCGATCCCGCCATCATCATCCGACGCCAGTGATCAGTCTTCGACGACCAGCGTCGTCGCCATGTCGCCGAGTGGAAGGCCCTGCATCGCGGCGCGCACGGGTGCGAAGCTGCGGCGATGCTGCGGGCACGGACCGTGTTGCGCCAGTGCGGCCAGGTGCACGGGCGTGGAATAGCCCTTGTGCTGGTCGAAGCGGTACATCGGCCACTGCTCGTGCAGCGTCTTCATGTAACGATCGCGCGCGACCTTGGCGAGGATCGACGCGGCCATGATCGAGCGATCGCGCGCGTCGCCGCCGATCCACGCTTCGGCCATGCACGGCAGGCTGCGCGGCAGCGCATTGCCATCGATGCGCGCGACGTCGACCGAATGGCCCAGGCAGAAGAGCGCGCGGCTCATGCCGGTCATGGTCGCGTGGTAGATGTTGAGGCGGTCGATTTCCTCGACATCGACGAATTCGATGTGCCACGCGACGGCGCGCTCGACGATGCGTTCGTACAGCGCCTCGCGGCGTTCGGCGGTGAGCTGCTTGGAATCGTCCAGACCGTTCACCGGTGTGCGCCCCGGTGCGAACACCACGGCAGCCACCACCACCGGCCCGGCGAGCGGGCCGCGTCCGGCTTCGTCCACGCCGGCCACGCGCAGCGGCGCACCGTCGCGACGCGCGCTCAGGTCCAGCGGCATCTGCGCGTCGTCAAGCGACACGGGGCGCCTCCAGCAGTTCGGCGACGGCATCGGCCGCACGCGCGGAGGCGTCGCGGCGCAGTTCGCGGTGGAGTTCGAGGAAACGCGGCTGCAACGCCGCGGCGGCGGCCGGGTCGTGCATCCAGCGCGTGACTTCGGCGGCGAGGTTCTCCGGCGTGCAGGCGTGCTGCATCAACTCGGGCACCACGCGTTCGCCGGCGAGCACGTTGGGCAGCGCGTAATGATCGACCTTGAGCATGCCCAGGCCCTTCACCAGCGCGTAGGTCATCGGCGCCACCTTGTACGCCACCACCATCGGACGCTTGGCGAGCATCGCCTCCAGCGTGGCGGTGCCGGAGGCGAGCAGGATCACGTCGCTGGCGATCATCAGCGTGCGCGCCTGTCCGGAGATCACGCGCAGTGCGCCCAACGCGAGGCTGTCGGGATGTGCGGCCAGTACGCGCTGGAACGCCGCGTGCGCGTGTTCGTTCGCCATCGGCACGACCACCTGCAGCGCGGGATCGTCCTTGAACAGGCGCGCGGCGGCGGAAAGGAAATCGTGGCCAAGGCGCTCGATCTCGCCGACGCGCGAGCCCGGCAGCAAAGCGAGCAGTGGCCGCTGCAGGTCCAGGCCGAGTTGACGACGTGCGGCGTCGCGGTCGGGTTCCAGCGGCATCTCGTCGGCCAGCGGATGGCCGACGAAACGCGCGTCCACGCCGTGGCGCGCGTAGATCGGCGGCTCCATCGGGAACAGGCACAGCACGCGATCGGCGCTGCGGCCGATCTTCTCGGCGCGCTTCTCGCGCCACGCCCACACGGACGGGCTGACGTAGTGCACGGTGCGCACACCGCGCTCGCGCAGCCACTTCTCCATGCCGAGGTTGAAGTCCGGCGCATCGATGCCGATGAACACATCCGGCTGCCACGCCAGCAGTCGTTCGCGGAACGCGCGACGCAGCCGCAGCAGGCGCGGCAGATGGCGTAACACCTCGGCCAGCCCCATCACCGCCAGTTCGGAGGCATCGAACCATGCATCGAGACCGGCGGCGCGCATCTGATCGCCGCCGATGCCGGCGAACTGTGCATCGGGATAGCGCAGTCGCAGCTGTGCGAGCAGCCCGGCGCCGAGCAGGTCGCCCGAGGCTTCGCCCGCGCACAGCGCGACGCGCAGGGGGCGTTGTTCGGTTGAGCTGGATCCGGAAAGCATAGCGGCGGCGCTCGCGTCTCGCGCGTGCGTCAACGCGCCAGCGGACGTTCGCCGCTGTCGACGAATTCCAACACCGTGCGCACGTCTTCGCTGCCGGCCGCAAGTTCGGCCAGCTTGCCGCGTGCGTCTTCCATCGACGCGCCCGACATGTACAGCGCACGGTAGGCGCGCTTGATCGCGCCGATGCGGTCCGCGTCGAAGCCGCGACGCTTGAGACCTTCGCTGTTGATGCCGCGCGGGCGGCCGTAGCCGTCCTGCGCCACCATCACGAACGGCGGCACGTCGCCGTTCACCAGCGCGCCCATGCCGATGAACGCGTGCGCGCCGATGCGGCAGAACTGGTGGATGCCGGCGAAGCCGCTGAGGATCACGTGGTCGCCCACGGAAACGTGGCCGGCGAGCGTGGCGTTGTTGGAGAACACGCAGTGGTTGCCGACCATGCAGTCGTGCGCGACGTGCGTGTAGGCCAGGAACCAGTTGTCGTTGCCGATGCGCGTGATACCGCCGCCAGTGCCGGTGCCGCGGTTGATCGTGGTGAATTCGCGGAACAGGTTGCGGTCGCCGATCTCCAGCTCCACGCGTTCACCGCGGTACTTCTTGTCCTGCGGTTCGCCACCGATGGCGCAATGGCCGATGAAACGGTTCTCGCGGCCGATGCGGGTCGGGCCGTGCACGCTGCAGTGCGGACCGAACGTGGTGCCGTCGCCGACTTCGACGTCCTCGCCGATATAGCAGAACGCGCCGACCTGGACGCCGGCGCCCAGGCGTGCGCCCGGTTCGACCACGGCGCTGGGATGGATGCGGGTTTCGCTCATGGCTCAGCTCTTGGCTTCGGCGCAGACGACCTCGGCGCAGGCGACCTGTTCGCCGGCGACACTGGCGAGGCAGGTGTAGATGGCGACGTTGCGGATCACGCGCTTGAGCTGCACTTCCAGATCGAGGCGGTCGCCCGGCACCACCATCTTGGAGAACTTCGCGTTGTCGATCTTCACCAGGTAGAACAGGCGGCCGTCGGCCGTGCTCTCGTTCGACAGCTGGGTCAGGATGCCGCCGGCCTGGGCCAGCGCTTCGACGACCAGCACGCCCGGCATCACCGGATGACCGGGGAAATGGCCTTGGAAGAAGGGCTCGTTGCAGGTCACGTTCTTGTAGGCGAGCACGCGCTTGTGCGGCTCGAACTCGACCACGCGGTCGACCAGGAGGAACGGATAGCGATGCGGCAGCAGGGTCTGGATCGTGGTGACGTCGAGGGGCAGTTGCACGTTGTGGCTCATGGAAATTCCTGTTTGCGCGTCCCGCGCATGACGACCCCGCGTCCGGCGGGGCTCTCAGATTCGGGTGGCGGCCCGTGATGCGTCCGGGCCGAATCGTACCGCGACTGGGCGGCGGACGCCCCCGACGGCGGGGTACGGCTACTCGCTGCGGCCGGACACGCGGCGGGCGAGGGCGTCGAGCTGCTTGAAGCGGGCGGCGTTCTTGCGCCAGCTGCGGTTGTCCATCAGCGGCGTGCCAGAGGAGTACTCGCCCGGTTCGCGGATGGAACTGGTGACCAGGCTCATCGCGGTGACGACCACCTTGTCGCAGATCTCCAGGTGGCCCAGCACGCCGGCGCCGCCGCCGATCAGGCAGTAGCGGCCGATCCGGGCGCTACCGGCCGCGGCCGAGCAGCCGGCCATCGCCGTGTGCGCGCCGATGTGGACGTTGTGGCCGATCTGGATCTGGTTGTCGAGGCGCACGTCTTCCTCGAGCACGGTGTCCTCGATCGCGCCACGGTCGATGCAGGTGTTGGCGCCGATCTCGCAATCGTCGCCGACCGACACGCCACCGAGCTGCGGCACGTTGAGCCAGCGTCCGCCTTCCATCGCGAGGCCGAAACCGGCCGCGCCGAGCACCGCGCCGGGATGGATCACCACGCGCTGGCCGAGGCGCACGCGCGTGACCAGGGTGACGCGCGCGATGAGTTCGCTGCCGGCGCCGACCACGCAGTCCTCGCCGATCACGCAGCCCGGGCCGATCACCGCGCCGGCTTCGACGCGGCTGCGTGCGCCGATGCTGACGAACGCGCCGATGTGCGCGGAGGGATCGACGTGGGCATTCGCATCGATCGCGGCGGAGGCATGCACGCCCGGATCGCGGACCGGGCGCGGTTCGAACAGCGCCGAGATCTTGGCGAACGTGGCGTAGGGATCGCGTGCGATCAGCGCCGTGCGCGCGTAGTCCTGCGCGTCGTCCTCGCGCATCACCACCACCGCGGCATGGCTGTCGGCCAGCTGGTTGCGGTACTTGGGATTGGCGAGGAAGGCGAGCTGCGATGCGCCCGCACGGGCCAGCGTGCCGACGCCGTCAACGTGCGTGGCGGCCTCGCCGTGCAGGCGCAGGCCGAAGCGCTGCGCCAGTTCGCCGGCGGTGTATGAGGCGGACGACATCGTCGTCGCCGTCAGAACGTACCGCCGAAGGTGAACTGCAGACGCTCGAGCTCGTCGGCCTCCCGGAGCAGGGTGCCGTCCGCGGCGTATTCCCTGTCGTACTTCTTGATCGGGAATGCATAGCTGATGGAGATCGGGCCCATCGGCGAGCGCCACATCAGCGCGACACCGGTCGAGGCGCGCAGTTCGCCCGCGTCGAACGCGTCGTAGTCCTTGTACACGTTGCCGACGTCGACGAACGCGGAGACGCGTGCAGCCGGCGTGTCGAGCAGGGTCGGGAAGTACATTTCCAGCGAGCCCACGGTCTTGAACGCACCACCGATCGGCTGCGAGTACGTGCTGCCCGGGAACGGCACGTCGCGCGGACCCAGCGTGTTGTCCGTGAAACCGCGCACCGAGCGCACGCCACCGGCGTAGAAGTTCTCGAAGAACGGCAGGCCGTCGGCGGTGACGGTACGCACGTAGTCCGGACCGCCCGGGACACAGCTGTAGTTGAGCGGCGTGGCGCAGATGTGGCGCGTGGTCTCGTCGCCGTAGCTGTCGCCGTAGCCCAGTTCCGCGCGCGTGTTGAGCACGAAGTGGCGCGACAGCGGCCAGAACTTGGAGATGTTGTAGTTGAGCTTGTAGTACTCGACGGTCGAGCCCGGCAGGGTCGTTTCCAGCCAGACGCGCTGCTGCATGCCGCGGGTCGGGGTCAGGAAGCTGTCGAGCGAGTTGCGGCCCCAGCCGATCTCCGCGCGCCATGCGTGGAAGGTCTGGCGGTCGAGCGCCAGGATGTAGTCGACGATGCTCTGCGGTGTCGAACCCGGGAACACCAGAATCTCGTTGGTGTCGATGCCGAGCATCGCGGTGACCGTGTCGGTCTCGGTGATCGGCAGGCCGAACACCGCCTGCGCGGCGCCGCTGTTGGTCGAGTACTGCGCGGTGTTGAAGTCGGAGTAATCGAGTTCGCGCCACCACAGGTTGTAGCCCAGCGACAGCCCGTTGTCCGTGAAGTACGGATTGCGGAACGAGAAGTCGTAGCGCTGCATGTAGTCGTTGCGCTGCGCCTGCACCGACACCTGGTTGCCGCTGCCGAGGAAGTTGGTCTGCGACAGCTGCACCTGCGCGGTCAGGCCCGACAGCTGCGAGAAGCCCAGGCCGAACACGAAGCTGCCCGACGTGGTTTCCTTGAGGTTGTAGACGACGTCGACCTGATCGTTGGTGCCCGGGACCGGCACGGTCTCCACGTCCACCGACTCGAAGTAACCCAGCTGCTGCAGGCGGATCTTGGAGCGGTCGACCGCGGCCTGCGAGTACCACGAACCTTCGAACTGGCGCATCTCGCGACGGATCACTTCGTCGCTGGTGCGGCTGTTGCCCTTGAAGGTGATGCGGCGGACGTTGACGCGCGGACCCGGCACGACCTGCATGTTGATGCCGACCGTCTTGTTCTCGCGGTTGACGTCCGGGATCGGGTTGACCTGCGCGAACGCGTAGCCGACGTTGCTCAGCGTCGCGGTGATCGCGTCGGAGCTGAACTCGAGCAGGCGCCGCGAGAAGATCTGGTCAGGCTTGACCAGCACCAGGCGCTCGATCTGTTCCTTCGGCAGCACCGTGTCGCCGGTGACCTGCACGCTGGACACCTTGTACTGCTCGCCTTCGGTCACGCCGGCGGTGATGAACATGTCCTGGCGATCGGGGCTGATCGAGACCTGGGTCGAATCG
The DNA here is from genome assembly GCF_009765165.1 of Lysobacter panacisoli. NCBI lineage: Bacteria > Pseudomonadati > Pseudomonadota > Gammaproteobacteria > Lysobacterales > Lysobacteraceae > Lysobacter > Lysobacter panacisoli. The sequence goes on from NZ_VLNU01000001.1 coordinate 2,663,665, forward strand.
ACCGCGAAGTCCACGTAGCCGCGGTCCAGGTACCACGAGTTGAGCTTTTCCAGGTCGCCGGAGAGCTTCTCGCGCGAGTACTGGTCGTCGCGGCGGTACCAGCTGAGCCAGTTGTGCTCGCGCGATTCCCAGGTGCTGACGATGTCTTCCTCGGGGAACTTCTCGTTGCCGATCAGGTTGACGTGGCGGATCTTGGCCGCCTTGCCTTCCTTGACCGCGATGGTGACGTCGACGCGATTGCGGTCCAGGCGTGAGACCGTGGGCGTGATCTCGACGTTGTACTTGCCGCGGTTGTTGTACTGGCGCGTGAGTTCCTGGGTGACGCGGTCGAGCGCGAGGCGGTCGAACGTGTCGCCTTCGGACAGGCCGGCTTCCTTCAGGCCCTTGAGCAGGTCCTCGGACTTAATGTCCTTGTTGCCCGTCAGGGTGAGCTTGTTGATCGCCGGACGCTCGGTCACGGTGACCACGAGGATGCTGCCCTGGCGGCCGATGTCGACGTTCTCGAAGAATCCGGTCTTGTAGAGCGCGCGGATCGCCTCGCCGATGCGCGAGGAATCGACGGTGTCGCCGCGTTCGATCGGCAGGTAGGTGAACACCGTGCCGGTCGCGATGCGCTGCAGGCCGTCGATGCGGATGTCGCTGACGGTGAACGAACCCGCGGTTGCCGGCTCGGGCGCCGATGCCAGCGCGAACGGGTCGGCCGACTGCGCCAGCGCGGGCAGGGCGGTCGAGCCCAGCGCCGTGACGAGGGCGAGGGCGAGCAGGCGGCGGTTAGGGGTTCGCGTCATCATTACGTCCGGTTGAGGGTCGTGCAGGCCCGGGGCCGGGCGTCGGGTCGAGGCGGTGGAAGGTCTGCGCAGGCAGGGGTCCGGCATCAGCGCACCAGGTTGTTCATGATGTCGTTGTAGAACGCCAACCCCATCAAACCGGCGATCAGAGCCAGGCCCACGTATTGGCCGGCCGCCATCGCGCGTTCGCTGACCGGGCTGCCTTTGACCAGCTCGATAAGGTAATACAGCAAGTGACCGCCGTCCAAGATCGGGATCGGCAGCAGGTTCAGGATGCCCAGGCTGAGCGAGAGCAGCGCCAGTATCTGCAGGAACCAGGCCGCACCGTGCTGGGCCGAGGCATTGACGGCGCGCGCGATGGTTATCGGGCCGGCCACGGTGTTCTGCACCGACACGCGACCGCTGAAAGCACGGCCGATCATGGCGAACAATTCTTGGGTCTGGTGCGCGCCCTCCCGCACTGAGGCCGGAATGGCGTCGATCGGGCCGTAGCGCAGCACCGCGTCCTTCGCCGGCGGCGCCGTGCGCCCGGAGGCGATGCCCAAGGCCCAGTAGTCCTGGCCGGTCTGCGTGTTCCTGGTGAGGCGAGGCGCAAGCAGCAGCGCGAGTCGGGGATCGTCCTTCCGTTCCACTTCGATCATCGCCTCGCCGCCGCGCGCGCCGAGCTTCTGCACCAACGGTGCGATGTCGTCCCACGAGTGGACCGGCTCGCCGTCGATCGCGGTGACGCGGTCGCCTTCGATGAGTTGGCCGAAGGCCGGCGAGTCGGGCAGCACGCGACCGATCACCGCCGGTGCCAGCAGATGACGAGGGGTGATACCGATCAGGTCCACCGCACGTCGTTCGTCGAACGAGTCAGGCAGCTGCGACAGATGCAGCGTGCGCGTGGACTCGCCGCCGCCAGCGGTACGCACGCGCACGCGCGCGTCGGTACGGTCCAGTGCGAGCGGAAGCAGCGCGAGCTGCGCTTCGCTCCAGGTCGGCGTGTCGCGCTCGCCCACGGCAAGCAGCGTGTCGCCCGCACGCAGGCCCGACGATGCGGCGATGCCTTCGACATGGCCGACGACAGGCAGGTAGTCCGGACGGCCAATCACGAACATGGCCCAGAACAGCGCGACGCACAGCAACAGGTTCGCGATCGGACCGGCGGCGACGATGGCGATGCGCTTGAACACCGACTTGCGGTTGAAGGCCTGGTCGACCTCGTTCGCGGTGACCGCGCTTTCGCGCTCGTCGAGCATCTTGACGTAGCCGCCGAGCGGAATCGCGGCGATGACGTATTCGGTGCCGTCCTTGCCGCGACGGCTCCACAGCGGCTTGCCGAAGCCGACCGAGAAGCGCAGCACCTTGACCCCGCAGCGGCGCGCGACCCAGTAGTGGCCGAACTCGTGGAACGTGACGAGCACGCCGAGTGCGACGATCAACCACCAGATAGAGCCGATGAACTCACTCATGACGTTGTTGGCTCTGGTCGGCGAAGGTCATGCGCATGCCCCGACGGCCTGCGCGGCGATGCGGCGCGCCTGGGCATCGGCGTCGCGCAGGACCGCCAGCGACGTCGCCGGGGTGGAAGGGAGCGCGGCGAGGGTGTCCTCGACCAGCGCGGGTATCGCTAGGAAACCGATCCGGCGCTGAAGAAACGCTGAAACCGCGACTTCGTTGGCGGCGTTCAGGACGGCCGGTGCGGTGCCGCCCGCGGACAGGGCCTCGAAGGCCAGTCGCAGGCAGGGGAAGGCGTCCAGATCGGGCGGTTCGAAGTCGAGCCGACCGTGGGCCAGCATGTCCAGCCCGGCCACGCCCGAAGCGATGCGCTCGGGCCAGCCGAAACCCACCGCCAGCGCGGTGCGCATGTCCGGCAGGCCCAGCTGGGCCAGGGTCGAGCCGTCTACGAACTCCACCAGCGAATGCACCAGGCTCTGCGGGTGCACCAGCACCTGGATGCGGTCGCCGTCGACGCCGAACAGGTGGTGGGCCTCGATGACCTCCAGTCCCTTGTTCATCAGCGTGGCCGAATCGACCGAGATCTTCGGTCCCATCGACCACTTGGGATGCGCAACCGCCTGTTCCGGCGTGACCTGCGTGAGGTCGTCGCGGCGACGCCCGCGGAACGGGCCGCCCGAGGCGGTCAGCAGGATGCGCTTGAGCCCGGCGTGTGCGTGCGCGTCGGGCAGGCACTGGAAGATCGCGTTGTGTTCGCTGTCGATCGGCACGATGGTCGCGCCGCCCGCGTGCGCCGCCTGCATCAGCAGTTCGCCCGCCAGCACCAGCGATTCCTTGTTGGCCAGCAGCAGGCGCTTGCCCGCCGTGGCGGCGGCCAACGTCGAAGACAGCCCGGCGGCGCCGACGATCGCGGCGACCACGGTGTCGCAGGCATCGCCCGAGACCAGTGCGTCGAGCGCTTCGCCGCCGCAGTGCGCCTGCGTGGAGAGTCCGGCATCGAGCAGGCCGTCGCGCAGCGCGGCGAAGCCGGCTGCGTCGTCGATCACCGCGTGTTCCGGACGATGACGACGGCACAGTTCGAGCAGCGCCGCGACGTTGCTGCCGGCAGCAAGCACGCACGCGCGCAGACGATCGGGATGGCGCGCGATCACGTCCAGCGCGGACGTGCCGATCGAACCCGTGGCACCCAGTACGGCGACGCGACGCATGATCAGAAGCCCAGTACCGCCTTGCCCAGCGCGAACACCGGCAGCGCGGCGAGCACGCCGTCCACGCGGTCCAGAATGCCGCCGTGGCCCGGGATCAGGTTGCCCGAGTCCTTCACGCCGGCATGGCGCTTGAGCAGGCTTTCGAAGAGGTCGCCGACCACCGAGAACAGCACGGCCACCAGCGCGACCAGCGCGACGGCCGGCAACTGCGACGGTGTTGCGCCGGCGATCAATGCGAACACCACGCCCACCAGCACACCGGCGATGACGCCACCGCCGAGGCCTTCGAGCGTCTTGTTGGGGCTGATCCGCGGCGCAAGCTTGCGCGCACCGAAGATGCGTCCGCCGAGCTTGCGGCCGGCGAAGTACGCACCGCTGTCGGCGGCCCAGACGATCGCCAGCGCGGTCAGTAGCCAGCGATGGCCGTTGGGCTGGCTGGCATGGATCCACGCCAGCGCGCACCACGCCGGAATCATGCTCAGCGCGCCAGCGGCGAGCTTGAACACGCGCGCATGCGTGTCGTGGTCGCTGGCGAAGTCGTAACGGCCGAGCCAGATCAGCGCCAGCAGCCACCACGCCACGCCGATCACGGACGCAAGCTGGAACAACACCATGCTGTAGCCGGAGGTCGAACGCGAGGCCCACACCAGCGCCACCATCACCGCGAGGTTGGCCACCAGCAGCACCGTGCGCGCCAGCGTGTCCTCGATCTCGGCCAGGTCGAACCACTCCCACAGGCCGGCGAGGAACAGTACCGCGGCTAGCGCGACCATCCACGGCGTGGGCAGCAGCAGGATGGCGGCGATCGCGAGCGGCGCCATCACCAGCGCGGCGAGCAGGCGGGTTCGGGTCATTCAGAAGTCTCGTTGGTCGGGGCCGGCGCCACCTGGGCACCGGTCAGGCCGAAGCGGCGCTGGCGGCCGGCATAGTCGTCCAGGGCGCGCTGCAGTGTGGCCGCATCCAATTCGGGCCACAACAGGTCGGTGAACCACAGTTCGGTGTAGGCCAGCTGCCACAGCAGGAAATTGCTGATGCGCGTCTCGCCGCCGGTGCGGATGAACAGATCCGGCGCGGGCAGCTCGGCCAGACAGGTGCGCGACGCGATGGCGCGTTCGTCGATCTCGTCCGGGTCCAGGTGGCCCGCGGCGACGTCCTGCGCCAGCGAGCGCGCGGCCTGCGCGATGTCCCAGCGTCCGCCGTAACTGGCGGCGATGGTCAGGTGCAGGCGGGTGTTGGCGCGGGTGCGGTCTTCGGCCGACTGCATCTGCGCGCGGATCGCTTCGCTGAAGCGCTCGCGTTCGCCGATGAAGCGCACGCGCACGCCGCGACGATCGAGTTCCTCGACCTCGCGTTCCAGCGCGCCGAGGAACAGCTTCATCAGTGCGCCGACTTCCTCTTCCGGGCGGCCCCAGTTCTCGCTCGAGAACGCGAACAGGGTCAGTGCCTCGATACCGCGCTCGAGGCAGAAGTCGATGCACACGTTGACCGCGCGCGCCCCGGCGCGATGGCCGATGACGCGGGGACGGCGGCGGCGCTCGGCCCAACGGCCGTTGCCGTCCATGATGACGGCAAGGTGGCGCGGGACGCGCGAAACGGCGAGGGCAGGTTCGGACGACATGGACGGTACGGACAGACCCGTCAGACCGCCATGAGTTCCTGCTCTTTCAACTTGACCACTTCGTCGACGTCCTTGATGGCGGAGTCCGTGATCTTCTGGATCTCGGTCTCGGCACGGGCGACGTCGTCCTCGGTGACCTGCTTTTCCTTGAGCAGTTCCTTGACCTGGTGGTTGGCGTCGCGGCGGATGTTGCGGATCGCGACCTTCGCGTTCTCGCTCTCCGAATGCACGAGCTTGGACAGCTCGCGGCGGCGCTCTTCGGTCAGGGCCGGCAGGTTGAGGCGGATCACGGTGCCGGCGGTGTTCGGGGTCAGGCCCAGGTCGGAGGCGAGGATCGCCTTCTCGACGGGGCCGACCATCTGCTTCTCCCACGGCGTGATCGTCAGCGAGCGCGCGTCGGAAATGGCGACCGTGGCGACCTGCGACAGCGGCATGTCCGAGCCGTAGTAGTTGACCTTCAGGTGGTCGACCAGCGCGGTGGTGGCGCGGCCGGTGCGGATCTTGACCAGATCGTGCCGGAACGCCTCGACGCTCTTGGCCATGCGGGTCTGGGCGTCTTTCTTGATGTCGTTGAGCATCGCCGGCTCCGATCCTTTTGCGGTAATCGCGGGATTATATAGGCAGGGCGAGCCTCCCCGCGTGCCGCGCCGGACACACGCAGGCGGCGGGTCCCGGGATTCGAGGGGCGGGCCCGGCAATGCGGGGCGGCAGCCTCAATGCGCGTGATCGTGGTCGTGCTGGTGCCCATCCCCGTGGGGCGCGCGGTCGTGGCGGTCGTGCTCGCAGGCGCGGCCCTGCTCGATCTGCAGAGTCGGATGGTTGATCCCGAAGCGGTGGTCGAGCTCGTGGTTCAACCGGTCGATGAAGGCATCGTGGTCGCCCGCGGCCGGGCGCACCAGATGCGCGGTCATCGCGATCTCGCCCGCGCCGAGCGACCAGATGTGCAGATGATGGACCGCCTGCACGCCGGGCTGGGTCGCCAGGAAGTCCTGCACCTGCGTGCGGTCGATGCCGCGCGGCACCGCGTCCATCGCGGCGTTGAACGCATCGCGCAGCAGGCCGAATGCGCCCACCGCGACGACCACGCCGATCAGCAGTGCGATCGCCGGATCCAGCCATTCCCAGCCCAGCCACCACATGCCCAGGCCGGCGAGCACCGCCGCCAGCGACACCGCCGCGTCGGCGACCAGGTGCAGGAAGGCACCGCGGCGATTGAGGTCGTGTTCGTGTCCGTCGCGCACCAGCCAGGCAGCGCCGAGATTCACCGCGATACCGAGCGCGGCCACCACCATCACCGGCAGCGCGGGGATTTCCGGTGGCGCCGAGAAGCGGCGCATCGCTTCCCATGCGAGCGCGCCGGAAAACGCGACCAGCAACAGCGCATTGGCCAGCGGCGAGAGCAGGGTGGCGCGACGCCAGCCATAAGTGTGGCGTTCGGTCGGCGCGCGTCGCGCCAGTACCGCAGCACCCCACGCCAGGCCGAGGCCGAGCACGTCGCCGAGGTTGTGCAGCGCATCCGACAGCAGCGCCAGCGAATTGGTCGCGAAGCCGTACCCCGCTTCGAGCGCGGTGTAGGCGAGGTTGATCAGCGTGACCGCGGCGAACGTGCGGGTCGCGTTGAACGTGTGGTCGTGATGGTGTCCGTGGCCCATGCGCGGATGGTCGCACGGGCGGCGCGGCGGACTCTATTACAGGCAGGACCTGCATCGCAGGCCCGGATTCGGCGCGCTGGAACGGCCTCAGACGTTGCGGCCGCGCACCAGCGTGCCAATGTCCTCACCGTGCAGGATCTTCAGCAGCTGGCCCGGATGGCCCATGTCGAAGATGCGCAGCGGCAGGTCGCTGTCGCGGCACAGTGCGAAGGCCGCCGTGTCCATCACCTGCAGGTCGCGGTTGATGACCTCGTCGTAGGTCAGCTTCTCGAAGCGCACCGCGTCCTTGTGCTTCTTCGGATCCTTGTCGTACACGCCGTCGACCTTGGTGGCCTTGAGCAGCAGGTCCGCGCCGATCTCGATCGCGCGCAGCGCTGCACCCGAATCGGTTGTGAAGAACGGATTGCCGGTGCCAGCGGCGAAGATGGTGATTCGGCCTTTTTCGAGATGACGGATCGCGCGGCGACGGATGTAGTCCTCGCACACGTCGTTGATCTTGATCGCGCTCATCACGCGGCACTTCGCACCGAGCTTCTCCAGCGCGTCCTGCATCGCCAGCGCGTTGATCACGGTGGCGAGCATGCCCATCTGGTCGCCGGTCACCCGGTCCATGCCGCCGGCGGCCAGCCCGGCGCCGCGGAAGATGTTGCCGCCGCCGATCACCAGTGCGACCTCGGCCCCGGCCTGCTGGGCCTCGATCACCTCGCGGGCCAGCCGGCCGATCATCTTCGGGTCGATGCCGTAGTCCTCGTCCCCCATCAGCGCCTCGCCGGACAGTTTGAGCAGGACACGGCGATAGGCGAGCTGGGACATGGAGACCTCGGAAGTTGGGGGCAAACAGCGGGATTGTACGGGATCGCGGTCCGGCCCCTCCGGGGCCCGTCCGGCTGTCGCGTAGACGCCGTCTTCACGCCGCTAGACGAATCCGGCGGTCCCGGGCAAGGCCCGGGTCGACGATCTGAGGGCTCTCACTTTGCCGCATTTGCTCTCAAACATTTCACCACTTGGCTGATGTCGGTCAATTGACACAAAAGAGCCGCAAACGCATTGAACCCGAATGATGACGAAAGTCATATTCAGCTCGCCCTCAGGGGGAGGGCATTCCCACCGACTTTAGGGGTCAACAAAGTGGCAAATACAAAAATGAACCGTGCGCTGCGACGCAGCGCGCTGACGGTGGCGCTTGGTCTGTGTTTTGCGTCCAGCGTCCATGCGCAGTCCAACACGGCGGGCGCCGTGTTCGGTCAGGCAGCAGCGGGAGATACGGTGCTGGTCGAGAATCCGGCGACCGGCTTCAAGCGTGAGATCCGCGTCGGCAGCGACGGTCAGTACCGCGCCTCGGCGCTTCCGACCGGCAGCTACCGCGTGACGTTGCAGCGCGCGGACGGCACCAGCAGCGTGCGTGAGAACGTCACGGTGAACGTCGGCACCGGTACGTCGGTGAACTTCGCGGCCGCCGCAGCCGGTGGCGCGACCGACCTCGATGCGATCCAGGTGACCGCCACGCTGGTGAACCCGATCGACGTCTCGTCGGTGGAATCCACCACCATCCTGACCGCCACGCAGATCGCCAAGATCCCGGTGCCGCGCGACCTCACCAGCGTTGCACTGCTGGCGCCGGGCACGGTGAAGGGCGATGCGGCCTTCGGCAGCCTGCCGTCGTTCGGTGGTTCTTCGGTGGCCGAGAACGGTTACTACGTCAACGGCTTCAACGTGACGAACTCGTTCAAGGGCCTGAACTTCGCCAACATCCCGTTCGAGGCGGTCGCTGAGCAGCAGATCAAGACCGGCGGCTACGGCGCCGAGTTCGGTCGCTCGACGGGCGGCATCATCAACGTCATCACCAAGCGCGGTACGAACAAGTTCGAGGCGGGCGGCAACATCTTCTGGGAGCCGGAGTCGCTGGCCGAGACCGACCCGAACCTGTACTACCCCGATGGTCGCCTGATCGAGGTCAACTCGAAGGACAAGACCTCCAACACGACCGCCTCGGTGTGGGCAAGCGGCGCGCTCGTCAAGGACAAGCTGTTCGCATACGGCCTGCTCCAGTACGGCTACCGTGATGAGGACTCGTATCCGGAGACCTTCAACGGCATCGATGGCGACCGCAATCATGGCGATGAAACCAAGTCGCCGATGTGGCTGGTCAAGCTCGACTGGAACATCAACGACAACAACCTGCTCGCGCTGACGGCCTTCTCCGACAAGCGCAAGACGGATGCGAAGTACTACAACACCCACTTCGGCACCGACAGCTCGCCCACCTGGACTCCGAGCCGTGGCGACTACGTCGGCACCGACACGATGGAAAACGGCGGCGACAGCTACTCGCTGAAGTACACCGGCTACCTGACCGACACCTTCACCCTGTCCGCATTGGCGGGACATGGCGAGTTCCGCCGCTTCAACTACGGCGTGTCCTCCAGCGGCATCCGCCAGGAGTATCGCGGTGACGTCGGCGGCCCGGTCTCCGGTTGCCCGTGGATCGTCGACGCGCGTCCCTCCGTCATCAATGGCGTGAACCAGGAAATCACCGGCTGCTGGTTCGTCGATTCGCTGGGTCGCGTGGACGCAAAGGATACGCGTGACCAGTTCCGCCTCGACGCCGAATGGCAGCTGGGCGACCACCTGCTGCGCGGCGGTGTCGACATCGACAACTTCGAGACCATCGACGGTACGTCGTACGCGGGCGGTGAGCAGTGGCGCTACGGCCGCTACACCCCGATCGGCGGCACCGCCACCGAGAACGTCGTGCGTCGCCGCGTGTTCCAGTCCGGTGCGACCGTGAAGGTCGACCAGCGTGCGTTCTACGTCGAGGACAACTGGAGCATCACCGACTCGTTCAACGCGTACCTCGGCCTGCGTTGGGACACGTTCGACAACAAGAACGGTTCCGGCCAGACCTACGTCAAGATCGACAACCAGTTCGCGCCGCGACTGGGTTTCTCGTGGGACGTCAACGGCGACTCGTCGCTGAAGATCTTCGGTAACGCCGGCCGTTATGCGCTGCCGCTGACCGCCAACGTCGCCATTCGCGGCGCCAGCGCCTCGCTGTACAGCGAAGAGCATTTCACCTACACCGGCGTCGACCCCGTCACGGGCGCACCGACCGGTCTGGTGCAGATTCCGAACGTCATCACGGGTGAGGACACGCGTTACCTCAACAATGAGTTCGGCGTCGGCAAGGATCCCAAGACGATCGCCTCGGGCAACCTGGAGCCGATGTACCAGGACGAGTACATCCTGGGCTTCCAGACCCAGATCACCGACGGCTTCTCCGGCGGTGCTCGCGCGATCTACCGCGACCTGAAGCGCGCCATCGACGACACCTGCGACTACCGTCCGATCTTCGAGTGGGCCGACGAGAACGGCTACGAAGTGCACGACGCCAATCCGGGCTTCCCGTACTGCCGCCTCTACAACCCGGGCAGCGACGGCGTCTTCACGATGGACGTCGACGGCGACGGCACGTTCGAGCACATCACCGTGCCGGCCGACGTGCTGGGTCCGAAGGCCAAGCGCACCTACAAGGCGATCGAGCTGTTCGCCGAAGGCCAGCTGACCGACAAGTTCTTCCTGCAGGGTTCGTACACCTGGTCGAAGAACAAGGGCAACACCGAAGGCGGCGTGAAGTCGGACATCGGCCAGGCCGATACCGGCACCACGCAGGACTTCGACTACCCCGAGCTGACCGTCGGCGCCGATGGTTACCTGCCCAACGACCGTCGTCACTCGCTGAAGCTGTTCGGCAACTACCAGTTCAACGACCAGTGGAGCGCCGGTGCGAACCTGCTGGTGCAGTCGGGTCGTCCGATCAACTGCTTCGGCTACAACGGCGCAGGCGACAGCAACTACGCCAACGGCTACTTCTGGTGCGACAAGGGCGATGGCAATGGCAGCCAGCTGGTGCCGCGCGGTACCGCGGGCCGCACGCCGTGGACGCGTACGCTCGATCTGAACGTGGCCTACTCGCCGACCATCCCGACCGGCGAGCTGACCTTCAAGGTCGACGTGTTCAACGTCTTCAACGAGCAGGAAGCCGTCGCCGTGTACGAGTACGGCGAGGACGCGGGTGGCACGCCGCAGCAGGGCGGCACCGCGCCGGACGGTACCGAGTACGCCAATGTCTACGGCTACCCGACCGCCTGGCAGGCACCGCGCTCGGTGCGTTTCATGGTGCAGTACCGCTTCTGATGTAATCGCAGCAAATCGAAACGGCCGCCTTCGGGCGGCCGTTTCCTTCGCGCTCACGGCCGACACCATCCAGGAACTGTTCGCACGTTCCGAGCAGGCTGCCGCCTTGAAGCGCTGGCCCGATGCGATCGAGGCAATCGAGACGGTGCTGGCGAAATCGCCGGACCATACGCAAGCGCTGCTTCAACTTTCCTATCTCAATTCTATCGGCGGCCATTACCGGATGGCCCATCGGCACACAGTGCAGTGCCCCCCCAAGTGGACGCGCTACGAACGCTGGCTGGGCCCCTTGCGCGAACACCTGAAGGACTGACGACCGCGGTCACGGTCCGCGGGTGGGGTATCGCCCGTGCCCTGCGTTGATCAGGGCATGGATGGACGCACTTACCCTGCGATGACGGTGGACACGGCAGTCCTGGAGGCGGCCGAGGCGTCTGCATCCGCGTTGCGCGCGTGCTACAACGTGGTCCTGCGACGTGCCGCGCCCGGGGATGCGCGGCCGCTCCCTCCGGAGCGGACCCATCCCGGTTCCGGCGCCCGCGATGTCCCCCCAGCCGCTGGTGCCCTGCATGCGATCGAGCCCCCGTCCGCCTTCCGGAACGACGCGGAATCCCGCCACAGGCCGGCGCGGATGAGCCACGCAGTGGCCGCCACGGTGATCCTGCCCACGCAACTGCCCGACGACGACGCGCCCGCGGCCGGGACGACGGGCGAGGCCGGCGACGGTTTCGAGGCATTCGTGCGCGACCACCGAGGCATGCTGGTGGCGTACCTCGGCCGTCGCATCGGCGAGGACGACGCGCAGGACATCGCGCAGGAAACGATGGTGCGGTTGATGCGCTACCGCGCGCAGCCGGTCGAACAGCTGCGTCCGCTGATGTACCGCATCGCCATCAACGTCATCCACGATCGCGGCCGCCGCGACGCGACCCGGCAGGTGTTCGCGCACGTCAGCCTCGACCAGGATTTCGTCGGCCTGGCGTCGCTGGAGCCGGCGCACGACCAGCGCATCGAACACGAACAGGAACTCGCGCTCGCACGCGCGGCGATCCTGAAACTCCCCGAACGCTGCCGGCAGGTGTACCTGCTCAACCGAATCGAGGGCATGAGCTACAGCCAGATCGCGCAGCACTGCGGGATCTCGGTGAAGGCCGTCGAGAAGCACATCGGCAAGGCGCTTGGCATCCTGCGCGCCCGATTGAAGGAAGGCGGCATGGACCGCGAGGACCGGTCATGAACGCAAGGACGACGAATCCCTCCACCGAAGCCGCGCAGGCGTGGATGGCGCGCCTGATGGCGCCGGACTGCACCGCCTCCGAACGCGCGCTGTTCGAGGACTGGCTGGCCGAATCGCCGGAGAACATCGCCGCGTTCCTGGAGCTCGAGCGCGTGAATGCACTGACCGCCGAACTCGCCTCCGACGAGATGGTGCGCGCCGCGGCGCGGGCCGCACGTCGCGCACCGGCGGCTCCGATGCGGCGTTGGCGGGTGTGGGTGCCGAGCGCCGCTGCCGCGGTGCTGGTGGTAGCGGTAGCCATGCTGCATTGGCGGCAGCCGGTGGATGTCCCGGCCGTCGAACACTACGTGACCACGCTGGGCGAACAGCGCGACGTCACGCTTGCCGATGGCACGAAGCTGCGGCTGGATACCGCGTCGGTGCTGACTACCCGGTTCGACAGCGACGCGCGCGTGGTCGAACTGAACCGTGGCCGCGCCCAGTTCACCGTCGGCGACGATCCGCGGCCGTTCCTGGTCCACGCCGGCGCGGGCACGGTGCGCGACATCGGCACCACGTTCCAGGTCAGCCATCGCGGCGACGTGGTCGATGTCGGACTGCTGGAAGGCCGCGTGGACGTCTCCACCGCGAAGGCCGGCTCCAGCACGCTGGCGCCGGGTGAACAGGTCACCGTCCAGGCCGATGGTCGCATCGGCGCGAAGGCGCCGCTGGACGTGGCGATGGCGCGTGCGTGGCCGCAGGGCGATCTGGTGTTCCAGCAGCGTCGCCTGGACGAACTGCTGTCCGAGATGAACCGGTATTCGTCGCGCCAGATCCGCCTGGCCGATCCGGCCCTGGGCGAGCTGCGGGTGAGCGGCGTGTTCCACGCGGGCGACCAGGAAGCGCTGGTCGCGGTGCTGGAGCGCGGCTGGCCGCTGCGCGCGGTGCGCAGCAGCGACGACGAGATCGTCCTGCACGCCCGGGACTGAACGCAGGCGTCCGTCACACCGTCGCGACAACCCAGCGGCGGACGCCAACGGCGCGGACGGAATCCATTGCGCCGCGATGGCGCGCTCTCGTATGGTGAAGGTCTCGGACCGACTTCTCCGTACGAATGGCCAGGAAGCTCCGCCTCACCCTCGCCATCGTCGGAGCGTTGTCCCTGGCCTGCTCGGCTGCGCCGGTTCTCGCGGCAGGGGATCCGCCTCCGGTCGTCCGCTTCGTGATCCCCGCCGGTTCGCTGGATCGCGCGCTGCAGACGCTGGCGACGCAGGCGCGCGTGCAGATCCTGTACGCACCGGCGCTGGTTGAACAGCAGCAATCGTCCGGCCTGCAGGCGCGCCTGACGCCGCAACAGGCGCTGGATGTGCTGCTGCACGACGCCCGCCTGCGCGCGGTGGCGGTCAATCCCAACACGTTCCTGATCGAGCGCGCGCCCGCGGTGGTCGCGCCGCCGCCCGGGCCCGCGCTGCTGCCCTCGCGCGAACCGACCGAACTGGCGCCGGTGGAAGTCACCGGCACGCACATCCCGCGCGCGGACATCGAGATCGTCACGCCGATGCCGATGACGCGGATCGGCCGCGCGCAGATCGAGGCGAGCGGATTCCAGACCCTGTTCGAACTGCTGAGCTACCAGCCTGGCATGGTCAGCCACCATCCGGTGGACGTGGCGACCGACGGCAATTTCCAGTCGCAGCAACCGTTCGCGGCGGCGGCGACGACCAGCCTGTACGGACTCGGGCCGCGCGCGACGCTGTTCCTGATCGACGGACGGCGCGTCGCGAATTACGGCCTCGCATCGGCGGACCTGGGCGGACTGACCGACCTCAACGGCATTCCGTTGAGCATGATCGAGCGCATCGAGATCATCCGCGGCGGCGCATCGGCGATCTACGGCGCCGACGCGATGGCCGGCGTGGTCAACATCATCCTGCGCAAGTCGCAGAAGGGCGGAGAAGTCGTCGCGCGCTACGGATTGTCCGAGCGCGGCGACGCCGAACAGATCCGCCTGTCGCTGAGTTACGGCGCCGATACCGACAGCGGCGGCAGCTTCTATCTCAGTGGTGATTACTTCCATCGCGAGGCATTGGTCGGCGCGCAGCGCGACTGGCGCACCGCCGACCTGCGCGGCTACGGACTCGGCGACTGGCGGTTGCCGCTGGGCTATTTCAGCCTCCTGGACCTCTCGCTGGTGCGCGCCGTGTGTCCCGACGAGGTGCGCGAGGCGGACGGCTCGTGCCATCTCGACACGCCGAAGTACCTCACGCTGCAACCGGAAACGGAAAGCGGCGCGTTTTACGCGCGCTACACGCAACCGTTGGGCGACAGCCTCGATTTCGACGCATCGGTGCGCCTGGGGCAGGTGAAGCAGCGCCTGCAGGGCGCGCCGCTGCACGGCACCGTGTTGCTGCCGTTCGGCCATCCGGACGATCTCAACGAAGGCGTGCCGACGCTGCTCGACTACGCGTTCTTCGACATCGGTCCGGTGCGCAGCCGCAGCAGTGCGCGCAGCGTGGACCTCGATGCCGGACTCAGCGGCTGGCTCGGTCGCTGGCAATGGCGCACCGATCTGTCGCACCACCACAACAGCGTCGACAACCAGATCGACCGCATGGTCAGCAACAGCGCGTTCGCGCAGGCGGTGGCCGAGCAGACGTACCGCTTCAACGCAGGCAATTCGCCGGAATTGCTGCGCGCGCTGTCGCCGCGCGTGGAGGTCAAGGGCGACGCGCGTTTCGACCAGTTCACCGCGTCCTTCAACGGTCCGTGGTTCACGCTGCCCGGCGGCGAAACGCAGGCCGCGCTCGGCGTGGAATGGTCGCGCGATGCGCTCGACAACCGGCCCGATCAGCGCATGCTCGACGGCGACGTCGCGCTCGGTGCGCAGAAGAGCCGGCTCGACGATCATCGCTACAGCTCGGCGTTCTACGCTGAACTGAGCATGCCGATCACCGACTGGCTGCACGCCGATGCCGCTTGGCGCATCGATCATCGACAGGGTTACGGCAGCGAGTCCTCGCCGATGCTCGGACTCAAGTGGGAGCCGGCGCGCTGGCTGACCGTGCGCGGCACGGTCGCGACCGGGTATCGAGCGCCGTCGCTTTTCGAACTGCGCCGGCCCACGGTGGCGAGCACGATCGATGCGGTGCCGATGACCGATACGCTCGCGCCGTGCCTGATTTCCAGCACGCTCGACAATGGCGTCACGTATTGCCTGGTCGAACACGGCGCGATCGAGAATCCCGATCTGGAACCGGAGACCTCGCGCAGCGCGACGCTCGGCATGGTGTGGGCGCCGAGCGAGAGCTTCGACCTGAGCCTGGACCGTTTCCACATCCGCCGCCGCAACGAGATCGTCACCACCGACGCGCTCGCCGATCCGGAGGCGTTCCCGCTGTCGCTGGAGCGCAATGAGGCGGGGGAACTCGTCGCGGTCAACGATTACTTCGCCAACGTCGGCCGCACCGAAGTGGAAGGCTGGGAGTTGCAGGGCGAATACCGTCTCGATACCACGCGCGCGGGACGCTTCACGTTCCGCCTCGCGGCCAGTTATCTCAGCAAGCTGGAACGGCAGATCGCAGCGGGCGGGCCGGTGCTCGACTATGCCGGTCATCGTGCGCCCCAGCGCGCCGTGCTCACCGGGCTGGAATGGGGCTATGGCGACTGGCTGACCACGCTCAACGTGCACCAGTTCGGACCGGCGGAAGTCGCCCCGCCGGGGCAGCCGTGTCCGGAATGGAACGCCGCCGTCGGCAAGTGTTCCACGCCGTCGGCGACCACGGCGGATCTCTATGTCGCCTGGGGTGGGATTCCGAACTGGCGGCTGTCGCTCAACGTGAACAACCTCACCGACCATGAGCCGGTGAACTACGACGTCGGCAAGGGCGGTTACGACATCGCCTACGACGATCCGCGCGGTCGCTACTACCTCGTCAGCGCCGCGTACCGGTTCTGACGCCGCGCTGACGGCGTAATCACGACGCGAAAAAAATCCCTACTCGGGGTAGGGGGGGAGCACTGCGCCCGCGTTATTGGATTCGTGCTTCCGGAAACGAAAGCGCCGCGCCAAGGACGGCGCACTTTTCCGGACCAGGCCGAAGGAGCGGCGCCAGCTGTGATGCGTACCAGGAAGGTGCGTCTCCGGCGGGAACCACGGGACCCGTCGGTCCGGATCGAAGCGGACCCTGCCGCTTCGACCCCCTCTGGAGAAGCCCCGGATGGCTTCTCCAGACCCTCCCCCAAGGGACCGCCACCTCCCCGGCGATCCCAATAAAAAAGGCCGCGATCGCTCGCGGCCTTTTTCCTTTGCGGCAGTCGGTGGCTTACGCCAGGCCGGCCTGCTTCATCACTTCGGCGGCGTAATCCTCGACCACCTTCTCGATGCCTTCGCCCACGGCCAGGCGCTGGCTGCTGACGACGTCGGCGCCGGCGGCCTTGAGCACCTGCTCGACGGTCTGGTTGGTGTCGAGCACGTACGGCTGGCCGTACAGGGTCACTTCGTTGACGATCTTGGCGATCTTGCCGCCGATGATCTTCTCGAGGATGTCGGCCGGCTTGGCCTTGTCCTTGTCGGACATCTTGGCCAGCTCGATTTCCTTTTCCTTCTCGACGAAGTCGGCCGGAACATCGGACGCCTTGATGTGCGGCGGGTTCATCGCAGCGACGTGCATCGCCAGGCCGCGGGCCAGATCGGCGTCGCCGCCCTTGACCTCGACCAGCACGCCGATCTTGCCGCCGTGGACGTAGGCCGCGACGTTGTTGGCGCTGTCGACGATGGCCATGCGACGGATCTGGATGTTCTCGCCGAGCTTGGCGATGGCGGCAGCGCGGGCTTCCTCGACGGTTTCGCCCGAGGCCAGCTTGGCACCCTTGAGCGCTTCGACGTCGGCGGCGCCGGAGGCCAGGGCGGCCTGGGCTACGGCGTTGGCGAACGCCAGGAAGTTCTCGTCCTTGGCGACGAAGTCGGTCTCGGAGTTGATCTCGACCAGCACGGCCTTGCCGCCGTTCTGGGCGACCGCGATGCGGCCTTCGGCGGCCACGCGGCCGGCCTTCTTGTCGGCCTTGGCCAGACCCGACTTGCGCAGCCACTCGGCCGCGGTGTCGATGTCGCCGTTGTTCTCGGTGAGTGCCTTCTTGCACTCCATCATGCCGGCGCCGGTGCGCTCGCGCAGTTCCTTGACCAGGGAAGCGGTGATTTCAGCCATTGGGTGCCTCGAATGGATATAGGACGGGCGCGGGCCCGCCTTTGCGATTCAGTTGACGCCGCCGGGACGCGGCCCGGGCGGCGCTCGAGCATCGATGCGGCCACGCAGGATCGCGCGGCCGCATGACGCGGGTCTTACTCGGCCGCTTCGGCCTTCTTGGCGCCAGCCTTCTTGGCCGGGGCGCGACGCGGAGCCTTGCGCTCGCCGGCTTCCTCGCCCTCGGCGGCCTCGGCGAAGTCTTCCTCGCGGACGCTGGCGGCCGACGGAGCGGCAGCCTTGCCTTCGAGCACGGCATCGGCGGCGGCACGGGCGTACAGCTGCACGGCGCGGATGGCGTCGTCGTTGCCCGGGATGGCGTAGTCGACCAGTTCCGGGTTGTAGTTGGTGTCGACGACAGCGATGACCGGGATGCCGAGCTTCTTGGCTTCCTTGATCGCAATGTCTTCGTGGCCGATATCGATCACGAACAGCGCGTCGGGCAGGCGGTTCATGTCCTTGATGCCGCCCAGCGAGGCTTCCAGCTTCTCGCGCTCACGACGCAGGCCCAGCACTTCGTGCTTGACCAGCTTCTGGAAGGTGCCGTCGGTCTCGGCCGCTTCCAGCTCCTTCAGGCGCTGCACCGACTGCTTCACGGTGCGGAAGTTGGTCAGCGTGCCGCCCAGCCAACGCTGGTTCATGTACGGCATGCCGCAACGCTCGGCCTCTTCCTTGATCGACTCGCGCGCGCTGCGCTTGGTGCCGAGGAACAGGATCATGCCGCGCTTCTGGGCGATGCCCGAGAGGAAGTTCATCGCGTCGTTGAACAGCGGAACGGTCTTCTCGAGGTTGATGATGTGGATCTTGCCGCGGGCGCCGAAGATGTACGGACCCATCTTCGGGTTCCAGTAACGGGTCTGGTGGCCGAAATGGACGCCGGCTTCCAGCATCTGACGCATGGTGATCTGGGGCATTGCTTAACTCCAAGGCAGTGGAACCGACCGCCGGTAAGTGATGGCGGTGCCGCGGCGAAGCCGGGGCAGGGGTTCCGGGGTTGGGCCTCCCCGCAGCTTCCGTGACCGAACCAGAGCCGCCTTCTGGGCGGTTCCGGCACCCCGGCACGGAGGGTGGCTGCGGGTGTGTATTCGCCTGCCGCCGGAACGGGGTCCGGAGGCTGTCGCCCTGGCGTGGGCGGCGCGACGGGCACGGGGCCGGTCGCTGAGCCGCGGAATTGTAGCCGTAACAGACTGTTACGGGCAACTTCGGGGTTCCCGGGACCCTGAACGGGCTGCGGATGGCCCATAATGCCGGCATGCCCATCACCATCAAGACCCCCGAAGAGATCGAGAAGATGCGCGTCGCCGGCCGCCTGGCCGCCGAGGTGCTCCAGATCGTCGCGCCGCACGTCAAAGCCGGCGCGACCACCGAGGAGCTGGACCGCATCTGCCACGATCACATCGTCAACGTGCAGCAGGCCATTCCGGCCAACGTCGGCTACAAGGGTTTCCCCAAGACCGTCTGCACCTCGGTCAACAACGTGATCTGTCACGGCATCCCCAGCCCCGGCAAGGTGCTGAAGGATGGCGACATCATCAACATCGATGTCACCGTCATCAAGGACGGCTGGCACGGCGACACCAGCCGCATGTACGTGGTCGGCAATCCGTCGGTCATGGCCAGGCGCCTGGTCGACGTGACCCGCGAGGCGATGTTCCGCGGCATCCGCACGGTCCGTCCGGGCGCGACCCTGGGCGACATCGGCCAGGCGATCCAGCAGTACGCCGAAGCCGAGCGCTTCAGTGTGGTGCGCGAGTACTGCGGCCACGGCATCGGCCGGATCTACCACGAAGACCCGCAGGTGTTGCACTACGGCCGCGCCGGCGAAGGCCTGGTGCTGAAGCCGGGCATGACCTTCACGATCGAACCGATGATCAACGAGGGCGCGCGCCACACCAAGCTGCTGCCCGACGGCTGGACCGTGGTCACCAAGGACCGCAAGCTTTCCGCGCAGTGGGAGCATACCGTCGCGGTGACCGAGGACGGCGTGGAGATCCTGACCCGCTTGCCAGGCGACGACAACGACCTATGAGTCCTCCTTCCGCCGTCGATGAATCTTCGGCGGTGCAGGACAGCGCCGACCGCGCCGCGTCGATCCGAAGCGCCATCGCGACCGTCGATGCGGGCCTTGCGAAGGCGTTCGATTCCGATCCGGACGCCGACATCGACCGCCTGCTGCTGGCGCGCGCGGGTGCGATCGACGCACAGGTCCGCGCCGCGTGGAAGGCCTGCCTGCCCGACGACGCACCACTGGCCCTGTTCGCCATCGGTGGCTACGGCCGCGCCGAACTGTTCCCGCAATCCGACATCGATCTGCTGGTGCTGGCCGAAGCCGACGCGCAGGCCGCGCACGCCGAAGCGCTGGCCGCGTTCGTCGCGCTGTTGTGGGACGCGGGCCTGCCGGTCGGCCACGCCGTGCGTTCCTCGGCGCAGTGCACCGAGGCCGCGGCGGACATCACCGTGCTCACTTCGATGCTGGAAGCGCGCCCGCTGCTGGCGAAGGTCGAACACCTGCATGCGCTGCAGGCGGCGATCGCGCCCAGCCTGGTCTGGCCTGCGGGCGAGTTCTTCGCCGCCAAGCGCGAGGAACTGCGCCTGCGCCACGCGCGCTACGAAGACACCGCCGACAACCTCGAGCCCAATCTGAAGGAAGGCCCTGGCGGCCTGCGCGACGTGCAGACGCTGCGCTGGATGGCGCTGCGCATCGTCGGCACGGGCGATCTCGAATCGCTGGTCGCAATCGGCCAGTTCGGTTCCGACGAGCTCGCCACGCTCGAACGCGAACGCCGCGCGCTGTCGCGCCTGCGCTTCGGCCTGCACCTGGTCGCCGGCAAGCGCGAGGAACGCCTGCGCTTCGATTACCAGAAGCTGCTGGCGCAGCGCCTGGGCCACACCGACAACGCCGACAACCTTGCCGTCGAACAGATGATGCAGGGCTTCTACCGCAGCGCCGCGCTGGTGCTTCGCATCGGCGAGCGCCTGCTTCAGCGCTTCGAGGAGCAGATCGAGGGCGAGCCGGCGCCGGTCGCGATCGACCACGCGTTCGAACTGCGCCGCGACTACCTCGCCGCGGGCGACGCGCACTGGCCGCGCGATGCCTACGATGTGTTCGCGCTGTTCGCGGTGTGGGCCTCGCACGACGCCGTGCGTGGCCTGCATTCGCAGACGGCGCGCGCGCTGGCCGAATCGCTGTCACGCGTGCCCGCGTTCCAGCAGGCCGAAATGCCGATGCGCGAACGCTTCATGGCGCTGCTGCGCGGTCCGCACCCGGTGCATGCGCTCGAACGCATGGCACGACTGGGCGTGCTCGGGCGCTGGATTCCCGCGTTCGCGAAGGTCTCCGGGCGCATGCAGTTCGACCTGTTCCATGTGTTCACGGTCGACCAGCACACGCTCGCGGTACTGCGCAACCTCGCGCGCTTCGCCTCGGGCATCGCCGATGAGCGCTTCAGCATCGCGCACGAAGTCTGGCCGCGCCTGCGCAAGCCGGAGCTGTTGCTGCTCGCCGGCCTGTTCCACGACATCGGCAAGGGCCGCGGCGGCGATCACTCCGAACTCGGCGCCGAAGACGCGCGCATCTTCTGCAGCACGATGGGCCTGTCGCAGGCCGACACGTCGCTGGTGGAATGGCTGGTGCGCCAGCACCTGCTGATGTCGGTCACCGCGCAGAAGCAGGACATCGCCGATCCGGAAGTCATCCACCGTTTCGCCGGCAAGGTGGCCGACCGCGAACGGCTCGACCATCTCTACCTGCTCACCTGCGCCGACATCGCCGGCACGTCGCCGAAGCTGTGGAACGGATGGAAGGACCGCCTGCTCGCGGACCTCTACACCGCCACGCGCCTGGCGCTGCGTCGCGGGCTGGAGCATCCCGTCGCCGCGGCCGAACGCGCCGGCGAGACGCGCGAGGCCGCGCGCGCGATGCTCGCCACGCTCGGTTTCGGCGACGAGGAAGTCGACGCGCTCTATGCGCGCATGCCCGAAATCGGATTCCAGCGCGGGCGTCCCGACCAGATCGCGTGGCAGGCCGCGTCGCTGCGCGGCGTCGCCGACGGCGAGACGCGCGTACGCGCACGCGCGCTGGGAGAACACGCTGGCGCGATGGAAGTGTTCGTGCATTCGCCCGACCGCGACGGCCTGTTCGCGGCGATCGTCGCCACGCTCGACCGCCTCGGCCTGGCGATCCAGCAGGCGCGCGTGCTCGACGGCCCGCACGGCATGATCTTCGACAGCTTCGAAGTGGTGCCGATCGATCCGCGTTGCCCGCCGACCACGGACGAAGTCGAACATCGCCTCGGCACCGCGCTGGCTGGCGAACTCGACCGCATCAAACCCGCGCGCCGTGCGCAGCCGCGCCACCTGCGCCATTTCCGCATTGCGCCGCAGGTCGGATTCGACACGTTCGTCGAGAACGGAAACACGCGCACCATGCTGAGCCTGGTGTGCACCGACCGTCCCGGCCTGCTCGCCGACGTCACCCATGCGATCCGAAGCCAGGGCCTGCGCGTGCACGACGCGCGCATCGCCACGTTCGGCGAGCGCGCGGAGGACGTGTTCCAGCTCACCCATCCCCATCCCGACGGGCGCGACGAAGCGCTCGACGACACGCAACAGCAGGCCCTGCGCGACGCGCTGCTGGCCTGCCTCGAAGGAGACCGTTGAATGGCTGTGCAGAAGAAGACCGCCCGCAAGACCGTGCGCAAGAAGGCCGAACCGAAGGGCCCGGGCATCGATGAGCTGAAGTTCATGGTCGACAGCGCCTTCGAGCGCCGCGCGATGCTGACGCTCGACGAGATCGAAGGTTCGACCCGGCCGACGGTGGAGCGCGTGATCTCCGGCCTGGAAACGGGCGAGTTCCGCGTCGCCGAGCCCGACGGCAAGGGCGGCTGGACCGTCAACGAGTGGCTGAAGAAGGCGGTGCTGTTGTACTTCCGCGTCAACGACATGCAGGTGGTCGAAGGCTATCCCGCGCCGTACTGGGACAAGGTGCCGTCGCGCTTCGAAGGCTATGGCGAGACGGACTTCCGCAAGCTCGGCGCGCGTGTCGTGCCCGGCGCCGTCGCGCGTCGCGGCGCGCATATCGGCAAGGACGTGGTGCTGATGCCGAGCTTCGTCAACATCGGTGCGCACGTGGGTGAGGGCACGATGGTCGACACCTGGGCGACGGTGGGTTCGTGCGCGCAGGTCGGCAAGCATTGCCACCTGTCCGGCGGTGCCGGCATCGGCGGCGTGCTCGAACCGTTGCAGGCCAGCCCGACCATCATCGAGGACCACTGCTTCATCGGCGCGCGTTCGGAAGTCGTCGAAGGCGTGGTCGTTGGCCACCACAGCGTGATCGGCATGGGTGTGTTTCTCGGCCAGAGCACGCGCATCTACAACCGCGCGACCGGTGAGATCAGCTACGGCTACGTGCCGCCGTACAGCGTCGTCGTCTCCGGCCAGCTGCCGGCGAAGGACGGCTCGCATTCGCTGTACTGCGCCGTGATCGTCAAGCAGGTGGATGCGAAGACGCGCAGCAAGACCAGCATCAACGAACTGCTGCGCGGCCTGGCGGAGTAATTGGATGGCGCCCACGCTGTACGGACTCAACAACTGCGACACCTGCAAGAAGGCCCGCAAGTGGCTGGACCGTTTCGGTGTCGCGCACGCCTTCGTCGACTATCGCGACCAGCGCCAGTCACCGGAAACGCTGGTGCAATGGAAGGACGCGCTGGGTGGCTGGGAAGCGATGATCAACAAGTCGTCCACGACTTGGCGCACGCTGCCGGACATCCGCAAATCGCCGGGTTCCGATGCGGAGTGGAAACTACTGCTGAAGGAATACCCGCAGCTGATCCGCCGTCCGGTAGTAGTGGCCGAAGACGGCACGATCACCCAGGGCTTCAGCGACAACGGATTCAAGAAGCGTTTTGGCATTGCGTGAAGCGAACACGATGAGCGACGTACTCGACCTGACCTGCGAACTGATCGCGCGCCCCTCGGTGACGCCGGACGACGGCCATTGCCAGGCGGTGATCGCGCGACGCCTGCTGGCTTCGAAATTCCGCTGCGAGCACCTGCACTACGGTGACGTCGACAACCTCTGGGCCGTGCATGGCGACGAGGGCCCGACGCTGGTGCTGCTCGGCCACACCGACGTGGTGCCGCCGGGCCCGCGCGAGGCGTGGGGCAGCGACCCGTTCGTTCCGGAAATCCGCGACGGCGTGCTGTACGGACGCGGCGCGGCCGACATGAAAGGCAGTGTCGCGGCGTTCGTCGTGGCGCTGGAGCGCTTCGTCGCGGCCAATCCCGACCATCCCGGACGCATCGCGCTGTTGCTGACCTCGGACGAGGAAGGCGATGCGGTGGACGGCGTGCGCCGCGTCGCCGAGACCTTCCGCGAGCGCGGCGAGCGCATCGACTGGTGCATCACCGGCGAACCCTCGTCGACGACGCGGCTGGGCGACCTGTTACGCGTGGGCCGTCGCGGCACGCTGTCGGCGACGCTCACCGTGCACGGCGTGCAGGGCCACGTCGCGTACCCGGAGAAGGCGCGCAATCCGATCCACCAGGCGATGCCGGCGCTGTCCGAACTCGCCGCGCGCCGTTGGGACGACGGTTACGAAACGTTCCCGCCGACGAGCCTGCAGATCAGCAACATCCACGCCGGCACCGGCGCCAACAACGTCATTCCGGGCGAACTGCAGGTGCTGTTCAACCTGCGCTTCAATCCGAACTGGCGCGCCGAGCAGCTCGAGCGCGAATGCGAAGACGTGCTGCGTCGCCACGGCCTGGACTACCAGGCGCGCTGGCATCGCGGCGGCGAACCGTTCTACACGCCGGAAGGTCCGCTGCGTGCGGCCGCGCGGTCGGTGCTCGCGGCGCATGCGGGCGCGGCGCCGGACGAAAGCACCGGCGGCGGCACATCCGATGCGCGCTTCATCGCGCCGCTGGGCGCGCAGTGCATCGAGATCGGTCCGGTCAACGCCAGCATCCACAAGGTCGACGAGAACGTGTCCGTCGCCGACCTCGAAGCGCTGCCCGGCCTGTACCTGCGCCTGATCGAACGGATGCTGCTCGCCTGACGCGAAGCCGGAGGCGTCGGTGCCTCCGGCCTTGATGCGTCAACCGCCAGAGGGCGTGAGCGTCAGCGTGTGCTGTGCGGCGCCGGGCAGGAACGGGGTCGCGCGTCCGTGCACCCAGTCGTCGTGGCCCGCGCCCCAGAACGGCGACAACGGATGGCTGCTCTGGCCGCCGGGCATGTGGATGATGCCGTCGGCTTCGTGGCCCGGCGAGACGACCATGCGCTCGGACGCGCCGAAATCCGGTCCCTGCACGCGCGGCATGCCGCTGTCGCCCGGCAGTTCGTCGGCCGGCATGCACAGCGCGGGCTTGATGAAGCCCGGCAACGCGCGCGACAGCGGATGGCAGATCTTCGCGGTGTTGCGTTCGCCCCAGGTGCGTTCGCCGATCGGGCCCTGCGCCTTCAGCTCATCGCGCACTTCGCGCGCGGCGTCCTCGAACAGCGCTTCCCATGACGCGAACCGGCGCGGCAGCAGATGCGCGGGGCGCTGCGTCACCAGCGGCCATGCCACGCCTTCGAAGTGCTGCAGCGTCGGCATGTCGAAACGTTCGCCCAGCGCCGCGTGCGCGGGTGCGGTGAGTCCGTCCATCAGGCGATCGTGCACGGCCAGTCGCCACGCGCGCGCGATGCGATAGCTCACCGAATCGGTACTGGCACGGTCCTGCCACGTCGCGGCGGCGCTGGCGAGTTCGTGCAGCGCAGGCGAGGTCGCCGCGGCGTCGCGTTCGCGCAGCAGCTGCCACCAGCGCTGCAGGAACAGCGCACGGTCGTCGAGCTGGATCGCGAGCAGGTCGCGTTCGGTGAACGTCTGCTTCGCGAACAGGTCGTCGCGGATCTGCCTCGCGCGTGCGCCGTTCGCATAGCCGCCGTCGCCGACGCGTGCGAGCAGACCGTCGTCGACCACGCGCGTGTTCGCGGTCCAAACGCGCTGCACGCTGCCGATCGGCAATGCGACGCCGGAGGCGGTGGTGAACGGCCACGGCGCGCAACTGCCGGCCTCGGCGACGGTGGTCGCGGCGCAACCCGGCGCGCGCAATGGCACCGGACCGAGCAGGCGCCACGTGATGCGACCACGGCTGTCGCCGATGGCGAGGTTCTGGCCCGGAATCGCGGTGTGGTCTGCCGTCGCCAGCGCGTCGTCGAGCGACTGTGCATGCAGGAAATCGGCCAGGCCGAGGTTCATCGAACCGGGCAGGTGCGCGATCCAGCGCAGGGCGAGCCCACTGCCGTCGTCCTCGTGGTGCACGATCGGGCCCCACGCGGTTTCCTCGACCGGGAACTCGACATCGTCCTGCCCGGCAACGCGGATGCGTTCCAGCGTGCGCGTGGTGCCCTCACACGGTTGCTTCGCACACGCAGCGACGCGCTGCCAGTCGAGCCAGTCGCCATAACTGTTGGTGAAGCCCCACGCGACGTGACCGTTGCTGCCGACCACCAGCGCCGGCAGGCCGGGCAGGGTGAAGCCGTTGGCATCGACACGGCCGCCCGGCGCGCGCGGATCCGCATAGCGCAGCCGCGCGCGGAACCAGATGTTCGGTGCACGCAGGCCCAGGTGCATGTCGTCGGCGACGATGGCGCGGCCGTCGCGGGTGAGTTCGCCAGACACGGCGAAGTTGTTGCTGCCGACGTCGGACGGTTCCGGCATCTGCGCAGGCTTGTCGTCCTTCTGCATCGGCAACGTGCGCAGGTCGAGCGTCGCGGCGTCCGGCAGTGTGGCATCGCCACGCGCGCGACCGGCGATCGGCGCGTCCCAGCTGGTGCCGTCGTGCGTGAGCAGCGCGTACAGCGACGGCGGCAGGTGCGGACGGATCCGCCACATCGCCAGCTCGCGCTTGTTCTGCGCGTCCTGCAGGTCGAAGTACATCGCGTAACCGGTGAGCGCCGAATCGGCCAGCGTCCACGGTTCGGGTTGCGTGCGCAGCAGCAGGTACGGCCACGGTCGCACCTTGAGCGAAGCGAGCCCGGCGTTGACGCCGTCGACGTAGTCCTGCGCCATCGGTCGCTTGTCGCCGAGGATCGTCTCCATGTTGCCGGTGACGCGTGCGCGCATGCGATGCACGCGGTGTTCCTTGTCCAGGCCGATCGCGGCCGGGCCGAACAGCGCGGACAGCTCACCGGCCGCCGTGCGGCGCAGCAGGTCCATTTCGAAATAGCGTTCCTGCGCGTGCACGTAGCCGAGTGCACGCATGGCATCGGATTCGTTGGCGGCGGATACGGTCACCACACCCAGCGAGTCGCGCTCGATCGACACCGGCGCCGACAGGCCGGGCAGGGCGAGGTCGCCCTCCAGCGGCGGCAGGCTCCCGCGCATCAGCCACCACGCGGCCAGCGCCAATACCAGCACCAGCAGCACCAGCGCGATCAGCACGCGCCTGATCCATTTCGTCATGTCCCGTCCCGTGTTCGTTCCCCTGCGCCGAGCTTAGCCGATGGGCGGGGCGCGTCGGCGGCGATGCCCCCTTGCATCCGCGCCCGACCTCGCGCAGGATCGGGCCATGACCTGCGTCCCGACCACCGCCCGCTTCGCCGCCGCCACCCGCGGCTGCCCGCGCGTGGCCGCCCCGGTCGCGACCGCCAATAACAACAACCGCAATAACGCCAGCCACCCGCGGGCCGGCGATTAGCGCGTTGTAGAAACCGCTAGATCGCTCACGAAGCCCGCGCCGAGAAGCGCGGGCTTCGTCGTTTCCGGACCTCAAAAAACCATCGACCACCCAGGAGTCCTCGACCATGTGTTCCATCCTCGGCATCTTCGGACTGCAACCCGGCGACGACGTCCACGCCCTGCGACGTCGCGCGCTGGAACTCTCGCAACGCCAGCGCCATCGCGGTCCCGACTGGAGCGGCGTGCACCTGGACGAAGGCGCGATCCTCGTCCATGAGCGCCTCGCCATCGTCGACCCGGCCGGCGGTTCGCAGCCGCTGCGCTCGGCGGACGGCCAACTGGTGCTCGCGGTCAACGGTGAGATCTACAACCACCGCGAACTCAAGGAGCATCTCGCCGAGCCGTACGCGTTCCAGACCGGCTCGGACTGCGAGGTCATCAACGCGCTGTATCGCCAGCAGCCCGACATCGGCGCGTGGCTCAACGCGCTCAACGGCATCTTCGCGTTTGCGCTGTGGGACCGTGAGCGCGGACGCTACGTGATCGCGCGCGATCCGATCGGCGTGTGCCCGCTGTACTGGGGCCACGATCGCGACGGCCGCCTGTGCGTCGCGTCGGAGATGAAAGCCCTGGTCGACATCTGCGCGGACGTGGCGCAGTTCCCGCCCGGTCACTACTACGACAGCGAGTCCGGCGAACTGACGCGTTACTACGTGAAGGCGTGGCGCGACTACGCCGTGACGAAGGACGTGGACGTCGGCCTGCAGGAACTGCGCGAAGCCTTCGAGCGTGCCGTGCACCGGCAGATGATGACCGACGTGCCGTACGGCGTGCTGCTCTCCGGCGGACTGGATTCGTCGCTCGTCGCCGCGGTCGCCGCGCGCTACGCGCGCAAGCGCATCGAGGACGACGACACCACCGAAGCCTGGTGGCCGCGCCTGCATTCCTTCGCGATAGGACTGGACGGTTCACCCGACCTGGCCGCGGCGGAAATCGCGGCGAAGGCGCTGGGCACCGTGCACCACGGCTTCACGTACACCTTCGAGGAAGGACTCGACGCGCTGCCGGAAGTGATCCGCCACATCGAGACGTACGACGTCACCACGATCCGTGCATCCACGCCGATGTTCCTGCTGGCGCGGCGCATCAAGGCGATGGGCGTGAAGATGGTGCTGTCGGGCGAAGGGTCCGACGAGGTGTTCGGCGGTTACCTGTACTTCCACAAGGCGCCCAATGCCGTGGAGTTCCATGAAGAAACCGTGCGCAAGCTCGATGCGCTGTACAACTACGATTGCCTGCGCGCCAACAAGTCGATGATGGCCTGGGGCGTGGAGCCGCGCGTGCCCTTCCTGGACGTGGAATTCCTCGACGTCGCCATGCGCATGGACGCGAAGCACAAGATGGCCGGCACCGGCGCGGACGGGAAGCGGCGCATCGAGAAGGCGATCCTGCGCGAGGCATTCGAAGGCTACCTGCCGGATTCGATCCTGTGGCGTCAGAAGGAACAGTTCAGCGATGGCGTCGGTTACGGCTGGATCGACGGACTGAAGGCGCATGCGCAGGTCGAAGTCAGCGATCGCGTGTTCGCCGCCGCGGCCAGCCGTTTTCCGGTCAACCCGCCGCAGACCAAGGAGGCCTACCTGTACCGGCACATCTTCGAGCAGTTCTTCCCCAGTTCGGCCGCGGCGGAAACCGTGCCAGGAGGCAAGTCGATCGCCTGTTCCTCGCCGGCCGCGATCGCGTGGGACGCGGCGTTCGCGAGCATGGCCGATCCGTCGGGACGCGCGGTCGCGGGGGTGCACCAGTCGGCGTTGTGAAGCCGGCGTCACGATCCGCGCGGATGCGATTGATTCCGATTGAAACATCGCCCGCGCGGATCGGGCACGCTATGCGCCTCACGGCACGTGTGTTTCCACGAGGACTCCCCCATGAAAGGCCATCCCGAGGTCGTCGACTATCTCAAGCAGCTGCTGCGCGGCGAGCTGGCCGCGCGCGACCAGTACTTCATCCATTCCCGCCGTTACGAGGACATGGGGCTGCTGTCGCTGTACGAGCGGATCGACCATGAAATGCAGGAGGAGACCGAGCACGCCGATGCGCTGCTGCGCCGCATCCTCTTCCTCGAAGGCGATCCGGACATGGTGCCCGATGCCTTCGTGGCCGGCCGCACCGTCGAAGAGATGCTGCAGCGCGACCTGGAAGTCGAGTACCACGTGCGCGCCGCGCTCGCCAAGGGCGTCGCGCTGTGCGAGCAGCACGGCGATTTCGTCAGTCGCGAGATCCTGCGCGTCCAGTTGCAGGACACCGAGGAAGACCATGCGCACTGGCTGGAACAGCAGCTCGGGCTGATCCGTCGCCTCGGCATCGAGAACTACCTGACCGCACGCCTGGCGCAGAAGAAGTCGGAAGAGTGACGGCGCGGGCGGATGCGTTCCGCCCGGCTTCGTTCAATCCCTGCGCTGCAGACGGTAGACCACGGTGTCGAGCGCGGTCACGCCTTCCTCGGCGAACTTCGGTTGCTGTTCGAGGATGGCGCGGCGTTCCAGCGTGGTGACGTTCCAGTCGCGCGCGTAGAGCGAACGCACTTCGTCCTCGATCACGCTGAAGGGCGGGCCGTCCTTCTCATGCTGCGGATACTCCAGCGTGATCAGCAACCCGCAACAGCCGGACGGCAGGCGTGCATGGAGCTCGTGCACGTAACGCTCGCGCAGCGCGGGCGGCAGCGCGATCAGTGCCGCGCGATCGAACACTGCGCTGCAATCGGCCAGCGCCGCCGCGTCCAGGGCGAACGCATCGCCGCACACGAGTTCGACGTTGCCGGCCTCGTAATGCGTTCCGTAGCGCGATTCGCGCACGGCGGGCGTGAGGCCGTGTTCTTCGAAGAACGCCTCCACGGCGATCCTCGACAGCTCCACGCCCAGCACGCGATAACCCTGCGACGCGAACCACGCCATGTCGCGGGTCTTCCCCGCGAGCGGCACGAACACGCGCGCGCCCGTCGGTACCTGCAGCGACGACCAATGCTTGAGCATCAGCGGCGTCGGCTGGTCCTGGTGGAAACCGATCTGGTTGTCCTGCCAGCGCTGGTGCCAGAAGTCCGGCTGCATCGGCTTACTCGACCGCCAGGCCTTCGACCTTTTGCCAACCTCGCGGCAGCAGCCCGCCGCGCGTCGCGCGGGCGCCGAGGTACTCGTCCAGGTCCTTGAACGACAGCGACATCGTGCGCGCGCCGGACTTCACCACCAGCGTGCCGCCGGGCGCGACGACCGCGACCGCGACCACGCGCTCGGTGCCGAGCTTCGCCTTCGGGATGTCGATGAGCTTGTTGCCCTTGCCCTTGTCGAGTTCCGGCAGTTCGCCGACCGGGAACGCGAGCAGATGGCCGACGTTGGTCACCACCGCGATGCGATCCTGGCCGACGTCGCCCACCGGCGCCGGCTGCACGACCTTCGCGCCCGGCGTCAGCGACAGCATCGCCTTGCCGGCCTTGTTGCGGCCGGTGAGGTTCTCGAAGCGGGTGACGAAGCCATAGCCGTGGCTGGACGCGAGCACGAAGCGCGTGTCGTTGTCGCCGCTGGCCAGCGCCTGGAACGACGCGCCCGGCGCCGGCGAGAAGCGGCCGGTCAGCGGTTCGCCGTTGCCGCGCGCCGACGGCAGCGAGTGCACCACGGTCGAATAAGCGCGGCCGGTCGAATCGAGGAACGCGACCTGCTGCGTGCTGCGGCTCTTCGTCGCGGCGAGCAGCTCATCGCCTTCGCGGTAGCTCAACGAGGCGGCGTCGATGTCGTGACCCTTGGCCGCGCGCACCCAGCCCTTCTCGCTGATCACCACCGTCATCGGTTCGCTCGCGACCAGTTCGGTTTCGGACAGCGCCTGCGCCGCGCCGCGCGAGACCAGCGGCGAACGGCGCGCGTCGCCGAACTTCTTGGCGTCGGCGATCAGCTCGTCCTTGACCAGCTTCTTCAGCTTGGCCTTGCTGTCGAGCGTGGCGACGATGCGCTCGCGTTCGGCGAGCAGTTCGTCCTGCTCGCCGCGGATCTTCATTTCTTCCAGACGCGCGAGCTGGCGCAGGCGCGTCTCGAGGATGTAGTCGGTCTGGTCCTCGGTGAGCTTGAAGCGCTTCATCAGCACCGGTGCGGGTTCGTCCTCGGTGCGGATGATGCGGATCACTTCATCCAGGTTGAGGAATGCGACTAGCAGACCTTCCAACAGGTGCAGGCGGCGCTCGACCTTTTCCAGGCGATGCCGCAGGCGGCGCGTCACCGTTTCGGAGCGGAACGCCAGCCACTCGCTGAGCAGCGTCTTGAGACCCTTCACCTGCGGACGACCGTCCGCGCCGATCACGTTGAAGTTGACGCGGAAACTCTTCTCCATGTCGGTCGTGGCGAAGAGGTGGCCCATCAGCTGTTCGGCATCGACGCGGTTGCTGCGCGGCACCAGCACGATGCGCGTGGGATTGGCGTGGTCGGACTCGTCGCGGATGTCCTCCAGCCACGGCAGCTTCTTCGCGCGCATCTGCGTGGCGATCTGTTCGATCACCTTGCCCGGCGAGGTCTGGTAGGGAAGGGCGGTGATGACGAGGTTGCTGCCGTCCTTCTCGTAGACCGCGCGGGCGCGCACGCTGCCCAGGCCGGTCTCGTACATCTGCAGGAGGTCGGCCGCAGGCGTGATGATCTCCGCCGACGTCGGATAGTCCGGGCCGCGCACGTGTTCGCACAGGTCGCGCGTGGTCGCATCCGGATCGTCGAGCAGGCGCACGCAGGCGCTGACGACTTCGTTGAGGTTGTGCGGCGGCACGTCGGTCGCCATGCCCACCGCGATGCCGGTCGTGCCATTGAGCAGCAGGTGGGGCAGGCGCGCCGGCATCCAGCTCGGTTCGTCCAGCGTGCCGTCGAAGTTGGGAGTCCAGTCGACCGTGCCCTGGCCGAGTTCGCCCAGCAGCACTTCCGCGATCGGCGTCAGCTTGGCCTCGGTGTAGCGCATCGCCGCGAACGACTTGGGATCGTCGGTGGAGCCGAAGTTGCCCTGGCCCTCGATCAGCGGATACCGGTACGAGAACGGCTGGGCCATCAGCACCATCGCCTCGTAGCAGGCGCTGTCGCCATGCGGGTGGTACTTGCCGATGACGTCGCCGACGGTGCGCGCGGACTTCTTCGGCTTGGAGGCGGCATTGAGCCCCAGCTCGCTCATCGCATAGATGATGCGGCGCTGCACCGGCTTGAGCCCGTCGCCGAGGAACGGCAGGGCGCGGTCGAGCACGACGTACATCGAGTAGTCGAGGTACGCGCGCTCGGCGTATTCGCGCAGCGGGATCTGTTCGAAGCCGTGGAAGGCCGGACGTACGGTGTCGTTCATGGAGCGTGGAGGGCCTGCGAAAGTCGTGTGTCGATTCTGGGTGAATCGATTCTCAGCGGCTGATTCTAGCGGCGGCGCTGGCGCAGGAGCCGTGCATGCCGCACGGACTCAGCGGTGCAGTTCGCCGGCGGCCTCGGGCTGGTAGCGGACCGACAGCACGCGCAGGCGGATGACGCGCCCACCCGGACCCGGCCACTCGATGCTCGCGCCCACGCGCAGGCCCAGCAGCGCGCTGCCGACCGGGGCGAAGATCGACACCTTGTCGTGGCTGCCGTCGGCATCGCGCGGGAAGACCAGGGTGATCTCGTGCTCCTCGCCGCTGGTTTCGTCGAGGAAGCGCGCGGTCGAATTCATGGTGATCACGTCGGGCGGCATCTGCGCCGGCTCGACGATTTCCGCGCGCTCCAACTCGGCCTCCAGCGCGGAGGTGTCGATGCCCTGCGCGATGGGCTGTTCGAGCAGCGATTCGATGCGCTCCACGTCAAGGCGCGAGAGCAGAAGGGGCGGGGTGGTCGGAACGGACATACCTGTCTCCAAAGCAGTGCGGGCGACGCACCCGGGTGCGTCGCCCGCAGATCAGTGTTGTCCAACGAACATAGCCCCGAACGCCGGACGCATCAACCCGGACGCCTGCGACAATGAGACAGGACCGGGGCTTGCGTTTCATCGGCGGTCAGGGTGGGCGTGCCGCGTCGGGCCGGATGAAAATTTTCTGTCACGGGGCGTTGACAACGCGTCCCTCGCACCGCAACATACGCGGCCTCGCACGGCGCAAACCGGACGAGAATGCCCAGGTGGCGGAATTGGTAGACGCACTAGTTTCAGGTACTAGCGGGTAAAACCGTGGAGGTTCGAGTCCTCTCCTGGGCACCAACACAAAGTTTCCGGAAATCGCACGACGACCGGAAAATCCAGAAGCCCCGCACTGCGGGGTTTTTTGTTGCCTGCGCTCCGGGAGATCCCGGTCGAGGCCGCTGTTCAGCCGGCCGGGCGATCCGGGCCGCGGGGCTCCACGCCCGATACCGTGCCATCCTCGCGCAGGTGCACGACCATCACCCGGGAATCCTGCAGCGCGCTGCCGTCGGTCCGGGAAAGGCCGAGAGCGTCCGCCTGGACCGCGGGCTCCAGCGGGTCCGGCTGCGACAGGGCCTCCCTCGTGTCGATCAGGCGCCGCCAGCGCACCAGCGCAAATGCCGCAAGCCATCCGACCAGCAGCAGCACCACTCCCATGAACGGAGCCAGGTCGCGCAGGATCTTGCCGGCCGGCCACGGTGGGACGGGGTGTTCGATGCCGAACCGGTCGAGCACCCAGTAGCCCCCCGCGGTCATCATGTCGCGCAACAGGTACAGCAGTACCAGCCATGCCAGCAGAGTGAGCACGAAGTCGCGCAACCGCATCCACATCGGCAGGCGCGCGTTCTCGATGATGGGCGGCCATTTCATCATCAGCGGAAGCCCCGGTCCGGACTGGTCCAGCGCCCTTTATCCCCGCGCATCAATGCCAGCGGCAAGCCGACCACCGCTGTCGCCGCCTGCAGGGTCCAGAACACGAGTGGGTACCACACCACCCAGAACAGCGCGCGCATCATGCCGTACTCGTAACGACGGTCGAGTGCGACGGCAACCAGCGCCTGCAGAAGGTAGTAGAACGCCAGCACCATCCCGAACTGGCCCGGCAGGAAGCCGATGCCGCGCAGTCCCATGAACCGGCCCACGTTCCACGTATCGACCAGGCCGAGCGCGATCACCAGCAGCATTGCGTAGGCCCACATCACCGACACCAGCCAGTTGAGCCACAGCGGCCACATGCGCGCGCCGTGCCCGCGCAACAGTTGCGGCGTGGCACGCAGCGCGACGCCGGCACCGCCTTCGGCCCAGCGCAGGCGCTGTCGCCACAGGCCACGGACGGTTTCCGGCGTCAGGATCCATGCCAGCGCCTTCGGCTCGAACGCCATCTGCCAGCCCGTCATCTGCAGGCGCCAGCTGATGTCGACATCCTCGGTAACGGTGTGGGGCGACCACCAGCCGGCATCGTGCAGGGCGCGCTTGCGATACGCACTGATTGCGCCCGATGCGGTGAACAGCGAGCCGTAAATCCTCTGCGCACGTTTGATCAGGCCGACGATCGCGGAGAACTCACCGACCTGCAGCCGGCCGACCAGCGTGCTCCGGTTGCGAATGCGCGGATTTCCGGTCACGCCACCGATGCGCGGATCGTTCTGGAAACGCCGCACGACCCAGGTGATGGCATGCGGATCGAGGAGGGTGTCGCCGTCGATGCAGAGCAGCAATTCGCTCCGGGCGGTCGTAGCGCCGAAGTTCAGCGCCGCGCCCTTGCCGCGGTTGCGATCCAGGTGCACCACGCGCAGGCGGGGGTAGCGCGTGGCAAGCTCATCCAAAAGAGCACTGCTGCCGTCCGTGGAGCCATCGTCGATCGCGATGATCTCGAAATCCGGATACGTCGATGCATCCAGTGCGGCCAGGGTTTCCGCGATCTGCTGCGCTTCATTGTGGCAGGGCACCAGGACCGAGACCGGCGGATGCTGCGCCAGAGGCGGCGGCATGTCGAAGCGCGGTTCCTTGCGCTCGCGCAGCAGGTGGAAGAGAACGCCGCCAATCATCCAGTACCACGCCATCGCGTACGGATAGCCGAAGCAGAGCAATTCGAGCCATACGCGGAGTGAACTCCAGTTCATGGCCCTTGCCTCCGCAGGGGAGCATCGCGCGACGAGAACGCGGGCGCGACGATCGCGGCCTTCGGAGTATCGGACAGCGGATCGTCCGGTCGCCAGCCGAACACGGTGCCGCCATCGACCTGGAACGCGCGCATGGCGCGCACCAGTGCGGCGGGATCGACGCGCGAATCCGTCGTCCACCACAGCCCTGTGCGTCGGGACAGCGGTACGTCGAGTCGCGGCGTCGCGGGCAACATCGCCGCATCGAAACCGCGCGGTACCAGCGTCAGTTCGGCCAAGCCCGACGGACGGTCCAGCGGATGCGTCGATGGCGCGAGCCAGAACAGTTCCAGACCGGATCGCGTCCGTTCGGCGATGCGGAACGCCTGCAGTGCGAATGCGTCCTCGCGACGCCACCCCGCGCTGTCACTCGCCTGGCGCCGGGCCCTCACATCCGCGGGATCGTCCTGCGCGCTCGCGGTGCTTTCGCCCAGCGCATCAACGTCTTCCAGCAGCATCGCTTCGAACGGCACGTGTCGCGCGAGGTCCGCGTACAGCGCCAATGCGCGCTGTTCATCGCCCAATGTCCTGAGCACCGCGATATGCGGAAGACGGACCGCCACGCTGACGCCGGCACGCGCGCGCATCTGCGCGGCCAGTCGCGGCAGTACATCGTTGCGCACCGGCAGCAAGGAGGTCGGGAACCACGTGCCGTCGATGCGGCCATCGGCCGACAGCGTGGCCGCGTCGATCGCGACATGGGTCGCGCCGATCGCGACGAGTCGTTCGATCACCCGCCCGAGACGCGCGTTGCTGGCCTCGGCATCGCCATCGAACACGCGCGCCGGATCGACTTCGACGACGCGGCGCGCAGCGGGCCACGGATCCTCGAAGCGCAGGTTGGCGACGGTGATGCCGAGAAGCGGATCGCCGGTCGGCAGGAAGCGTCCGATATCGAGCGGGTGCGCGGCATCGGCGGGAGCGGGCGAGAGCGTCAGGGCGAAGCGGAATCCACGGCTGGTCGCGACGTCGAGCGCATCCTGGTTGTAGCGGCCATAGGGCCACGCGATCGCACGCGGCGCGCGACCGAGTTCCTCGCGCATGCGTTCGCGCGATCGCACAAGGTCAGTGTCGATACGCGTGCGGAAGGCGGCGGGGCTTTCGTATCGGCCGTTCGCGAAGGCGAGATTCTGCGCGGCTGGCAGCACGTTCCCCTGGGGGTTGGCGATCACGACGTCATGCAGCGCATGGCTGTGCGAGGCGAACTCGACCAACCCCGATGCCTGCATCTCGCGCGCCTGCGCCCAGCTGATGAAGCCCGTGCGCGGCAGGTTGCGTTCGCCGTAGCGCACCGACGCATTGGCCGGCGTGTCCATCCACGAACCGACGATCGCCGCCACGATCGGCGTGCGATACGCCAGCGCCAGCGGATACACCCGCGCGTACAGGCTCTGCCGGCCATCGTCGACGGTGATGAGGATCGCGCGCGGTGGCAGCGGCTTCGCACCGGTGCGTGCGCGTTCGATGTCGTCCAGCGAGATCGCGGTCCAGCCGTTTCCCGCCAGCCATTCGAAGAGAGCGACGAGGCGGTCGCTGGTGATCGCGTCCTCGTCCAGTTCCGCCCGTGTGTCGACCACGTCGTGCAGCGCGATGGATACGAAGGGTTGCGATGGCTCCTGCGCCGTCGTGCGAACCGGTAGCGCGAGCAGAGTGAGGATCGACAGCGCGGCGAGGGTGGTGCGAACGTTCACGGCCTCAGAACCTCTGGTCCAGGCGTACGAAGGCAACCAGCGACCGCTCGGAATCTCCATCGTAGGTGGCGCGCGTCCATGCGACGCCGTAGTTCCACTCGCTACGGGGATCGTGGCTGTACGTCTGCGAATACTCCACGCCGCCGATGACGTCGCTGTCGAAACCCGATTGCCAGTACCCGCCGAGGGTGGCGAGCAGCCGCTGGCGCAGGCTGCGCTGGTAGCGTCGCCAGATGAGATGACGAACGTCGACGCCGAGGCTGATCGAGGCGTCGCGCTCCGGGTTGAAGTAGGGCGCGTCGCGCAGCGAGTTGCGCGAGGCATAGAGCGCGGGACGAAGCAGGACATCGAGCGTGGGGCGGTCGACGATCGTGCCGGTGTAATCCGCGCTCAGCTGCCAGCGACGATTGCCATCGGTGAAATCGAGCGTGGTCAGCGACGCCGATGCCACGCGCTTTTCGTTCCAGGCATGGACGACGCCGAGACTCGCCGCGTCGGCGCGTACGCCGGCTTCGATCGCGCGCAGTGGCGTGTTTGCGGAAAACGCCTGCAACTCGCCGATCAACGTCCAGTGGTCGTCCGGCTGCCATTGCACGCTGGCATCGGCACCGCCGTGATCGAGCAGGCCACGGTTCGCCCAGCCCACCAGTTCGAAGGTCACGTCGGGCCAGCGTCCTTCGATGCCCGCGCCGTAACGATTGCGGCTGAGGTGTTCGCCTTCAGGCTCGTCGAGTTCCCGTTCGGCCGCGGCGAGCAGGCGCCAGCGCTCCGCAAGCGGCGGCGTGTACACGCGCGCCGACGCGGAGATGCCATCGCCGGGCGCATTGCGACCGCCGCCGTCGGCGCGCCTTGGCGCGATGGCCAACAGCAGCTGTGCATCGCGATGCGCCTCGATGTCCGCGAGCAGGCGATGAACCTGCGGATTGTCCGGCCGCAGCGCGGCGGCCTCGCGCGCGTGCCGTTCGGCGGCGTTCCACTGACGACGACGCATTTCGGCGTCGGCCAGCACCTGCCGCGCGCCGGGCGCGTCCGGCGCGAGACTGTGCGCGATCCGGGCTTCCTCATGCGCAAGGCGCGGCCACCCGCGCGCACCGGCGAGTTCGCTTCGTTCCATGCGCAGGTACGGCGCGGCCGGCGCCGACGCAACCAGCGGATCGAGCAGTTGCCACGCATCGGCGAGCATGTCGGCGTATCGCCGTGCCTGCGCGCGCAACAGCTGCGCGTCGAGCCAGTCCGGATCGGACGACTCGCCTCGCGATACGCCGACGCGGCGCATCGGCGCACCTTCCGCGGCGAGCGCATCGACGGTCGCGAACGCTGCGTCGAAATCCTCACTCTCGACCTGCGCATAGAACAGCCCGGCGCGTGCGTCGCGATTGCGTGGATCCGCTGCGAGCACGTCGCCATAGGCAGCGAGCGCGCGCTCGGGCTGCTCGGTGGCGAGCAACGCATCGGCCTGCGCCTGGCGCACGTAGGACGGTAAAGGTCCGGCCTGTTCGAGTTCGTCGGCGAGCGAGAGCGCTTCGGCCCAGCGTTCGCGGTTGCGCAGCGCGACGACTCGATCGCACTGCAGACGACGCAGCGCGCCCGCATCCGGCGTCGGCATCGAGCTCACATCCGCGATCAATTCGTCCAGCTTCGCGATCGCCGCATCGGTGCCGGCGAAAGGGTATGCGGGATCGGGACCATCGACCTGCTCGCCCCAGCGCACGGCCTCGGTGGCCTGGCCGATGCGGATGCCCAGGTCGTCCTGCGTACCGAGCGCGCGCGCGGCGCCCTGCGGCGCACCGAGTTGCATCAGGACGTCCGCGAGGGCACGGCGGATGTCCGGATTCGCCGGTTCCAGTTCGCGAGCGAGGGCGACCTTGCGCAACGCGAGGTAGGGATCGCCTGCCTGCAACGCGGTTCGGCCTTCCTGCATGAGCTGGCGCGGCGATGCCCGTTCCGCCGCGACCGCGGGCCCCGCGGCCGCAGCCACGGCCACCGTCAGGCAACACGCGGCGATGTGAAGGGCGCCTTGCATGACCTTCCGGCGGGGGCGGTCGCCATAGAAGGAGGTCCACAACGTTATGCATGCGTGAACCTCGCGCCGCCAAGTCCCATGCCAAGGGAGTGCCCGCAGGTGCCATGCACGACGAATGGCCGGCGCGCACCGGCCGTGATACCGGTCGACATAGGGCCAAGGGCCAATTTCGAACTCCCCGGCGCCGTCCTAGCCTTGCCGGCGCAGGGGTGCAGAGCCGCCGGCGCATCGTGCGTCCGCGGAAAGGTCTGGAGCGCGCCATGAACAAGGATTCCCAGCCCAGGTTGTCGCATGTCGTGGTCGCCGCTTCGCTGCGCGCCGATCAATGGAGGCAACTCAACGCGACCGCGCGCGCATGGGCGTCCGCGAGCAGCGACGCCGCCGCAGGATTGCGCGACCGCTGCCAGGAAGCCTTCGATGACGTGCTGCGCCTGGAGCACTGTTGGGCGTATCCGGGCGAACGCCTGCTCATCGCGTTGCGCGAGGCGTTCGATCGCGGCGATGCAGCGCTGTTCTCGCGACTGGCGCGCAAGATCTCTGCGGCGATCCTCTCCGGCGACTATCGGCGCGACGAGCATGTCTGGGATACCGATGAGGAAATCGACCGCAGCGTGCTGGATGCGCTGCCGCCGGACATTGCGGGAACGCAGGACAAGCCGTACTTCGAAGTCCTCGTCGTCACGCCCAGCGATCCGGCGCAGTGGGCGCGTTCGAAAGAGGAAATGCGCCGCATGCGGCGCCCGGAAGATCCCTTCCACTACGCAGCCGTGCATGCCGGCAGTTTCGAGGACGCCGCGCTGACGGTCATGGTCAACCCCGACGTGCAGGCGGTGGTGCTCGTCGACGGCTTCGGCTATGCCTCGCGCCACGACATTCCCGACCTGAAAGAGTTCCTGTCGCGCTACATCCATACGCGCAAGGACGAAGTCGCACCGGGTGCCCTGTCGCTGACGCTGGCGCGGACGATCCGCGGCTACCGTCCCGAACTCGACCTGTACCTCCTGTCCGACCGCTCGCCCGAGGCGCTGGCAGGAAGCGAGGAAGCGGCATCGCTTCGACGGATCTTCCACCACGTCGAGGAACCGATGGAGATCCACCTGTCGATCCTCGACGGGATCAAGGATCGCTACGAGACGCCGTATTTCGACAACCTGAAGAAGTACGCGATGCGTCCCATCGGTACCTTCCATGCGTTGCCGATCGCGCGCGGCAAGTCGATCTTCGGATCCAACTGGATCCGCGACATGGGCCACTTCTATGGCACCAACATCCTGTTCGCCGAATCCTCCGCGACCACCGGCGGCCTCGACAGCCTGCTGGAGCCCACCGGCAACATCAAGCGCGCACAGGAAGCGGTTGCGCGCGCGTTCGGCGCCAAACGCGCGTACCTGGGCACCAACGGCACGTCGACGTCGAACAAGATCGTCGTGCAGGCGGTATGCAAGCCGGGCGACATCGTCATCGTCGACCGCAACTGCCACAAGTCGCATCACTACGGCTTCGTGCTCAGCGGTGCGCAGCCGTACTACGTCGAGGCGTTCCCACTGACGCAGTACTCGATGTACGGCGCGGTCCCGCTTCGCACCATCAAGCAGGCACTGATCGACTGCGCCGCGGGCGGCAAGCTCGACCGGGTCAAGGTCATCGACATGACCAACTGCACCTTCGACGGCCACATGTACAACCCGCGCCGGGTGATGGAGGAATGCCTGGCGATCAAGCCCGACCTGATCTTCCTGTGGGACGAGGCGTGGTTCGGCTTCGCGCGCTTCAATCCCCTGCATCGCCGCCGCAGCGCGATGGGCGCGGCCGCGGCGCTGACGGCGCGTTACCGCAGCAAGGCCTATCGCGAGGAGTACGAGGCGTGGAAGGCGAAGCGCGGCGAACTGGATCCCACCGATGCCGCGCTGCTCGACGAGCACCCGCTCCCCGATCCGGACAAGGTGCGCATCCGCGTCTACCAGACCAACTCCACGCACAAGTCGATGTCGGCGTTCCGGCAGGGTTCGATGATGCTGGTGTGGGACGACGACTTCCACCACGTCGAGGGGCCGTTCGAGGAGGCGTTCTTCGCGCATACCTCGACATCGCCGAACCTGCAGCTGATCGCGTCGCTCGACCTCGCGCGCCGGCAGATGGAGCTGGAAGGCTACGCGCTGACGATGCGCATGACCGACCTTGCGCTAAAGATCCGCGCCGCGGTGAACAACCATCCGCTGATCTCGAAGTACTTCCGCGTGGCGACGCCGGAGGACATGGTGCCGGCGGAGTTCCGCGAGTCCGGAATCAAGGACTATGGCCCGCCGCATTCGACCTGGGCGCAGGCGGTGGAAGCATGGGATCGAGATGAGTTCGCGCTGGATCCGACGCGCCTGACCCTGATCTGCGGCGCGGCCGGCTTCGACGGCACCCAGTTCAAGGGGATGCTCGCGGAACGTTTCGACATCCAGATCAACAAGACCTCGCGCAACAGCGTGCTGGTGCAGACCAACATCAACAACACGCACAGCGATGCAGCCCTGCTGATCAAGGCGCTGGCGGACCTGTCGCGCGAGATCGAGTCGCGCCTGTCGCAGGAAGGCTCGATCGGGCAGAGGGTGTTCGACGACCGGGTCAAGTCGCTGATGACGGATGTCCCGGACCTGCCGAACTTCAGCCGTTTCCACGATGCGTTCCGCGACGATCCCGCCGGGGCGAGCAACGAGGGCCACATGCGGCCCGCGTTCTTCATGGCCTACGAGGAGGACAACTGCGAGTTCGTGAAGCTGGGCAGCGAAGAGGTCGACAAGCGCCTGCGTGAAGGCCCGGAGATGGTCTCGGCCAACTTCGTGATCCCGTATCCGCCGGGCTTCCCGATCATGGTGCCGGGGCAGGTGATCACCGCCGACACCATCGCCTTCATGCGCAAGCTCGACGTGAAGGAAATCCACGGCTACCACGCCGCGCAGGGCATCAAGCTGATCAAGCCGTCGTCGCTCGCCGGCCGTCGCGCCGGTTCGACGCATTAATCGCCACGTTCGGAGGCAGCCGCCATGCAAGGATTCTTCCAGTTCCTCGCCGACAACCCCTACATCCTGCTGTTCTTCACGGTGGGCATGGCGGTGCTGGTCGGCAAGTTCTCGGTGAAGGGCTACGGGCTGGGCATGGTCGCCGCCGCCGTGGTCGTGGGTGCGGCGCTGGCGACGTGGGCTTCGACCTACGGCGTCAAGCTGCAGCTCGACAACTTCGCCAAGTCGCTCTTCTATTACCTCTTCATGTACGGCGTCGGACTGCGCGTGGGCCCGGCGTTCTTCAACAGCCTGAAGAAGGACGGCATCACCTTCACCATCCTCGCCGTGATCTGCTCGTTCCTCGGTCTGGGGCTGGTGGTGTTCATGTCGAAGATATTCGATCTTCCCGCCGGCGCCGCCGGTGGCGTGCTGGCCGGTTCGCAGACGATGTCCGCCGCGATCGGCACCGCCGAGATGGCCGTGGAGCAGGGCGCGTACAAGTTGCCCGCGGGCACGACGGCCGAACAGGTGTCGGGCATGATCGCGCTCGGTTACGGCGTGACCTACATCTGGGGCACGGTCGGCATCATCCTGATCTGCAAGTACCTGCCGCGCTGGTGGGGCGTGGACGCGGCCAAGGCCGCGCGCGAGTACGAGCAGGAACACGGCGTGCGCAACGTCGACGATGCCGCGCTCACCGGTTATCGCGGCGGTGGCCTGCGTGCGTACCGGCTCGACAATGCCCAGACCGCGGGGCAGAGCATCGCGCAGTTCCGCAAGACCTATCCGCAGTACCGCATCGCCAACGTGCGGCGCGGCGATGAGTCGCTCGGCGCGTCGCCCGATGTCGTCCTGCAGCGTGGCGACGTGATCGCACTCGGTGGACGGCTCGAAGACCTGACCGCCAACCTGGGACTGATCGGTTCCGAGATCGACGATCCCAAGGCGCTGAACGTGCCGCTGGACCAGGCCGAGATCCTGGTGACCGACAAGGCCTTCGAAGGCAAGCCACTGAAGACGCTGGCGACGGAAGACTTCGCCGGCCAGTTGCAGGTGACGCGGCTGGAGCGTTCGGGCGAGCCGATCCCGGTCGGCGCGGATACCGAGCTCAAGCGCCTCGACGTCGTCTTCGTGACTGGCCTGAAGAGCGCGGTGGACAAGGCGGCGGGACTGCTCGGCAAGGTCGCGCGTCCGAGTACTTCCACCGACCTGCTCACGCTGTCGGCGGGCATGGTGCTGGGCCTGCTGATCGGCAAGATCAACGTGCCGGTCGGCGATTTCTCGGTGGGCCTTGGCAATGCCGGCGGCCTGCTGCTGTCGGGCATCTTCGTTTCGTCGATCGTGTCGCGCCTGCGCTACTTCGGCAGCACGCCGAACGCGGCGCGCAACATCCTCGAAGACCTGGGTCTGGTGACCTTCATCGCCATCGTCGGCATCAACGCCGGCGCGACGCTGCTCGAGCAGCTGACCGGTTCGATCGCGCTGAAGATCTTCCTCGCCGGCTTCGTCGCCAGCACGATCCCACCGTTCATCACCTGGGCGATCGGCTACCACTTCTTCAAGATCAACCCGGCGGTGTTGATGGGCGGCGTCGCGGGCTCGCGCTCGCATTCCGGTCCGGCACGCGAAGCGGCCAAGGAAATCAACAGCACCGTGCCGTGGGTGGGCTTCCCGGTCGGCTATGCGATTTCGGGCGTGCTGTACACGGTGTTCGGCTACTTCGCGATGGTGCTTTCGCAGTAAACCGCAGGAGGCGACATGAACGCGTATCGCAACCCATCGCGCACGCCGTTGTTCGTGGCCTGCGTACTGGCATCCGCGCTGCTCGCGCCGTCGCAGGCCGGCGCGCAGACGACGACCTCGCCGCCACCGGCGGCGACGGTCGAGGATGACGAGTACGTCGAGCAGGCGCCGACGTCCACCGAGCAGGGCCAGACGCCCATCGACGAGGCATTCGCTCCGCGCGATCGCGCGGAGTGGGTGCGCGAGACGCGGCGCAAGGCGTTCCAGGACACCAAGTGGGACCTGCAGATCCGTTCGTTCTACCTGGATCGCTACAAGTACGACGACACCCAGAGCGAAGCGTGGGCACTGGGCGGCTCGCTCGGTTTCAAGACCGGCTATTTCCGCGATCGTTTCGCCTTCGGCGCGACCGGGTATACCTCGCAGAAGCTGTACGGCCCGGAGGACAAGGACGGCACGCTGCTGCTCAAGTCGGGGCAGGAGGGTTACACGGTACTCGGCGAAGTCTACGGCGAGTTCCTGATCAACGACGACACGCGGCTGACTGTCGGCCGTCGCGGCATCGACACGCCGTATCTCAATCGCAATGACGCGCGCATGACGCCGAACACGTTCGAACTCATCACCGTGCAAGGCCTTTACGGCGGCGATGAGGGACGGCCTGAATGGCGCGTGGGCGGCGGCTACGTCGACGAGATCAAGGAGCGCAACTCGGACAAGTTCGTCTCGATGGCCACCGATGCCGGCGCGCCTGCCGGTACCGAGCGCGGCGTGTACGCGCTCGGCGGCAACTTCAAGATGGGCGACCTCTCCATCGGTGCGATCGATTACTACAGCGACGACATCATCAACATCTTCTACACCGAGGCGAAGTACGCGATCCCGCTGGGCGAGAAGCTGAAACTCGCGCTCGCCGCGCAGTATTCCGACCAGGCCAGCACCGGCGACGATCTGCTGCGTGGCACCAACTTCTCCTCCGACCAGTGGGGCGCGAAGGCGGAGCTCGCCTGGGGCGGCGCGCTGTTCACCGCGGCCTACACCAGTGCGGGC
The DNA here is from genome assembly GCF_009765165.1 of Lysobacter panacisoli. Classification (NCBI taxonomy): domain Bacteria; kingdom Pseudomonadati; phylum Pseudomonadota; class Gammaproteobacteria; order Lysobacterales; family Lysobacteraceae; genus Lysobacter; species Lysobacter panacisoli. Next base: position 2,708,273 of record NZ_VLNU01000001.1, read on the forward strand.
GGCGACACCAACATGCAGAACCCGTGGAGCGGCTATCCCGGTTACACCAGCGTGCAGGTCGAGGATTTCAACCGCGACGGCGAGGACGCATGGATGCTGCGCGCCGGCTACACCTTCCCGTGGATCAAGGGCGCCAGCGTCTACGCGCTGTACGTCGATGGCAGCGATCCGCAATCGCCCACCGAGTACGCCAAGGACGAGTACGACTTCAACTTCCAGTGGGCGATACCGGACGGCTTCCTGCAGGGGCTGCTGTTCCGCATCCGCTACGCGCACGTGTCGCAGAAGGATCCGGCAGAATCGGATCTGGACGACGTTCGCGTGATGATCTACTACGACCCGCCGAAGCTTTGAACCCGCCATGCGGGGCCGGTGTCGGGAGGCGGCCCGTGCGCCTCCGCGACACCGTGTTCATGCCGATGTGCGACCATTCGCGCGATGACCAAGAAAACACCGAGCCGGGGGAAGTCCGGCGGCCCGAAGTCCGCGTCGCCCAAGGCGCCATCCCGCAAGTCCGACGCCTCCCGTCCCGCGAAGCCGGGCAAGGGAGCGCCGAAATCCAAGCGACCCGGCTGGATGCCCGACCTCCCGCCGCCACCGCCGCGCGGCCGCGGTGCACCCTCCCGGGGCGGCGCCTACCACGATCCCCACGCTGCGCGTGAAGCCGCCCGCTACGAGCAGCCCATCGCCAGCCGCGAGGTGATCCTGCAGATCCTGATGCAGGCCGACGGTCCGATGCCGGCCGAAGAGCTCGCGCAGCGCCTGGGCCTGTCCGAGCCCGACCGTTTCGACGCGCTCGGCAAGCGCCTGGGCGCGATGGTTCGCGACGGCCAGCTGCTGCGCAATCGTGTCGGCGAATTCCTGCCGGCCCGGCAGCTCGACCTCGTGCCGGGCGTGGTGATCGCCAATCCGGACGGTTTCGGCTTCCTGCGCCTGGAGTCCGGTGGCGACGACCTGTTCCTGCCGCCGCTGGAAATGCGCAAGGCCATGCATGGCGACCGCGTACTGGCCTCCGTGACCGGCGTGGATCGACGCGGCCGTCGCGAAGGCGCGATCCTGCGCGTGCTCGAGCGCCGCCTCAACCGCCTGATCGGCCGCTTCGTGTTGGAGGCCGGCATCAGCTACGTCGTGCCCGACGACCGTCGCATCCAGCGCAACGTGCAGATACCGCCGGACGAACGCCTGGGTGCGCAGAACGGACAGCTCGTGGTGTGCGAACTGTTGCAGGCACCGGATCCGCAGCGCCCGCCGATCGGTCGCGTGCTGGCGGTGCTCGGCGATCGCCTGACCGCGTCGCTGGCCGTGCAGGCCGCGATTCACGGGCATGAGATCCCGCACGAATTCCCGCAGCCGGTGCTCGACGAAGCCGCTGCGGTGCCGCTCACCGTCGACGCCGCGACCGCGGCGCAGCGCGTGGACCTTCGCGAACTGCCGCTGGTCACCATCGACGGCGAGGACGCCAAGGACTTCGACGACGCGGTCTACTGCGAATCCAACCGCAACGGCTTCCGCCTTGTCGTGGCGATCGCCGACGTCTCGCACTACGTGCGTCCCGGCACGCCACTGGACGACGAAGCGCAGAAGCGCGCGACGTCCGTGTACTTCCCCGGCTTCGTCGTGCCGATGCTGCCGGAGACGCTGTCCAACGGCATCTGCTCGCTCAACCCTAAGGTCGACCGGCTGTGCTTCGTCTGCGACATGCAGATCGACCGCGATGGACAGGTCACGAAGTCGAAGTTCTACGAAGCAGTGATGAACTCGCACGCGCGCCTGACCTACACGCAGGTCTGGAACGCGGTGGGCGACACCGTGCTCGACGAGGAAAAGGCCGAGGCGCGTGCGCAGATCGGCTCGCTGATGCCCAGCGTCGAGCGCCTGCACCAGCTCTACCACGTGTTGTCGAAGGCGCGCGAGCAGCGCGGTGCGATCGAGTTCGAATCCAGCGAGGTGCGCTTCGTGCTGGGCGCGAAGGGCGAAGTCGTGCAGGCCGGCATGCTCCAGCGCAACGACGCGCACAAGCTGATCGAGGAATGCATGATCGCGGCGAACGTGGAGGCGGCGAAGTACCTGATCGCGCACCGCGTGCCCGCGCCGTACCGCATCCACGACAAGCCGCCGGAACAGAAGTACTCGGACCTGCAGGAGTTCCTGCGCGAGTTCCGCCTGCGCATGCCGCCGTGGGGCAAGCTGGAACCGCGCGACTTCACCTCGCTGCTGAAGAAGATCCGCGAGCGTCCCGATGCGGCGCTGATCGAATCGGTGCTGCTGCGCAGCCAGTCGCTGGCGGTGTATTCGCCAGACAACGTCGGCCACTTCGGCCTGGCGCTGGAAGCCTACGCGCACTTCACCTCGCCGATCCGCCGTTACCCCGACCTGCTCGTGCACCGCGCGATCAAGCACGCGCTGGCCAGCGGCAAGCCGGAGAAGTACCGGTATTCGCCCAGCGACATGGCCGCGCTGGCCCTGCAGTGTTCCGAGCGCGAGCGCCGCGCCGACGAGGCCGAGCGCGAGGTCGACGAGCGCTACCGTGCCGCGTGGATGGAACAGCACGTGGGCGGCGAGTTCGAGGGCGTCATCAGCGGCGTGACCAGCTTCGGCCTGTTCGTCGAACTGGACGGGTCGAAGGTGAACGGCCTGGTCCACGTGACCCAGCTGCCCCACGACTATTATCATTTCGATCCTATCCGCAAGACGCTGTCCGGCGAGCGCAGCGGCCGCGAGTTCCGCCTCGGCGACCGCGTCCGCATCGTGGTGATGAAGGCCAGCGTCGAGGAACGCAAGATCGATTTCCGCCTGGCGCAGGAACGCGACGCCAAAGCGCTCCCGCCACGGGGGCAGCCGGCGAAGCGGAAGAAGATTCCCTACTGACCATCGCCGCGCGCCGGGCGCGCGCGGGAACGAGAGAGAACCATGAGCCAGAAGCAATGGATCGCCGGCATCAACGCCGTGTCGGCGGCCCTGGAGCACGATGCCTCGCACGTGCGTGAAGTGTTGATCGAAGCCGGGGCGAAGAACCCGCGCCTGACCGAGATCGAGAGCAATGCGCGGCGGCTGGACATCGACGTGCGCCGCGTCGCCACGCAGGCGCTCGACGGCGTGGTCGGCAACCTGCGCCACCAGGGCGTGGTCGCGCGCTACGCCGCAGCCAAGACCTGGAACGAGAACGAGCTGGAAGCCCTGATCGAGGGTGCACAGGGCCGTGCGCTGGTGCTGGTCCTCGACGGCGTGCAGGATCCGCACAACCTCGGCGCATGCCTGCGCAGCGCCGCTGCCGCAGGCGTGACCGCGGTGATCATCCCCAAGGACAAGTCGGTGCAGGTCAACGCGACCGTGCGCAAGACCTCCGCCGGTGCGGCCGACAGCGTCGCGGTGATCCCGGTGACCAACCTCGCGCGCACCATGCGCGACCTGCAGAAGCTCGGCGTGTGGTTGTACGGACTGGCCGGCGAGGCGACGGATTCGCTGTATTCGCTGGACCTCACCGGCAACGTCGGCCTCGTGCTCGGTGGCGAAGCCGACGGCCTGCGCCGGCTGACCCGCGAGAACTGCGACAGCCTGGTGAAGATCCCGATGCCCGGCGCGGACGGACTCGGCGTGGAAAGCCTGAACGTCTCCGTGGCCGCCGGCGTGACCCTGTTCGAGGCCGTGCGCCAGCGCGGTTAATGTTCGCGGTCGCGGCGCCGTTAACGCCTGCGGCAGTTGAGGGGATCGGGGACTGATGCGGGTTGGGGGGATCGACAAGCGACGCCGCGTGCGAGCGCTCGGGCTGGCCGCATGCTGTCTGGTCGCATGCTGCCTGGCCTGGCTGATGCCGCTCGCGTCGTGGGCGTTCGCCGCGTCCGGACCGCCGCCACTGCGCGATTACGTCGTCGATGCGTGGACCTCGCGCAACGGCCTGCCGCACAACTCGCTGCGCGACATCGCGCAGACACCGGAAGGCCACCTGTGGTTCGCCACCTGGGAAGGCGCGGTGCGCTACAACGGCATCGACTTCACCGTGATCGGGCGCGGCACGCATCCGGCGCTGCGCGACAACGGTATCGGCGCGCTCTACGTCGATCCGCGCGGCCGCCTGTGGCTGACCGATTCGCGCGGCAACCTAGGCCGACAGGAACCCGACGGGGAATGGCGGTTCTGGGAACGCACCGGCGCATGGCCGCAGGCGCTGATCCTGGACATGGTCATGGACGGCAAGGGCCGGCTGTGGCTGCTGTTCGAAGGCCACGGCATGGGCCGCCTCGATCCCGACAACGGATTCGAATACTTCGCGCCGCCCGCGGGCGTTCCGCTCGCCGCCGCTTTCCCGCGCATCGCCATCGACGCGCAGGAGCGCATCTGGATCGGCGCTCTCGATGGCCTGTCGATTCGCGAACCGGACGGCCGCTGGCATCGCGCGCCGGCCGAGTGGGGACTTCCAGACGGACTGGTCTGGCCGTATCGCGCGCCCGACGGCTCGCTGTGGCTCACCGCGGACGAGCGCGTGTTCGAAGTGCGCGACGGAACGCCGCGACTGGCGCAGCACCTGCCGGGCCTGGGCCACTTCACCGCGATGCTGCGCGACCGCAACGGTGGGCTGTGGCTGGGCACCGAGAACCACGGCCTGGTCCGCATCGGCGGGCACGGCGTGGAATGGATGCGCGCCGGCGACGTGCTGCCCAACGGGCGCATCGCCAGCCTGCTCGAAGACGCCGAGGGCAACATCTGGATCGGCGCCAACGGCGGTCTGTTCCGCCTGCGCGAAACGCTGTTCGGCCGCTACACGCGTCGCGACGGGCTGTCCGGCGACTACGTGCGCGCGGTGATGGAAGATCGTCACGGCGGCTTGTGGATCGGCGGTGGTGGCGGGCTGGACTACATGCATCGCGACGGACGCATCGAACCGATGCAGCTGCGCGCGGACAACGGCGACGGTGTGTCGGTGCTGAGCATCGCTGAAGGCCACGATGGCGATGTCTGGGCAGGGACGTTCGCCGACGGCGTGTTCCGTCTGCGCGAAGGCAGCCTGCTGCGGCACTACGGTGTCGAGGAAGGCCTGCCGGGCGGCCACGTGCGCGCGATCGCGGTCGACGACGCGGGCGTGGTCTGGGCCGGCACGCACCGCGGACTGGTCACGCTGGACGGCGCTGGCGAGGCGCGGACGCCCGCGATCGCGGGGCTGCCGAAGGGGTTGATCACCGCGCTTGCGAGCATCGACGACGCGTTGTGGATCGGCTCGGTCGAAGGCGCCAGCGTGTTGCGCGACGATCGTGTCGAACGCATCGAAGTGGAAGGCCTGGGCGGCGCACGTTCGGTGTTCGGCTTCAATGCCGTCGGGCGCGACGTGTGGATTTCCACCGATCGCGGCCTGTACCGCCATCGCGACGGACGCACGGTGCGCGTCGGGCTCGAACAGGGCCTGCCGGTCGACACCGTGTTCCAGCTCGTTCCCGATCTTCGCGGCCATGCCTGGATCACCAGCAACCGTGGCGTGCTGCGCGTGTCGCTGGACGCATTGCGCGACGCTGCCGACGGCACCGCGCTGCCGCTGCGCGCGGAGCGCTACACCGAGGCCGACGGACTGGCGAGCGCACAGGGCAACGGCAGCTCGTCGCCGTCGGCGATCCTGCGCCACGACGGTTCGGTGTGGCTGGCAACGGCGGGCGGCGTGAGCATGGTCGATCCGGCGCGGATGGAGCGTTACGCGAATCGTCCTCCGCCGCCCGCGGTGATCGAGGACGTCAGGCTCGGCAGCACGGAGTTCCCGTGGCGCGACCGGCGCGACGTGCCCGGCGGGCAGCGCCTGAGCGTGTCCTACGTCGGTCTGAGTTACGTGCTTTCCGATCGCATCCGCTACCGCACGCGGCTGGTCGGCATGGATGACCAGTGGATCGAGCGCGGCACGCAGCGCACGGTCGAGTACATCGGATTGCCGCCGGGCGATTACGTGCTGCTGGTCGCGGCGGCGCATCCGAGTGGCGCATGGAGCACGCAGGTCGCGAGCTGGGCCTTCACCGTCGAGCCGCTGTGGTGGCAGCGCAGCGACACGCGCGGGCTGTTCGCGATCGCGGTACTGCTGCTGTTGTTCGCGTTGTACCGCTATCTGTTGCAGCGCTACCGCACGCGCAACCAGCGCCTGGTGAAACTGGTCGCCGAGCGCACGCGCGATCTGGAATCGCAGGCCGAACAGCTGCGCGCCATCGACCGCGACCGCGTGCAGCTGCTCGAACGCCTGCGCGAACAGGCGGCCGCCTACGGACGGCAGGCGCGCGAGGACGTGCTGACCGGCCTGCCGAACCGCCGCCGCTTCGACGAAGTGCTCAGGCGCGACATCGCCGTGGCGCATCGCGGCGCACATCCGCTGTGCCTGGCGCTGATCGACCTGGACCACTTCAAGCGCATCAACGACACCCATTCGCACAGCGTCGGCGACACCGTGCTGCGCGAGGCCGCGCGGTTGATGTCGGTCGACAGTCGCGAGGCCGACCTGCTCGCGCGCCTGGGCGGCGAGGAGTTCGCGCTTCTGCTGCCGGACACGACGCTGGAAGATGCGATCGCGATCTGCGAGCGCCTGCAGCAGACGTTCCGCGCGCACGGATCGTGGGCCGGCATCGACGGCCTGAACGTGACGTTCAGCGTGGGCGTGGCCGAATGCCGCTTCGACGACACGCCGGCGCGCCTGCTGGAGCGTGCCGACGCGGCGATGTACCGCGCCAAGAACCTCGGCCGCAACGTCATCTGCTACGACGAGAACCCGCCGCAGGCGCGGCTGTGAAATAATCCGCGTGCAGCAGGAAGCGGGGACGACCCCGCCGCTCCATCATCGTCAGGGGACGGCCCCGCATTCGATTGGAGACACTGCCATGCCCTGGATCATCCTCGTACTCGCCGGCCTGTTCGAAGTGGGCTGGGCGATCGGCCTGAAATACACCGACGGTTTCACCCGCCTGTGGCCCACCGTGGGCACGGTCGCGGCGATGGCGATCAGCCTGGGCCTGCTCGGTATCGCGATGAAGTCGCTGCCGGTCGGCACCGCGTATGCGATCTGGGTCGGCGTCGGTGCAGTGGGCACCGTCATCCTCGGCATCGTGCTGTTCCAGGAGCCGGTGAACGCCCTGCGCATGATCAGCGTCGGCCTGATCATCGCCGGCCTGATCGGGTTGAAGCTCGCTTCGCCGTGAGTGGCGCCCTCTCTCCCCTTGCGGGAGAGGGATAGGCCGCCGAAGGCGGCCAGGGAGAGGGGTAGCACGCGCTGCGCACGCACCCCTCTTCCGGCGCTTCGCGCCACCTTCTCCCGCAAGGGGAGAAGGGAAAGCAAAGGCTCGCTCTATTGCGCTCAGAACGCGCGACTGATCGTGAAGCTGCCGAACACCGGCGTCTCGCGCTGGCCGTCGTACTCGCGGGTGCCGTGGTAGCGCGCCAGCGCGAACTTCCAGCGATGCCGCATCAGTGCCACGCCGTAGCCGATGTTGGCAACGGCGTGGCGCTTGTCGACGCTGTGGCTGTCGCGGAAGGTGTTGCCGTCCAGCGTGATGTCGTACATCACCCAGCGCGTGTCGAACGTGACGAACAGGTGCGCGCCGGGCGTGTACTGGCTCTGCGGCTCGCGTGTGGGCGCGGTGTTCTCGCCGGCCGGGCGCAGCGGCGTGCTGCCGAAATCGTCGGGCAGGTTGCGGCCGAAACGGAATTCCGCACCGGCGTTGAGGTACGTCGCCAGGTTGCCGAGGCTGCCGCCGTAGTGCGCGATCGTGTCCCAGCCCCAGCCGCGCGCGCCGTCGCTGGACGAAAAGCGATGCATGCGCTCGTGGATGATGCGGAACACCGGTTCGTTCTCGAGCTGGTTGTCCCAGCCGCGGAACTTCTCGCTGCCGGTGACCTGGTGCACCGCGTCCTGCGCTTCCTTGCCCAGCGCGGCCGGGCCGACCAGGCCGAACTGCAGCTGCGTGGTGCGCAGACGGTCGCCTTCGCGCGCGTTGTAGCCCAGACCGACCAGCAGCGCCGCCACGTACGGGCGGTCGTCCTCGATCAGGTCGCTGCGACTGAAATCGGTGGGGGTGAAGATGCCCTGCGCGAACGTCGCGATCATGTTCTGCTGCTCGAACGTCTCGGGCTGCAGCGCGTTGAGGTGGCGGTTGACCCAGCGCGCCAGGCGCGGGATGCAGGGATCGTCGGTGTAGTCGCGCAGGTTCGGCGAGACCAGGGTGAGCTGCACGCCGTTGCTGTAACCCTGGTCCTGTCCGCCGAGCAGGTCGTTGTCGACGCGCAGGTTCACGATGGGCGGCAGGCGGGTGGGGCCGTCGGTGCATTCCTCGCGGCCGTGCGCGTGGACGGCGCCGGCACAGGCATAGGCGATGACGGCCGGGAGCAGCCATCCGGTGCGGTTCATGGAGCGGGTTTTCCGAAGTCTGATGACGACAGCGCCGCGGCCGTCGTGGAGGCCGCGGCAAAGCTGCCGGTGGGGGCGCACAGGATGGCATCGCGCCTGCGTGGCGGCGATGCAGCGCCTGCGACGGAGCATTCCAGCAACGCTTCTTTAAAACGGTTTTAAGGTCGCGGTCGAAGCGCGGAGGATTGTCGGCGCTGGGGCACTACCGCGGAATGGCCGAGGGCGGCGACATGGCGTTGCCGCGTGCGAACCAATGCAGCGTGGACGTCAGCCTGCGGTGCGAACGGCCCGGGCCGGATTGCCCGCCACGGTCGCGCCGGCGGGAACATCGCGAGTGACCACGCTGCCCGCGCCGACCAGCGCATCGTCGCCGATGCTCACGCCCGGCAGGATGATCGCGCCACCGCCGATCCACACGTTGCGCCCGATCCGCACGGGACGACCGAACTCCCAGCCTTCGCGGCGCACGTCCGGATCGCGCGGATGATCGGCCGTGTAGATCTGCACCGCGGGACCGATCTGCGTGCCGTCGCCGATCTCGACTTCGACCACGTCGAGGACCACGCAGTTGAAGTTGAGGAACACGCCGCGGCCGAGACGCAGGTTGAAGCCGTAGTCGCAATGGAACGGCGGGCGGATCTCACTGCCGGCTCCGACCGCGCCGAGTCGTTCGGCGAGTAGCGCGTGGCGTTGCGCGGGCGTCATCGACAGCGCCGCGTTGTAGCGCACCATCCACTCGCGCGCGGCGGCCTGCGCCGTCTGGATCTCCACGTCGTCGGCGCGATAGAGCTCGCCGGCGAGCATGCGCTGCATCGGCGTGGCGTGTCCGCTCACGTTCCCTGGGCGTCCGCGATCGGCAGCGGCGATGGCCACGCGTTGACGATCTTGCAGAACAGCTGCGCGGTGCGCTCGGTGTCGTAGACGGCCGCATGCTGCTCGTCGCTGTTCCAGTCCAGCCCGGCGGCCTGCACCGCGCGCGCGAGCACGGTCTGCCCGTACGCGACGCCGGCCAGCGTGACCGTGTCGAACACGCTGAATGGATGGAACGGGCTGCGCTTGTGGCCGCTGCGTGCGATCGCCGCGTTGAGGAAGTTCAGGTCGAAGTGCGCGTTGTGGCCGACCAGGATCGCGCGCTGGCAACCGTGCTTCTTCACCGCCGCGCGCACCGGTGCGAACACCGCTTCCAGCGCGACGCGTTCGGGCTTGGCGTCGCGGAACGGATGATCGATGTCGATGCCGGTGACTTCCAGCGACTTGGGGTCGATCTCCAGTCCCTGCGCCGGAACGACATGGCTGCTGGTGATGGGGCCGACGACCAGCAGGCCGTTCTCGTCGATGTCGATCGGCGCCACCGCGATTTCCAGCAGTGCGTGGCGGTTCCAGTCGAAGCCGCCGGTTTCCACGTCCACCACGACCGGCAGGAAGCCGCGGAATCGCGTGGCGAGCGGGGAGGGTGCTGCGGCGGTATCTGCGTTTGGCATGACCTAGCGTAACAGACGCGTCACGAACGACCTCGCGCGCGAGCGCAGTAGTGTGCGCGCGGTTACGTACGACGGCGTGTGCTAGCGGTAACCCCGGCTCATTCCGGCGCGGTCGCGATGCCCGGAATCACGCGCGCCTGGCGCATCTGCAGCAGCAGGGCGCGGCCGTGCTCGACGAACGCGGCGACATCGTCGCTGCCGGCTTCGCGGGCAAGCGCTTCGAGTTGCATGCGTCCGCTGAGGTGCGGCGCTTCTTCCATACGCTGCAGTAGGCGGAACGCCAGCGGGCTGAGTTCGGAGAAGCGCACCGTGCCGTCGTCGTCGCGGCGCACCAGCAGCAGCGTCGGCGTGGGCGGCGGCGTCGCCGGGCGGTGTTCGGGCCCGATGCGGTGCACGGGCCACGCGTAGGCGAGCGGCCACGCCAGCGGCGACAGCACCGGCCGACCGTCGAGCAGGTCGCCGTCGGCGTCGTGCGCGGGCAATGCGGCGTCGCTGATCTGCAATGCCAGTTCGACCCACTCGTAGTGCGCCAGTTCGGCGAGGAACGGCGGGTCGAGCGGTTCGATCGTGTCGAGGAAGCGGATGAATTCGCGCCCCAGTTCGGTGAACAGCGGTGTCTGGCAGCGGTGGTCGCGGAAGAACGCATGCACCAGCGCCTGCCACTGCTCGTCGTCGAGCAGCGTGCGGATCACCGGGAAATTTCCGGCGAGCAGGCTCTCGACGTTGTTGAACAACAAATCGCGATATACCGCCAGGCGACGGTACTCGATGCCTTCCGGTGCGGGGACGTGGGCGGGATCGCGCAGGTGCCGCGTCAGCGAGAGCTGTTGTGCGCGCAGGCGTTCGGGGGCTTCAGGCGCGTGCATGCAGCGTCCCGGCACCGGCGTGGTCGCGCATGCGCTGGCGCACGACGTCGAGTTCGCGCAGCAGTTCGACGTACGGCGGGACGTTGAAGTCGCGTTCCAACAGTGTGGGCCGCGCACCGAAGCGTGCGTACGCCTCGCCGAGCAGGTCCCACACCGCGTCCTTCACCGCCGCACCGTGCGTGTCGACCTTGAGGTCCTCGGCTTCGTCGTAGTGGCCGGCGACATGGAAGTACGCCACGCGATCCACCGGCATCGCCGCGAGGAACGCGTGCGGGTCGTAGCGGTGGTTGATCGCATTGACGTAGACGTTGTTGACGTCGAGCAGCAGGTCGCAGTCGGCTTCGGCCAGCACGGCGTTGATGAACGCCGCTTCGTCGAGTGCCTGCTGTCCGCGATCGATCGGCACCGTCGCGTAATAGGAGACGTTCTCCACCGCGATGCGCCGGCCGAGGATGTCCTGGGTCTGGCGGATGCGTGCGGCGACGTGATGCACCGCTTCCTCGGTGAAGGGAATCGGCAGCAGGTCGTAGAGGTGGCCGTCGTCGCTGCAGTAGCTCAGGTGTTCGCTATACAGCGCGACGCGGTGGCGTTCGAGGAAGCGGCGCACGCGCACCAGGAAGGTCTCGTCCAGCGGCGCGAAGCCGCCAAGCGAGAGCGACAGTCCGTGGCACGCCAGCGGATGGCGCGAAGTGAGTTCGTCGAGCGCGTCGCCGAGCTTGCCGCCGACGCCGATCCAGTTTTCCGGCGCGCATTCGAGGAAGTCGAAATCGCCCGGCGCGGCCGCCTGCAGCGGACCCAGCAGGGTCCGCCGCAGGCCGAGGCCGGCGGCATCGGGAGGGAGCGTGCGCGGTGCGCTCATGCGGTCCTTCGATGCGGGCCGTTGCGGCGACTTACATCGAACCGCCGCACTTGCCTTCGCCGCACTTGCCTTCGGCGTCCGCCTTCTTCTTGTCGGCGCCGCACTTGCCTTCGCCCTTGGCCTTGAGCTCGTCGGCGCTGAGGAAGCCGTCCTTGTTGGCGTCGTGCGCGGCGAACTTGCTGGTGTCGCCCTTGTGGGCGGCGCCGAACTCGGCCTGCGAAACGCGGCCGTCCTTGTCGGTGTCCATCACCTCGACGCCGCACTTGCCTTCGCCGGCCTTGGCGCCGTCACCTGCGCTGAGCATGTAGCCCGACGCCAGCTCGGTCATCGCGAAGGCCGAGCCCGACAGGGCCAGTCCACCGGCCAGGGCGGCGCCGGCGACGAGTACGACGGACTTGCGGGACTTGCTGTTGCTGTTCGACATGACGTTGAACTCCTGTGACGCGATGCGGGGGAACCCGCGGGACATTGGCCCGGGTCCGGGCCGGGGAACGATGGCAGGGGAAAGGCTATCGCGCAGTGAACATTGCGATGGAACGAATCGCGCGCACGCCGAGGCGTGGAATGATGCGACGCAGCACGCGCGGTGGGCAGCGTGGTTCACGGCAAGTCAGGGAATGCGCGTGGCGCTGGAATGCACGGCTGGGGGGCTGCGTGCTCATGGGGGGCGTCCTCTCCGACGCGCCACTGTGCCGGTTGCGCCCGCCCGGCGCATAGGCCATGAGTCGTGGCACCGACGTACGGCGATCCGACGCGGGGCCATCGCCCGCGTCGGATTCAAACTTCGTTCAGACGGCTCAGGGGGCCGCGGTGGTGCTGCTGTCGTCGCGCTTCTCGCGCGGCGGCAGGGCTTCCTCGCCGCGCACCAGGAACCACACGTTCTCGGCGATGTTGGTCGCGTGGTCGCCGATGCGCTCGATGTTCTTGGCCATGAACAGCAGGTGCGTGCACGGCGTGATGCTGCGCGCGTCTTCCATCATGTAGGTGAGCAGCTCGCGGAACAGGGCGGTGTAGGCGACGTCCAGGTCGGCGTCGCGGGCGCGCACGCGCTGGGCCAGTTCGACGTTGTTGTCGCGGTAGGCGACGAGCACGTCGCGCACCTGTTGCACCGCGAGCGTGCCGATCGCGTGCAGGCCGCTCACGTGCGGCAGCGGCGGCGACAGGTTGAGCGCGGTGGAACGCTTGGCCACGTTGGCGGCGTAGTCGCCGATGCGCTCGATGTCCGAGGCGATGCGGATCGCGGCGAGGATTTCGCGCAGGTCGCGCGCCATCGGCCCGCGCAGGGCCAGCTTCATCACGTCGTGGCTGACTTCCTGTTCCAGCGCGTCGATCGCCTCGTCGTTGGCGATGATGCGCTCGGCCGCCCTGTCGTCGCGGCGCTGGACCACGTCGAGCGCGGCCTCCAGCTGCGATGCGGCCATCTCGCCCATGCGCAGGGTTTCGTTGAGCAGTCGGCGCTGCTCGTCGTCGTAGCTCTTGACGATGTGGTCGTGCATCTGGGTGCTCATGTGTGTGGTGTCCGTCTTAGTGCTTCTTCAAGCGCTTGGTTGCCATCCCTGGCGCAACGCTGCAGGCTCCGGTCCGCCCGGCCCGGCCATCCGTGGCCGGGCGTTCGGCAGGCCGCGCGGCAGTGCCGCGCGAGCGGCCTGCCTCACCCAAACCGACCGGTGATGTAATCCTCGGTCTGCTGCTTCGTCGGATTCGAGAAGATCGTCTCCGTCGTGCCGTGTTCGATCAGGTCGCCCAGGTACATGAAGGCGGTGAAGTCGGACACGCGCGCCGCCTGCTGCATGTTGTGGGTGACGATGACGATGGTGTAGTCCTTCTTCAGCTCTTCGACCAGCTGCTCGATGCGGCTGGTGGAGATCGGGTCCAGCGCCGAGGTCGGCTCGTCGAGCAGCAGCACGTCCGGGCGCAGCGCGACCGCGCGTGCGATGCACAGGCGCTGCTGCTGGCCACCGGACAGGCCCAGCGCGCTCTGGCCCAGCTTGTCCTTCACTTCGTCCCACAGCGCGCCCTGGCGCAGCGCGTGCTCCACGCGGGAGTCCATCTCGCTGCGCGAGAGCTTCTCGTGGTGGCGGATGCCGTAGGCGACGTTCTCGTAGATCGTCATCGGGAACGGCACCGGCTTCTGGAACACCATGCCGACCTTGCTGCGCAGGCGGTTCATCGGATAGCGCGCGTCGAGGATGTTCTCGCCGTCGAGCAGCACCTCGCCGCGGGCTTCCAGCTTCGGGTACAGCGCGTAGATGCGATTGAAGATGCGCAGCAGCGTGGACTTGCCGCAACCGGAAGGGCCGATCAGCGCGGTGACGCGCTTCTCCGGGATCTCCAGGTTGATTTCCTTGAGCGCATGGAACTTGTCGTAATAGAAGTCCAGGCCACGTGCGGCGAGCTTGACCGGCGACGCGACCGCGCTCGTGGCGCTGCGCTGCGGAGTAGCAAGGCTGATGCGAGCGTCGTTCATGGCCGGGGTCCGCGGGAAGTTCGGGGTCGTGAGGTCAGTCATGGCTGATTCTGTTGCGCAGCACGATGGCGCGAGCCACCAGGCTGATGAGGAGGACGAACACGGTGAGCACCAGCGCGCCGGCCCAGGCCAGCACCTGCCACGATTCGTACGGACTGCCGGCGAACTGGTTCATCACCACCGGCACGGACGCCATCGGCTGCAGCACGTTGGTGCTCCAGTACTGGTTGCCGAAGGCGGTGAACAGCAGCGGTGCGGTTTCACCGGAGATGCGTGCCAGTGCGAGCAGCACGCCGGTCACGATGCCGGCCGACGCGCTGCGGTAAAGCACCTGCATGGTCACCTTCCACTGCGGCACGCCGAGCGACAGCGCCGCTTCACGCATCTGCGCCGGCACCAGGCGCAGCATTTCGTCGGTGGTACGCACCACCACCGGCAGCACGATGAAGGCCAGCGCGATCGCACCGGCGAGCGCGGAGAAGTTGCCACCGCTCTGCATCACCACCAGCGTGTAGACGAACAGGCCCAGCACGATCGACGGCGCCGACAGCAGGATGTCGTTGACGAAGCGCACCACGGTGCCGATCTTGCGCGCGTGGCCGTATTCGGCCAGCCACGTGCCGGCGGCGATGCCGAGCGGAGTGCCGATCAGGATCGCGATCAGGCACATCACGGCGCTGCCGAAGAACGCGTTCATCAGGCCGCCTTCCTGCATCGGCGGCGGCGTGTTCTGGGTGAACAGCGCCAGGTTGATGCCGCCGATGCCCTTGGAGATCAGGGTCCACAGGATCCAGCCGAGGAAGAACAGGCCGAACACCGCGGCGGCGCAGGCCAGCAGGATGGAGATCGCGTTGAAGATGCGGCGACGGCGATACAGCGCGTCGGCGACCTTGAATTCGTGCGCGGTCTTGGTGGTGACGGTGGGCGCGCTCATCAGTTGCCCTCCTTGCGCGAGAGCTGCAGCAGCATGAAGCGGGCGACTGCCAGCACCACGAAGGTCACGATGAACAGCACGAAGCCGAGCAGCAGCAGCGCGGAGCGGTAGGTTTCGGTCGCTTCGCCGAAGTCGTTGGCGATCAGCGCGGCGATGGTGGTGCCCGGCTCCAGCAGCGACGGCGAGAAGTTGACGCTGTTGCCGATGACGAAAGCCACCGCCATCGTTTCGCCGAGCGCGCGGCCCAGGCCGAGGAAGATGCCGCCGATCACCGCCGAGCGGGTGTAGGGCAGCACGATGTCCCAGCTCACTTCCCACTTGGTCGAACCCAGCGCGTAGGCCGACTCCTTCAGGCGCGTGGGCACCGTCAGGAACACCTCGCGCATCACCGAGGAAATGAAGGGGATCACCATGATCGCCAGCACGATGCCGGCGGTGAGCATGCCGATGCCCAGCGGCGGTCCCTGGAACAGCGCGCCGATCACCGGCCACGTGCCGAGGTTGTCGTTGAGCCACGGCGTCACGTATTCGGTCATCACCGGCACGAGCACGAACAGGCCCCACATGCCGTAGATGATCGACGGGATGCCGGCGAGCAGTTCGATCGCCGTGCCGATCGGGCCACGCGCCCAGCGCGGCGCGACCTCGGTCAGGAAGAACGCGATGCCGAAGCTGACCGGAACCGCGATCAGCATCGCCACCAGCGCGGTGACCACGGTGCCGTAGATCGGCACCAGCGCGCCGTACTTGTCCTCGACGGGGTTCCACTCGGCGCTGATGAAGAAATCCAGGCCGGAGGTGGCGAGCACGTGGCGGCCGCCCCACAGCATCGACAGCGCGGCGCCGGCCAGCGCGATCAGCACGAACACCACCGTGCCGGTGAGGATCAGACGGAACGTCCGGTCGTTGCGCGCGTCCTTGATGTCGCGCGCGTCGCCTTGGGCCGTTGCGGGGAGGGTGGTGGCGTTCATTCGTTGGAAGTCTTGTGGCCGGGCTCGGTCGTGTTCATTGCAACCTGTCGTCCTTTCCGCTTCGTGTCGTCATCCCGCGAAGGCGGGAATCCAACAGTCGGGCTCATCGCGCACTACGGAAGGCGGAATCGGATCGGATACCTGGATCCCCGCCTTCGCGGGGATGACGCACTGGCAAAGGCGCTCGCGCGTTGCGCGAGCGCACCAGTGCCTCACTTGAACTCCGCCGCCCAGTACGCCTCGACCTGCTGCACCAGCGCCGGCGGCAGCGGCACGTAGTCCAGTCCCTGCGCCTGCGCCTGGCCGTTCTCGAACGCCCACTTGAAGAAGGCGCGCGTGTCGGCACTGCGCTTGGCATCCTTGGGCTGCTTGTACATCAGGATGAAGTTGGTGGCGGTGATCGGCCATGCGTCGGCACCGGCCGCATTGGTGATCACCAGGTTGAAGTCCTTCGCGCTGGCCCAGTCGGCGCCCGCGGCGGCGGCCTGGAAGCTCTGCGCGTTGGGCTGCACCCAGTTGCCCGCGGCGTTCTGCAGCGATGCGTAGGCCATCTTGTTCTGCAGCGCGTAGGCCAGTTCGACGTAACCGACCGAACCCTTGATCTGCTTCACGTACGAAGCCACGCCTTCGTTGCCCTTGCCGCCGACGCCGCCCGGCCACTGCACCGACGTGCCTTCGCCGACCTTCGCCTTCCAGTCGGCGCTGACCTTGGACAGGTAGTTGGTGAAGTTGAACGTCGTGCCCGAACCGTCGGAGCGATGCACGATGTTGATCTTGGTCGACGGCAGCGCCACGCCCGGATTCACCGCGGCGATGGCGGCGTCGTTCCAGGTGGTGACCTTGCCCATGAAGATGTCGGCCAGCAGCGGACCGGTGAGGCGCAGCTTGCCCGCCTCGATGCCTTCCACGTTGATCACCGGCACCACGCCGCCGATCGCGGACGGGAACTGGCCCAGGCCCGCGCTCGCCAGCTCGTCGGACGGCAGCGGCTTGTCGGAGGAACCGAAGTCGACCGTGCCGGCCTTGATCTGCGCGATGCCGCCGCCGGAACCGATCGACTGGTAGTTGACCTTGGCGCCGGTGGCCTTGTTGTAGTCGTCCGACCACTTCGAGATCAGCGGATAGATGAACGTCGCGCCGGCGCCGGTGATCTGCGCGGCGACCTTGTCGCCGGCCGGAGCGGCAGCGGTGGACGCGGTGTCGCCTGCGGGCGCCTGTGCGTTTTCGCCTGCAGGCTTGCAGGCGGCGACACTCAAGGCGATGGCGAAGGCGAGGGCGGCGATACGGGCCGTCGGGTTCATGCGCAACTCCGGTGGGAGACGTGTGTGGGGATCCAGGCTCGCGGCCCGGGCTGCGCCATTTGATGATCTTTTTGTTACAGCCCAATGACATCTGGCCGTCACATTTCTGTAGCTATCGACGTGCGGGGCTCTTCCGCGCGCCCAGTTATGATGCGAAGGCCTCGTAGCCCGGGTAAGCGAAGCGCACCCGGGAGCCGCCGCCGCTGTTCCCGGGTGCGGCCTGCGGCCTTACCTGGGCTACGGGGCGGGAATCCGGGCGCCACGCTCGATGCTCCGGGCCCGGAGCCCGGCGATCCGTATACCGAGCCCGGTCTTTGGCGTGTCCAGCTCGACATTCCGGGCGCCTGGACTCGGCGTTCCGAGCTCTAAGCCCGGTGAGCCGAGCAATGAGCCCGGCGCTCCGGGTTCCATGCTCGACGCTTCGGACGTCGTGCCCCGCGCTCCGCGCTGCGGGCCCGGTGCCCGGAGCACCGGAACTCGACACGCCGAGCACATGGCTCGGCGATCCGGCCTACGCGCGCGGTGCTCCGGGCTTCCGATGCCGCGTCCGGAGTCCCCGAGCCCGAGGCTCCGAGCGTTGCGCCCGACGCGTCGGGCCGCAGGCGTGACGGGTGGCGTTCCGAGCCCGGCGAACGGCGCGCCCAAACGAAAAAGGCGGGCCCGGAGGCCCGCCTTTCGTAAGACGCGATCCGCGGAGGGATCAGTACTTCATGTTCGCCGACCAGTAGGTCTCGATCTGCTGCACCAGCGCGTCCGGCAGCGGGACGTAGTCCAGCGCCTTGGCCTGCGTGTCGCCGTTGGTGTAGACCCAGCGGAAGAAGTCCTTGGCGTTCTTGGCGCCGGTGGCGTCCTTGGGCTGCTTGTACATCAGGATGAAGTTGGTGGCGGTGATCGGCCACGAATTCGCACCCGGAGCGTTGGTCATCACCAGGTAGAAGTCCTTGGCGTTGGCCCAGTCGGCGCTGGCGGCGGCGGCCGAGAAGCTCTCGTCGGACGGCAGCACGAAGTTGCCGGCGGCGTTCTTCAGGCGCGAGTAGGCCATCTTGTTCTGCAGCGCGTAGGACAGCTCGACGTAGCCGATGCCGCCGACGATCTGCTTGACGTACGCGGCGACGCCTTCGTTGCCCTTGCCACCGATGCCGACCGGCCACTTCACGGCGGTGCCTTCACCGACCTTGGTCTTCCACTCCGGGCTGACCTTCGAGAGGTAGTTGACGAAGTTGAAGGTGGTGCCCGAACCGTCCGAACGGTGCACGACGGTGATCTTGCGCTCCGGCAGCTTCACGCCGCCGTTGAGGGCGACGATCGCCGGGTCGTTCCACATCTTGATCTTGCCGAGGAAGATGTTGGCGAGCGTGTCGCCGTCCAGCTTCAGCGCGCCCGAGGCCACGCCCGGCACGTTGACGACCGGCACCACGCCGCCGATCACCGACGGGAACTGGGCCAGGCCGTGCTGGGCCAGCTCTTCCGGCTTCAGCGGGGCGTCGGACGAACCGAAGTCCACCGTCGCGGCCTTGATCTGGGCGATGCCGCCGCCGGAACCGATCGACTGGTAGTTGACCTTCTTGCCGTTGGCCTTGGCGTAATCGGCCGACCACTTCGACATCACGGGATAGACGAACGACGCGCCGGCGCCGGTGACGTCGGCGGCCTGCGCGTTGACCGCGAAGGCGCCGGCCAGCGCGATCGTGGCGAGGCGGAACTGGATGGACTTGAACACGTTGCTCTCCTGGAGTGACGACGGGCCTGGCCCGTACGCCGGGCATTTGATAACCGTTGGATGACAGCGCCGGGACGGATACATGACAGCGGTGTTACGGCGCAGGGCTTCGGACGGGCGGCAGGTAAAAAAATGGGCGCGACCTGGTGGTCGCGCCCGAGGGGGGAGGAAGCGGATGCAGCGTCGCGATTACCAGTACAGCTGGACGCGGGCTTCGATGATGTTCGGGTTGTCGTCGACCTTGCGGTTGACCAGCACGTTGTTGTTGGCCGGGTTGTCCGCGTACGGCGCGGCCGGGGTGCGCACGAAGTAGCGCGAGCTGTCGACCATCACGTAGTTCAGCATGAACTTGAAGTTCGAGCGCCAGTACCAGTTCACGCCCACCGTCCATGCATCCATCTGGCCGCCAAGCGCACCGTCCACGGCCGAAGCGGCGATCGGGGTCGCGCCCGGGATGACGGTGCCGTCGTCCAGGTCGATCGAGTCGAAGCGCGCACCGACCTGCCACAGGCCGCTGGCGGGCTGGTCGGGGAGCGGGGTGGTCGGCACGCCGTCCTTGTAGCCCCAGGTCTCGCCGGTGATGTTCCACAGGCCGCTGACGTACCAGGCGCTGCTGTCGAAGTCCTTCGACTGGCGCGGGTTGCCGTTGTTATAGCGGTCGAGCGAGTTCTGCATGTACTCGCCCTGCAGCTTGAACGGACCGGTGACCCACATCACTTCGCCGCCGATGGTCTGCTGGCGATCGACGTTGGTCATGTTGCCGGCATCGACGATGCGCTGGCCGGCCAGGTCGGCCTGCGGACGGGCGCGCACGCGCACCGTGTCCTGGAAGGTGTCGAAGTCCATGTACGACAGGCCGAAGTGCAGGATGCTGCCCTTGTCGTTGATCGGCGCCCAGTTGCCGCGCACACCGAAGCCCGGGCCGTGCGGCGTCGGAGCCGGATGCTCGGTCAGCTCATGGGTGAAGTAGCTGGCGGTCAGGCCCCAGTCGTTGGTGCCGTAGTGGTAGGCCGCGCCGAGGCGACGTGCCACGCCGTAGGTGTTGGTGACGGCGGCCTTGGAGATGAAGTCGTTGTTCTTGGTCGACGACAGCTCTTCCAGGCTGTTGGGCTGCTTGAACTGGCCCAGCTGGAAGTAGTGGTTCGCATCGCCGCCCAGCTTGTACTTGGCGTTGACGTCCAGCCACTTGTCGGCCTTGGCGTCGTAACCGACGACCCAGTCGATGTTGCCCGGGCCCTTGCCCTTCAGCACCAGCTCGGCGCGGCGCAGCTCGTTGTCGCTGTCCTGGCCGTCCGGCAGATCGGAGTTGAGGTTGGCGAAGTCGCTGTCGAAGTAGTTGTAGTCGGCCTGGACCAGGCCTTCGAACGAAACCTCGGAGTTGCCGATCACATCGAGGGCGATTTCGGCATGCGCGGCGGGCGCGACGAGAGCGGCGAGCAGCGCGACGGAAAGGGTGCTGCGGGACAGTTTCATGGACATAGCCCTGAGGCAGTGAGAAGACGCTGCGCAGGCTATGGTGTGAAGGTTGCGTAAATGTGACAGCGCTGACTTATTTCTGCCCGATGACGCAAACGTGACGCTGCTCCGACGAACGGTCACATGGCGACGGGTTCGGGTTCGCCGGGCGTCTTGTCGGGAAAACGGCACAGGTCGCGCAGCACGCAGTGGGGGCAATCGGGCTTGCGCGCCTTGCACACGTAGCGGCCGTGCAGGATCAGCCAGTGGTGGGCGTCGTGCAGGTAGGCCGGTGGAACCACCCGCAGCAGTTCGTCCTCGACCGCCCGCACCGTCTTGCCCGGGGCCAGTCCGGTCCGGTTGGCGACACGGAAGATATGCGTGTCCACCGCCATCGTCGGTTCGCCGAAGGCGGTGTTGAGGACCACGTTGGCGGTCTTGCGGCCGACGCCGGGGAGGGCTTCGAGCGCTTCGCGGTCGCGCGGGACCTCGCCGCCGTGATGTTCGATCAGCTGTTGCGCCATCGCCACCACGTTGGCGGCCTTGGTGTTGTACAGGCCGATCGTCGAGATGTAGGGCTTGAGTCCCTCCACGCCGAGTTTGGCGATCGCCTGTGGCGTGTTGGCGACGGGAAAGAGTTTGCGCGTGGCCTTGTTGACGCCGACGTCGGTCGCCTGCGCGGACAGCGTCACTGCGACGAGCAGTTCGTACGGCGTGCGGTATTCCAGTTCGGTGACCGGCTTTGGATTGAGCGCCTTGAGCCGCGCGAACATCGTCTCGACCTCGGCGGGCGTCAGGCGCGCGTTGCGACGCGTGCGCTTGGCCGCGGTCTTCTTCTTCGTCGTGGCGGTCATGGCTTGTGTCGTTCGGCCGCTTTCGCGCGTGCACGGGCGAGGGCGGCCGCAGCGGCCGAAGGCAAGGCCGGTGTAGCGGGAACGCTCGCGGAGGCGGCTGCCGGTGCGACCGGCGCGGCGCGTTGTGCGGAGCGTTCCTCCGCACGACGTTGCAGTCGCGCATTGCGATGGCGGTAGCGTTCGCGTGCGTCGAGCGCGCGCTGGCGCTGGTCGCGCGCGGCATGCACGAAGGCGCGGCATTCGTCCGTGCACTGCGCGCATTCGTGTGCATCGAACAGGCCGCGTTCGATCGCCGCATCGATGTCGTCGCGCATCAACGCGCCGACGACGACATGCACGGGCGCATCCGCGTTGCATGCGCAACGCGGGCAGGGCGTGGTCACGACAGGCGCGCTCATGCGGTGTTGCGGGATCAGGCGCCGGTGAACTGCGGCTTGCGGCGTTCGAGGAACGCGCCGGTGCCTTCGCGCATGTCGTCGGTGGAGAACATCAGGCCGAACTGCGCGGTCTCGTACTCCAGTCCTTCCTCGATGCCGCACTCGCCGCCGACGTTGACGCAATCGAGGATGCCGCGCAGCGCGAGCGGCGCGGAATTCGCCAGTTGCTCGGCGAGCTTCATCGTTTCCGCTTCCAGTTCGGCCGCCGGCACGACGCGATTGACGACGCCGAGTTCGCGCGCACGCGCGGCGTCGATCGGCGAACCGACCAGGCACAGCTCCATCGTCGCGGCGCGGCCGGCCAGGCGCAGCAGGCGCTGGGTGCCGCCGAAGCCGGGGATGAGGCCGAGGTTGATTTCCGGCTGGCCGACCTTCGCGGTATCGGCGGCGATGCGCAGGTGGCAGCCCATCGCCAGTTCCAGGCCGCCGCCGAGGGCGAAGCCGTTGATCATGCCGATCACGGGCTTGGGCATCTTCTCGACGCGACGCATCAGCTTCTGGCCGCGCAGCGAGAAGTCGCGACCCTGCACCGGTGTCAGTCCGTTCATCTCCGCGATGTCGGCGCCGGCGACGAATGCCTTCGGTCCGGCACCGGTCAGGACCACGCAGCGCACCGCCGGATCGGCGGCGGCCGCCTCGAAAGCCACCAGCAGCGCGTCCAGGGTCGCCGCGTTGAGCGCATTCAGCTTGTCGGGCCGGTTCACGGTGATCAGGCGGACCGCGCCGCGGTCGGCGGTCAGGACGGGCGTTTCGGACATGGGCGGGCGATCCGGGAAGGGGGTTGAGGGTAGAAAAAGGGTGGGTCCGGGCCACGGAACTTCGGTGCGGACAGGGTGTCTGAGCGTGAACGGCGTTCAGTGGCGATCAGGCACCGGCACCGTTATCCTAGCGCGTCCATCCGGGTCCATTCGACCGGTGCGGGCTTTACCTAAGGAGCGGTAGTCCCGCCCCGATCCATCACGGAGATTCCACCGAATGAAGTTGCGTTTGATCGCTGCCGCCGTCGCGGCCCTGGCTCTGACCGCCGGCAACGCCGTCGCGCAGGACACTTCGACCGAGAAGGGCAAGCTCAGCTACGCCCTCGGCTACGACCTGGGCCGCAACGCCGTGGAGAGCGGCGAGCAGGTCGATGTGAACACCATCATCAAGGGCCTGCAGGACGGCTACGGCAAGAAGGCGCCGACCGTGCCGGTCGACCAGCTGCGTACTGCCGTGCAGAACATGCAGCAGCGCCAGCAGGCGAAGGCCAAGGCCGCGTGGGACAAGGCCGCCGCCGAGAACAAGACCAAGAGCGACCAGTTCCTGGCTGCCAACAAGGCCAAGGCCGGCGTGAAGTCGCTGCCCAGCGGCGTCCAGTACCGCGAGATCGAGAAGGGCACCGGCGCCAAGCCGACGCAGGCCAGCACGGTTGCGCTGGAAGTCGCCGGTCCGTACGGCTGGGGTGAGCGTCCGGCGCAGGCGCGTCCGGCGCAGAACATCCAGGCCATCAAGGTCAGCGAGATCGAAATGCCGGCGATGCGCGAAGCGCTGCTGCAGATGCAGGCCGGTTCGAAGTGGGAAGTCACCCTGCCGCCGGACAAGGCCTACGGTGCCGACCCGCGCACGCCGTTCCCGCCGAACGTCGCCGTGCAGTTCGAAGTCAAGCTCGTCAGCGTGAAGTGATCTGCGAATCGCTCGCGCATCGCGCGAGCGGTTTCGCAAGCGTCATCACCGCGAATGCAACACCGTCGAGCCGGCCCTGCCGGCTCGATCTTTTTGCGCGACCGCCACGCAGAACGCGCAGCGGTCGGTTGAAACCCCTGCAGGCCCGCTTTACGGTTGTGCTTCGATGAACACCTTCTTTCGCGCCGTGCTCAGTCCCTGCATCGGCGTTTGCGCTCTGGACGACAACGGCCTGTGCCGCGGCTGCTACCGCACCGGCGCCGAGATCGCACGCTGGCCGCAGATGAACGACGACGAGCGTCTGCGCATGATGGAAACCGTCCTGCCCGAACGCGAGTCGCAACTGCGGTGAACCCGCCGCTCGCCCGGCCTGCGTTGCGCGATTGCCCCGGCCTGGAGGATGCGCTGTATCCGCTGGCCACGCCGCCGCAGGGGCCCGGGTGGAACCTCGCCGAACTGCATGACCTGGTCCCCGACGTCGCCGCATCCGTGCCGGCCGCGGTGCTGGTGCCGCTGGTGCCGCGCGCGCAGGGCACGCAGGTGCTGCTCACGCGCCGCACCGACGCGCTGCGCCAGCACGCGGGGCAGGTGAGTTTCCCCGGCGGGCGCATCGAACTCGACGACATCGACGCGGTCGCCGCCGCATTGCGCGAAACCCACGAGGAGATCGGACTGGGCCTGCGCCAGATCCAGCCGCTCGGCTTCCTCGATCCGCTCGCGACGATCACCGGTTATCGCGTGCAGCCCGTGGTCGCACTGCTCGAGGTCGACTACGTCGCGCATCCCGATCCGAACGAAGTCGCGGATGTGTTCGAAGTGCCGCTGTCGTTCCTGCTCGATCCGGCCAACCTGGCCACGCACACGCTCGACTTCCGCGGACGCCCGCGCGAAGTGTTCGAGTTCCGATACCCCGCGCAACGCATCTGGGGCGCGACCGCCTCGATGCTGTTCAACCTGCGCCAGCGCCTGGAGGCGATCCGATGAGCGATACCAAGTCCTGGACCACGCTGGTGTTGGCGGAGGAACTCGCCGGCGCGCTCGGTCGCGACGATCTGGTCGTGTTCGACACGCGCCACAGCCTTGCCGAGCCCGAAGCGGGCGAGGCGGCATGGCGCAAGGCGCACATCCCCGGTGCGTTCTACGCGCACCTGGATCGTGAACTGTCGGACCATCGCAAGGCGCATGCCGGGCGCCATCCGTGGCCGGACGCGGAGGACTTCACCGCGGCGCTCGGACGCTGGGGCGTGACGCCACAGCATCAGGTGGTCGTCTACGACGCCGCCGATGGCGCACTCGCCGCCGCGCGCCTGTGGTACATGCTGCGCACGCTGGGCCATACCCGCGTCGCGGTGCTCGATGGCGGCCTGCAGCGCTGGCAGGCGCTCGGCCTGCCGCTCGATGCGAACGATCCCGTCGCCGTGCCCGCGCCGTCGTACCCGGCGACGTTCGACGCGCATCGCCTGCTCGATGCGCGCCAGGTGCAGGCGCATGTCGCGGCGGGTGGCGTGCTGCTCGATGCGCGTGCGGCCGAACGCTTCCGTGGCGACATCGAACCGATCGACCGCGTCGCCGGGCACGTGCCCGGCGCGCGCAATCGTCCGTATGCGTCGAGCATGCGCGACGGCGTGTTCCGTCCGGCCGGCGAGTTGGCGGACGAGTTCGCCCCGCTGATCCAGGGCCACGCGGGCGGCGACGTCGTGGCGATGTGCGGCTCCGGCGTGACCGCCTGCCACCTGCTGCTCGCGCTGGAACACGCCGGCGTGGACGGCGCACGACTGTTCACCGGGTCGTGGAGCGGCTGGATCGACGACCCGTCGAGACCCATCGTCCGCGGCGACTGATGTGCCGCATCGGCCGGCTGCGACGCCAGATGACAAAGCCGCGCCGACCGTAACCATTCCGTCATCCACGACCCCGATCCTTGCGCCATTTCGCATAGGGGGCGTGCGCGATGTCACGCGTCGTTGGTTTCATCCTGTCATTTGGCCTGTTGCTCGCGTGCACGCAGGCGAAAGCACAAGTGGACGCCGAGCGCGTCCGCATCCACGGTTCGCAGACGATGGCGGCACGGCTGGTGCCCGCCGTCGCGGAGTCCTGGCTCAAGGACATCGGCTACGAAGGCATCCGCCGGGTGCAGGCCGGACCTTCGACCACGGAGATCCACGCCAGCCGCGACGGCCAGCCGCTGATCGTGGAGATCGTCGGCAACAGTTCCGCGCAGGGATTCCAGGATCTCGTCGACGGCAACGCGCACATCGCGATGATGACGCGCAGGCCGGATGCGGCCGAACTCGACGCCGGCTGGCAGCTCGGCGACCTGGCCTCGCACGACCAGGAGTTCGTGCTCGCGCTCGACGGCGTGGCGGTGGTGGTGAATCGCGAGAACCCGCTCGCGCGCATGGACCTGCGCCAGCTGCGTCGCGTGTTGTCGGGACAGGTGCGCGACTGGCGCGAGGTCGGAGGGCGCGGCGCGGTGCACCTGCACGCGGTGGCCGGTCCGAATTCGGCGCGCGACATGATCGACGAACGCGTCATGCAGGGCACGCCGCACGCGATCGCGCAGATGCATCCCGATGGGACTTCGCTGGTGCGCGCGATCGCGAACGATCCGGGTGGCATCGGCTTCGTCACGCTGCGCCAGCCCTGGGGCGCGAACGTGCGTCCGCTCGCGCTCGCCGACGGCGGTCGTGCGGTTGCGCCGACACGTTTGGCCGTGCAGAGCGAGGACTATCCGCTGGCACGCCGCTTCACGATGTACGGCAGCCAGATGATGGGCGCGCTGAGCCGCAGCTTCGCGCTGTACGCGATGGGCCAGCGCGGACAGGACGCTGTCACGCAGGCGGGACACGCCGCGGTGACGCTGCGTCCCGGCTATGCGCCGTCGAGCGTGCTCGGTCCGCGCGAATACCGCGAGCTGGTGGCCAACGCATCGCGCCTGCCGCTGAGCCTGCGCTTCAACTTCAACAGCAACAACGACAGTGGCGTCGCCAGCAGCGTGTACGACAGCCGCGCGGTGCGCGATCTCGATCGCCTCGAAGCGTTCATGCGCCTGCCGGTGAACCGCGGCCGGCGGTTGCTGGTGGTCGGCTTCGCCGACGTCGCCGCGGGCAGTTCGGTCGCTGCGACGATGATGAGCAACGACCGCGCCGACCTCGTCGCGCACGAGTTGATGGCGCGCGGCCTGCCGGTCATGCACGCGCGCGGCATGGGTTCGCAGGTGCCGCTCGCGCCGACGGGTGCGGCGGGAGCGCGCTACCGTAATGAGCGTGTCGAGATCTGGATGCTGTGATCGCGACGGCGCGGCTTACTTGCCCAGCCGCGCCAACAGCGCCTGCAGGGCCGCCTGCGTGGACGGATCGCTCCACGCATCGATGAAACGTGGCAGCTGGATCTGTTCCGGCTGCATCGCCGCGATCACGTCGGCGCGCGCGATCGCGCGCGTCTGGCGCATCACCGGCTGTGGCAGGCGCAGCAACTGCGACAGCCATTCGCGTGCGCGCGCGCTGACGTGTTCGGCGTCGACCAGTTCGTCGACCAGGCCGATGCGCTCGGCGCGTTCGGCTTCGACCATGTCGCCCGCGACGACCAGCCGTTCGGCGCGGTACACGCCGACCACGCGCTGCATCAGGCGCAGGATGCCGATCGGCACGACCAGTCCGACCTGGGTTTCGTTGAGGCCGATGCGGTACGGCTTGGCCGGATCCTCGCTGCGCGCCATCACGCGGTAATCGCAGCACAGCGCAAGCACGCAGCCGCCGGCGGGCGCATGGCCGCCGATCGCGGCCACCACCGGCACCGGCGATTCGGCGATCGCGAGTGCGGCGTTGAAGAACGCTTCCCATGCGGCCATCAGCGCGGCGCGGTCGTCGCCGAGCGAGACCAGGTAGGGCACGTCCAGTCCGGCCGAGAACACCTTGGTGCCGCCACTGAGCACGATGCCCTGCGCGCCGCCCGCGATCGCGGCCGCGAGCGCCGTGCGCAGGTCGCCGCACAGCGCCGGATTGAGCGCGTTGACCGGCGCGCGCGCCAGCTTCAGTTCGACGATGCCGTCGGCGGCGTGGGTTTCGACAAGGCTCATGGCGTCGGTCCTGTAGGAATGGTGAGGCGCGTGGCGCCGGTCGGCTGGCGTTCGGCGATCCGCACGGTGTCGGGCGTTATCATAGGCCCATGAACATCCAACGCATCCGAGTGGGCCTTGCCATCGCGCTGATGGCCGCATCGTCCGTGGCGCTGGCCGGCGAGTGCAGGCCGCAGGTGCGCGAAGGCTGGGTACGCATGCCGCCCGGCAGCATGCCGATGATGGCCGGCTTCGGCCGCATCGAGAATCCCTGCGGCACGCCCGTCACCATCGTCGGCGCGAGCAGCCCGGCGTTCGGCGACGTGTCGGTGCATGAAACGCGCATCGTCGACGGCGTGAGCCGCATGCGCGCCATGCCGGAACTGCGTATCGCGCCGGGCCAGAGCGCCACGCTCAAGCCCGGTGGTCTGCACCTGATGCTGATGCAGCCTCATTCCGCGCTGCAGTCCGGCAGCAAGGTCGCCATCCAGTTC
This sequence comes from Lysobacter panacisoli, assembly GCF_009765165.1. Taxonomy (NCBI): domain Bacteria; kingdom Pseudomonadati; phylum Pseudomonadota; class Gammaproteobacteria; order Lysobacterales; family Lysobacteraceae; genus Lysobacter; species Lysobacter panacisoli. The sequence goes on from NZ_VLNU01000001.1 coordinate 2,736,193, forward strand.
AAGCTCAAGGACGGCGGCACCGCACTGGGCGAGTTCGTGGTGCGCAAGGCCGGCGAGTAAGCGTCCAGGCCGCACGCGAAAGACCCACAAAAAAAGAGCGACGCTTCAGGCGTCGCTCTTTTCGTTTGTGCGGTCGCGATGCGTCAGGTGCAGGCGCTGCGTACGGCTTCCGGCAATTGCGCGGCGCGGCCGTTGACCCGGTCGATCCACACCATCACCACGTTGCCGTCGCAGAACAGCACGTCCGCGTCCTTCGCATCGACGATGCGATGGCCGATGGTCACGCTGGTGTTGCCGAGGCGTTCGACGAACAGCTCGATCTCGACTTCTGCCGGCCATTCGATCGGTCGGCGATAGTTGAGGTTGGCCGCCGCGACCACCGGCGCGACATCGTCGTCGAGGCCCTGTCCGGGCACGCTCAACATCCAGCGCAGGCGCGCTTCCTCGAGATAGCTGAGGTACTTCGAGTTGTTGACGTGGTTGAACGCGTCGAGGTCGCGCCAGCGCACGGACAGCGGCACTCGGATCAGCGCGACGGGCGAACCTGTCTCGATAGTGGCTGCCGCCTGCGCCGGTGCGTCCTGCTTCGTCGCGGGCTTGCGCCTGCGTACCGGGGTCTTGCGTGCCTTCGGTGCTGCGGTGTCGCTCATGCGGCGGACTTCTTCTTGCTGGTCGTCTTGCTGGCGGTCTTGGTCGCCGGGACCTTGCCCTTGCGCGCCGGCGTCGCGACCGGCGTGCCGAGCAGCGGCGCGAGGAAGCGGCCGGTGTGCGAGTGCGTCAGCGCGGCGATTTCCTCCGGCGTGCCGCAGGCGAGGATGGTGCCGCCACGATGGCCGCCTTCCGGGCCCAGGTCGATGACCCAGTCGGCCGTCTTGATGACATCCAGGTTGTGCTCGATCACCACCACGGTGTTGCCGTCGTCGCGCAGGCGATGCAGCACGGCGAGCAGGTGTTCGATGTCGTGGAAGTGCAGGCCGGTGGTCGGCTCGTCCAGGATATACAGCGTGCGCCCGGTGTCGCGGCGCGAGAGTTCCTTGGACAGCTTCACGCGCTGCGCTTCGCCGCCGGACAGCGTGGTCGCGCTCTGGCCGAGCTTGATGTAGCTCAGGCCGACGTCCATCAGCGTTTCCAGCTTGCGCGAGATCGCCGGGATGTTCTCGAACAGCGACAGCGCATCCTCGACGGTCATCTCCAGCACGTCGTTGATGTTGTAGCCCTTGTAGAGGATCTCCAGCGTCTCGCGGTTGTAGCGCTTGCCGCCGCAGACGTCGCAGGGCACGTACACGTCCGGCAGGAAGTGCATCTCGACCTTGATCAGGCCATCGCCCTGGCACGCCTCGCAACGTCCGCCGCGCACGTTGAAGCTGAAACGGCCCGGCGAATAGCCGCGCGATCGCGCTTCCGGCACCTGCGCGAACAGCTCGCGCAGCGGCGTGAACAGGCCGGTGTATGTCGCCGGGTTCGAACGCGGCGTGCGACCGATCGGCGACTGGTCGATGTCGACGACCTTGTCCCACAGCTCGATGTTCTCGTACTCGCGGTGCGGCGCCGGCGTGTGCGAAGCGCCGTTGAGCTCGTTGGCCGCGATCGCGAACAGCGTGTCGTTGATCAGCGTCGACTTGCCCGAACCCGACACGCCGGTGATCGCAGTGAACAGGCCGCTCGGGATCGCCAGGTCGACGTCCTTGAGGTTGTTGCCGGTCGCGCCGCGCAGGTGGAAGGTCGTCTTCGCATCCGGCTTGTGGCGCTTGGACGGGATCTCGATGCGCTTCTTGCCGCTCAGGTACTGGCCGGTGAGCGAGCGCGGCGCCTTGAGCACGTCGTCGAGCTGGCCGTGCGCGATCACTTCGCCGCCATGCACGCCCGCGCCCGGGCCGATGTCGACGATGTAGTCGGCGAGGCGGATCGCATCCTCGTCGTGTTCGACGACGATGACCGTGTTGCCCAGGTCGCGCAGGCGCGTGAGCGTGCCCAGCAGGCGTTCGTTGTCGCGCTGGTGCAGGCCGATGGAGGGCTCGTCGAGCACGTACATCACGCCGACCAGGCCCGCGCCGATCTGCGAAGCCAGGCGGATACGCTGCGCCTCGCCGCCGGACAGCGAGTCGGCCTTGCGTTCCAGGGTGAGGTAGTCGAGGCCGACATCCACGAGGAAACGCAGGCGGTCGGTGATTTCCTTGACGATCTTGGTCGCGATCTCGCCGCGCCAGCCGGGCAGGTTGAGCGCCTTGAAGAACGCGAGCGCCTCGTCGACCGGCAGCACGACGATCTGCGGCAGCGGACGGTCCGCGACGAACACGCTGCGCGCGGCGCGGTTGAGGCGCGCGCCGCCGCAGTCGGTGCACGCGCGCTCGCTGATGTACTTGGCCAGTTCCTCGCGCACCGCGGCCGATTCGGTCTCGCGGTAACGGCGTTCGAGGTTCGGCACGATGCCTTCGAAACGGTGCTTGCGCTGGCTGCGCCCGCCGCTTTCGGTGAGGTAGGTGAACGTGATCAGCTCATCGCCGCTGCCGAACAGCACCGCATCGCGCACGTTCGCCGGCAGCGACTGCCACGGCGCATCGACGTCGAACTTGTAGTGCTTGGCCAGCGACTGGATCAATTGGAAGTAGTACGCGTTGCGGCGATCCCAGCCGCGCACCGCGCCGGCGGAAAGCGACAGCTCCGGATGCACGACCACGCGGCCCGGATCGAAGAACTGCGCCACGCCCAGGCCGTCGCAGGTCGGGCATGCGCCGATGGGCGAATTGAACGAGAACAGGCGCGGTTCGAGTTCCGGAAGCGAGTAGTCGCAGACCGGGCAGCTGTACTTGGAGGAGAACAGCAACGGTGCGGCCTCCGCATCGTCCAGCGACATGACCTGGGCCATGCCGTCGCCGAGTTTGAGCGCAGTCTCGAACGACTCCGCCAGGCGCTGCTTGATGTCCTCGCGCGGTTTGAAGCGGTCCACGACCGCTTCGATTGTGTGCTTGACGCGCAGCGCGAGTGGCGGCACCGCGTCGATTTCGTACAGCTGGCCGTCCACGCGCACACGCACATAGCCCTGTGCGCGCAGTTGTTCGAACACCTGTGCGTGCTCGCCCTTGCGTTCGCGGACGACCGGCGCCAGCAGCATGTAGCGGTGCTCGCGGCCTTCGTCGGTGGCGCCCAGCGCGACGACCTGGTCGACCATCTGGCTGACCGTCTGCGCTTCCAGCGGGTACCCGTGGTCCGGGCAGCGCGGCGTGCCGACGCGCGCGTACAGCAGGCGCAGGTAGTCGTAGATCTCGGTGATCGTGCCGACGGTCGATCGCGGGTTGTGCGAGGTCGACTTCTGCTCGATCGAGATCGCCGGCGACAGGCCCTCGATGTGGTCGACGTCCGGCTTCTCCATCACCGACAGGAACTGCCGCGCGTACGCGGACAGCGACTCGACGTAGCGGCGCTGCCCTTCGGCGTAGATGGTGTCGAAGGCGAGCGAGGACTTGCCCGAGCCCGACAGGCCCGTAATCACGATCAGCTTGTCGCGCGGCAGGTCGAGATCGACGTTCTTGAGGTTGTGCGTCCGCGCGCCGCGGATGCGGATGTAATCCAGCGCCATCGGTTGCCTGTCTGGGAGGGGGCGCCATCGCGGAGCGCGAGGGCGAACAGAAGAGCGTATCGAGTGGCGGAGATGGGGGCAAATCGCCGGAACCAAAGGTCGGCGGGGCGCGTCGGAACGGGACGGAGGCGGGGTTGCGGACCGCCTTGCGCGGCCGCGTTGCGCGGGGCGCAGGCTAGCGCCCCGCGGACCGGATGAATGGCGTTACGGCAGGAGCCTGAACCGCGCGGCGTCGCCGTTGACCGCCTGGCGCGCGGTCTCGATCAGCGCAGGGTTGACGCCATTGATGATCAGCTGGACCTTGATCGCCTCGGCGCGCTGCTGCGACAGCGACGGGTCCTCGCCGGTCGGTCCGGCGACTTCCAGCCGGGTCTGCGTGCCCGCGGCCTGGATCACCTGCGCCGCCTTGCTGAGCAGGGCGAGGCTGTCCGGCGAGACGCGCGCGCTGCCGGGTTCGAAGCGGATCGGGGTTTCGGCCACGGCCTCGTTCAGGGCGTCGACCAGGGCATTGCCGGACGTGCCGGGCTTCACGTTGGCGAGGACCGCATCGGCGCCGTCGCCGGCGTCGTCGCCGATGCCCTTGAACAGGCCGGCATAGGCATAGCCCGGATACAGCAGTTCCGCCCGCGCGAGCAGCGCCTTGCGGTCTGCGTCGCTGGCGTGGCCGCTCAGCTCGATCCGGCGGCCTTCGAACGACACGGCGGCGCCGGGTTGCGTGAAGGCGGCGAGGAACTGCGGAAGCGCGGCCTGCCACGGTGCCGGGCGGGCGCCGCGATCGACTGCGACGTGGCCGGAGACGCGCTCGGTGCCGTACGCGCGGGTCAGCGCGGCGACGATGGCATCGCGGGTGGTGGTGCTGTCGACGGTGCCGTCGAAACGCACCTGTCCGTTGTTGTTGACCAGGTTCAGGCGCGCGTCGAACTGTGCGACGGGCGCGGCGTCGGTCGCGACTTCGGCGGGCGGCGCGGCATCGCGCTGGCAGGCGGACGTCGCGGCGAGCGCGGCGATCGCCAGCGGAAGCAGGACGGGGCGGACGAAGGAACGGGTGGGGCGGGCTGCGGTCATGGACACTCCAGCGGCGATCGCGGGTTCGGCGAGGGGAGAAGGAAGGGCCCGGCGACGCCGGGCCCTTCGGTTGCTGCGGGTGTTGCGTCAGCGGTGCGACTCGTACTCGATCTCCACCGGATCCGCGCATTCCTGCGTACCGTTGTTGCAGAGCTTGTAGCTCATGGTGCCGCTGCCGATGATGCGGAACGTATCGGTCGCGGTGCCCTTGTTCTTCACGGTCTTGAGGATGGCGCCGTTGCGGTAGATGTCGATGTTCTTCTTGCCGTGCGTCCAGTCGAGCGTGACCTGGGTGCGATGGTTGGCGAGCTGGATCGCTTCGGCCTCGACCGAACGCGGCCAGTTGGCGTCGACGAAGCTGGGATACAGCGACACGCCCGTGGCGTTGCTGAAGCCGCGGACCCACACGTACCAGGTGCCGCCCTGCGGTGCCGGGAAGAAGCAGTTCTCGTTGTTGCCGGCCGTGAACGGACGGCAGTCGTACGAGGTCAGGGTCGGTTCGGCGCCGCGACGCACGTAGATGTCCGCATCGCCCGTGCCGCCGTACATGGCGAACAGCAGGTTCGACGCGCCGTTGGGCACGAGCAGCTGATAGCGGATGGTGTCGCCGGCCAGCACCTGGATGCCGGTCACGGTGATGCCGTTCTGCAGCTGGATCGCCGGCGGCGGTTCCGGAGCCGGCGGGACGTCCGGCGGCAGCGCTTCGGTGCCGGCAGCGACGGCCACTGCGTAACGCGCGTCGATGATGCCCGCGCCGCAGTACTTGTTGTAGCTGCAGCCGGTCGGGAATCCGCCCGATGCGTACGCGGTGTTCTCCAGGATCTTCTTGATCTGGTCCGGCGTCTTCGGCGTCGGCGCGGCCGACTGCATCAGTGCGATCACGCCCGAGACGTGCGGTGCCGACATCGAGGTGCCGGCGTACCAGGCATAGCCTTCGCCTTCCTGACCCTGCAGGCCGAGGTTCAGCGTGGACAGGATGTTGTCCGCCGCCGGCGCGACTCCCGAGCCGCCCGGTGCGGCGACATCGACGACGTTGCCGTAGTTCGAGAAGCCCGACAGCGCGCCGGTCGGACCGACGGACGAGACGGTGATGACGTCATTGCAGCTCGCCGGCGAGAAGTTGGCCGCATCCGCCGAGGAATTGCCGGCCGAAACCACGACCGTGGTGCCGCGTCCCTTCGCCGCGGTGTAAGCCGCCTGCTCGGCCACGCTGCACGCGCCGCTTCCACCGAGGCTGAGGTTGATCACCTCGGCCGGCGTCGCGTTGGCGGGCACGCCGGCGACGGTGCCGCCGGAGGCCCAGGTCACTGCGTCGATGATGTCGGACTCGTAGCCGCCGCACTTGCCGAGCACGCGCACCGGCTGCACCTTCGCGCCGAACGCCACGCCCGCCACGCCGGCGTTGTTGTTGGTCGCCGCCGCCACCGTGCCGGCCACGTGCGTGCCGTGCCAGCTGCTGTCCTCGGGGATGCCGAAGATGTTGCATTCGCCGTCGTGCCAGTCGCCCGGATCGTTCGGATCCGCATCGCGACCGTCGCCGTCGACGCTGACTTCGGTGTCGATGATGAAGTCGTAGCCCGCCACGTACTGGCTGTTCAATTCCGAATGCGGCGTGCTGCCGGTGTCGAGCACCGCCACCACCACGCCATCGCCGGTGCTCAGGTCCCATGCCGGTTCGGCGTTGATGCCACCGGGGCCGTTCTTGTAGTGCCACTGCTGCGCGTAGAGCGGATCGTTGGGCACCATCAGCGGCTTGCGCAGGCGATCGGGTTCGACCGCGAGCACGCTCGGATCCTTCATCAGCTCGATCATCAGCGCCTTGGTCGCGGCGCTGTCGAGCTTGCGGTCGGTGCGGATCAGCGCGCTGCCGGTGGACAGCGTGCGCATCGGCGCGATGCCCATGCTCAGGTTCTTGGCTGCCGTGGCGAGCTGCTGGTTCGCCGCCGCCGCACTCAGGCGCTTGGCCTCGGAGCGGTAGGTGATGATGAAGCGGTCGTACTGCTGCGGCTGCTGCTTCGCGGCCTTGGCGGCCTGCGGAGAGAGGGTGGATACCTTGACCTTGTTGGCGATCGGCAACTTGCCGCCGGAATAGGCCGAGGGTGCGGCGAGGATCGCGGTGGCGATGGCGAGAGCGGTCCATTTCAACGTGCGTGCTTTGCGAGTCATGACAACGTCCTTTGTTGGCTGCTGCAGGAACGCCCGGCGCCTCCCCCTGTGGCGCCGGGTGCTGGTCAGCGACGACGGAATCCGCGTCGCGCGACAGGGTGTGTGCCGCATGCGCGGACAACGCCGCGTCGCACGTGGGCACGTGGGAACAAAGTGGAGAAGTGGGCCGTGGAAACGTGGACGACGGAGACGCAGGTGCGCATCGCGCGGCCGTTACGGCGCGGAGCAGGGCGGGCGTGGGAAGTCGGGCAGGACGCGCCGTGGGCGCATGGGCCCGCGCTGGAGCGGGCAGTGGGACGGAATCCGTTCGACACAGGGCCTCCTTGGTCGCGCCGAGTGCCCCCGGGGTCCATGCGATGCATGGGCCTGGTGGCGTTCTGCGGTGGCGCGAGCGACGCCCTGTAGCCGCTCACTGCGAGCGAACGTAGTCCAAGAAAAATGACGCTGCAAGGGCCTGCAAATCCTTGCTGCGGCGCTCACGAACCTGAATGCGGGCCGAATCGTGCGGGATTAAGCGCTTTCCTGTGGCCGATGCCGGGCCCGCGGACCCGTCGCGGGGAAGTGGGCGGACTTGCTCCAAGCCCCTGATCCCCCTACAATTCCGCTTCTGTCCGCCCGCTTCGGGTGCGGCAGGCGACCAAAATAACTACAGAGGAATCTGGTCATGTACGCAGTAGTAGTCACCGGCGGTAAGCAGTACCGCGTGATGCAGGGCGAAACCCTGCGCGTCGAGCTGCTCGATGTCGAAGTCGGCAGCGAGATCAAGCTGGACAACGTCCTGATGCTGGGCGGCAGCGATGGCGTGAAGGTTGGCGATGCTCTCAAGGGCGCCACCGTTTCCGCCAAGGTGATCGGCCACGGCCGCGCCGACAAGGTGCGCATCGTGAAGTTCCGTCGCCGCAAGCACCATCGCAAGCAGATGGGCCACCGTCAGCATTACACCGAAATCGAAATCACCGGCATCGCCGGCTAAGAAGGAGAAGCAGCCATGGCACACAAAAAGGGCGTAGGTTCCACCCGTAACGGCCGCGACTCCAACCCGAAGTACCTCGGCGTGAAGATGTACGGCGGCCAGGCCATCGAGGCCGGCAACATCATCGTCCGCCAGCGCGGCACCCAGTTCCATCCGGGCGCCGGCGTCGGTCTCGGCCGCGATCACACCCTGTTCGCGCTGGTCGACGGCAAGGTCGAGTTCTCGACCAAGGGTCCGAAGAAGCGCCGCACCGTCAGCGTCGTCGCCGAGTAAACCGGCCACGCGCTGCACGCGAGGAGCCCCGCTTCGGCGGGGCTTTTCGTTTCAAGCGTCGGAACTGGTGTGGGATTCGGGATTCGCAAAAGCGCCCCTTTCCTGTGCTTCGCTAGAGTTCCGCTGCTCCTGCTTCATCGAATCTCCATCCCGCATCTCGAATCCCGGTCTTATGAAACTCGTCGACGAAGCCGAAATCCAGGTAAGCGCAGGCAACGGCGGCAACGGCTGCGTCGGATTCCGCCGCGAGAAGTTCATTCCGCTCGGCGGTCCCGACGGCGGTGACGGCGGCGATGGCGGCAGCGTGTGGCTGCTCGCCGACGAGAACCTCAACACGCTTGTCGACTTCCGCCACCAGCGGCAGTTCCGCGCCAAGCGCGGCGAGAACGGCATGGGTAGGCAGATGTACGGCAAGGCCGGCGACGATCTGGTCATCACCGTGCCGGTCGGCACCGTGATCCTCAACGTCGAGACCGATGAAGTCATCGGCGACCTCACCCGCCACGGCGAACGCCTGCTGGTCGCGAAGGGCGGCAAGGGCGGTCTGGGCAACATGCATTTCAAGAGTTCGGTGAACCGCTCGCCGCGCAAGGCGCTGCCCGGTTTGCCGGGCGAAGAGCGCGTGCTCAAGCTTGAGCTGAAGCTGCTGGCCGACGTCGGCCTGCTGGGCTTCCCGAACGCCGGCAAGAGCACGCTGATCCGCGCCGTCTCGGCAGCGACGCCGAAGGTCGCGGACTATCCGTTCACCACGCTGTATCCCAACCTGGGCGTCGTCAGTGTCGAAGCGCATCGGAGCTTCGTCATCGCCGACATCCCGGGCCTGATCGAAGGCGCGGCCGAAGGCGCGGGCCTGGGCACGCAGTTCCTCAAGCACCTGCAGCGCACGCGCCTGCTGCTGCACCTGGTGGATATCGCGCCGATGGAAGGCGGCGTGGAGGGCGTGAGCCCGGCCGAGCAGGTGCGCGCGATCGAGCACGAGCTGGAGAAGCACGATCCCGAGCTGCTGGACAAGCCGCGCTGGCTGGTGCTCAACAAGGCCGACCTGCTGCTGGAGGAAGAGCAGCAGGCCGCGGCCAAGGCCATCATCGACGAGCTTGGCTGGAAGGACCGCTGGTACATGGTCTCGGCCATCAGCCGCGAAGGCACCTGGCCGATCATGCTGGACGTGATGGCCTTCTTCGATCGCCAGCGCGAGGACGCACTGGAGCGCGCTCGTGCGGAAGACGGCCATGCGGCACTCTGAGCCGAGTGCGCAGGCAACAAAAAACCCGGCATTCGCCGGGTTTTTGTTTGCTGCCGCGCTGGACGGGGAGGGCGCCGCGAGGCGACGCTCCGTCCGCGCGACCGCCGGATCAGGCAGCCTTGAGCGCCTTGATGCGGGCGTTCAGGCGAGCCTTGTGACGGGCGGCCTTGTTCTTGTGGATGAGACCACGCGAGCTGAAGCGATCGAGGATCGGCTGAGCGACGGCGAAGGCGGTCTCGGCGCCGGCGGCGTCGTTCTCGCCCAGGGCCTTGAGCACCTTCTTCACAGCGGTACGCAGCATCGAACGCTGGCTGGCGTTGCGGGCATTGCGGACGACGGTCTGCTTGGCGCGCTTTTTGGCGGACTTGATGTTTGCCACGGCGAATTCCTGAAAACTAGTAGGGTAAGAGAATTGGAGCTGGGGACAGTCAGACAGGAAAGTATGGAGGATTCAGTGGGTTGCGTCAACTGCAAGGGTTCGAGGGGGCAAGCGTGACCGCGCCGAGGATGCTCAGGGGGCTGCTGTCCTTCAGCAGCATGACAATGGTCTCGCGGGTGCTGGGCCTGGTCCGGGACATCGCCATCAATCAGGCCTTCGGCGCCAATGCCGGCACCGACGCCTTCTGGGTTGCGTTCCGGATCCCCAACTTCATGCGGCGCCTGTTCGCGGAAGGGTCGTTTTCGACGGCGTTCGTTCCGGTTTTCACGGAGATCAAGGAAACCCGCGCGCACGAGGACCTCAAGGAACTGGTCGCCCGCGTATCCGGCACGCTCGGCGGCATCCTGCTGGTCGTCACCGCGCTGGGGTTGATCTTCACACCGCAGATCGCCGCGGTCTTCAGCCCGGGCGCGCTCGACAACCCGCAGAAGTTCGGCCTGACCGTCGACCTGCTGCGGCTGACGTTCCCCTTCATCCTGTTCGTGTCGCTGACCGCGCTGGCGGGCGGTGCGTTAAACAGCTTCCATCGATTCGGCCTGCCGGCGTTCACGCCGGTGATCCTCAACCTTTTCATGATCGCCGGCGCGTTGTGGCTCGCGCCGCACCTGGACGTGCCGATCCTCGCGCTGGGCTGGGCGGTGCTGCTGGGCGGCATCGCGCAGCTGGTGTTCCAGTTGCCGGCGCTGCGCAAGCTCAACCTGCTGACGCTGCCGAAGTGGGGTTGGAGCCACCCGGACGTGCGCAAGGTGATGAAGCTGATGGTGCCGACGCTGTTCGGTTCCTCGGTCGCGCAGATCAACCTGCTGCTGGACACGGTGATCGCCTCGCTGCTGTTCGTCGGTTCGCAGACGTGGCTCTCGCAGGCGGACCGCTTCCTCGAATTGCCGCTGGGCGTGTTCGGCGTCGCGCTGGGTACGGTGATCCTGCCGGTGCTGTCGCGGCACCACGTCAAGACGGATCGCGAGGGCTTCTCGAAGGCGCTCGACTGGGGCCTGCGCACCACGCTGCTGATCGCCGTGCCGGCGATGCTGGGCCTGATGTTCCTCGCCGAGCCGCTCGTGGCGACGCTGTTCCAGCGCGGCAAGTTCACCGCGTTCGACACGCAGATGGCGGCCATGTCGGTGTTCGGCCTGAGCTTCGGCCTGCCGGCCTTCGCGCTGGTGAAGATCGTGCTGCCGGCGTTCTACGCACGTCAGGACACGCGCACGCCGGTGCGTGCGGGCATCGCCTCGCTGATCGCGAACATGATCCTCAACGTCGTGTTCCTGTGGGTGCTGTACCTGCTGTGGACGACGCCGGAAGCGCGTGGGCGCGGGGTGATGTGGGCGCTGGAACACACGCCGGGCCTGCACATGGCACTGGGTTTCGCCAGCGCGGCGGCGAGTTACCTCAACCTCGCGCTGCTGTGGCACTGGCTGCGCAAGGCCGGTGTCTACGAACGCCAGCCCGGCTGGATGCGTTACCTGGTCCGCCTGTTCGTGGCCTGCGTGGCGATGACCGCGGCACTGCTGGCGGGCCTGCACTGGGCGCCGGAGTTCACCGCGATCGGGCAATGGGCCCGGATCGGCTATCTCGCGGTGCTGGTGTGCGGCGGCGGACTGGTCTACCTGGTGGCGCTGGCCGCGATGGGATTCCGTCCTCGCGACCTGCGCGAGCACTGAGGATGAGGGACGCTGCCTTGGCAACGGACCTTCACGGCTATACTTCAAACCGATGAGCAGGCTGTTTCGAGACGTCGAGGGCGGGCCCCGGAGCCCGCACGGCAGTGTGGTCTGCATCGGCGCATTCGACGGCCTGCACCTTGGGCACCAGGCGCTGGTGCGCCACACCCTTGCGCGTGCCCGCGCGATTGGTGTTCCTTCGATCGCGCTGAGCTTCGAGCCGTTGCCGCGAGAGTTCTTTGCGCCGTCGGAACCGCCGCCGCGCCTGCTGCTGCCGCGTGGCAAGGCCGAGGGACTGTTCGCGCTGGGCGTGGACCAGGTCGGCCTGCTGCGTTTCGATCGTCGCTTCGCCAGTCTGTCGGCGCAGGAGTTCGTCGAACGCGTGCTGGTCGGGCGGTTGCGCGCAAGCGAAGTGTGGGTCGGTCCGGAGTTCCGTTTCGGCAAGGCGCGTTCCGGCGACATCGGCGTGCTGCACGCGCTGGGCGCGACGCACGGCTTCGTCGCAGGCGAGATCGAACCGGTGCTGCTCGACGGCGAACGCGTGTCGGCCACCCGCATCCGCGAAGCGTTGCGCGCGGGCGATTTCGCCACCGCGACGCGCTTCCTCGGCCGACCGTACGCGATCGGCGGGCATGTCGTGCAGGGCAAGCAGCTGGGACGCACGCTGGGTTTTCCCACGGCGAACCTGCGTTTCGGCGGACGCACGCCGGCGCTGTCGGGCATCTATGCGACCTGGGTGCACGGTGTCGGCGATCGACCGCGCGCATCGGTGTCGAGCCTGGGAACGCGGCCCACGGTCGACGGCGTGGAGCCGCTGCTCGAAGCGCACCTGTTCGACTTCGACGGCGACCTCTACGGGCGCCGCATCCAGGTCGAGTTCGTCGCCAAGCTGCGCGATGAACTCAAGTTTTCCGATCTGCCGGCGCTGACCGCGCAGATGCATCGCGATGCCGAACAGGCGCGCGGGATCCTTTCGAACCACGCGACCCAACGACAAAACGCCTTCGCCTGAGTGACGCTGTGACCACCCAAGACACGAACCAGTACAAAGCCACCCTGCATCTTCCCGCGACGGAATTCCCGATGCGCGGCGATCTGCCCAAGCGCGAACCGGAAACGCTGGCTCGCTGGGAAAGCGAAGGCCTGTATCAGCGAATCCGCGAGAACGTGTCGAACCGCGAGCGCAGTTTCGTGCTGCACGACGGTCCGCCGTACGCCAACGGCGTGATCCACCTTGGTCACGCGGTCAACAAGGTGCTCAAGGACATCGTGGTGAAGTCGAAGCTGCTTGCCGGCTTCGACGCGCCCTACGTGCCGGGCTGGGACTGCCACGGCCTGCCGATCGAACACCAGGTCGAGAAGAAGTTCGGCAAGGTCGGCGAGAAGCTCGACGCGAGCCAGTTCCGCGAGAAGTGCCGCGAGTACGCCGCCGAGCAGATCGAACTGCAGCGTCGCGACTTCAAGCGCCTGGGCGTCGTCGGCGACTGGGACAACCCGTACCGCACGATGGATTTCCGCTACGAGGCGGACATCATGCGTTCGCTGGCGAAGATCGTGGAGCGCGGCCACCTCGTGCGCGGCGCCAAGCCGGTGCACTGGTGCTTCGAATGCGGCTCGGCGCTGGCCGAGGCGGAAATCGAATACGCCGACAAGGAATCGCCCGCGATCGACGTCGCCTACGATGCGCGCGATCCGCATGCGCTGGCGCGCGTGTTCGGCACGAGCGTCGATGACGGCGTGCGCGTTGCGATGCCGATCTGGACGACCACGCCGTGGACGCTGCCGGCGAGCCTGGCGATCAGCGTCGGTCCCGACCTCGACTATGTGCTGGTCGAAGGTCCGCGCACGGCGGACGGTGGACGTCGCCTGCTCGTGTTGGCCGAAGCGCTGGCCGGCAAGGCGCTGTCGCGTTACGGCGTCGATGAGGTCGTCGTGCTTGGCCGCGCGCTGGGCAGTGGTCTCGAAAACCAGGTCATGCAGCATCCGTTCTACCCCGAGCGCGACATCCCGGTGCTCGTCGGCGACCACGTGTCGGCCGAGGACGGCACCGGCATGGTCCACACCGCGCCGGGCCACGGCCAGGAAGACTATGCGGTCGGTCTGAAGTACGGCCTGATGGACCGCTACACCGCCGCGCAGATCAACCCGGTCGATGCGCACGGCCTGTACCTGCCGTCGACGCCGCCGGCGGACGGCATCGTGCTGGCCGGACTGCACATCTGGAAGGCCAACGACGTGCTGGTCGACGTGCTGCGCGCGAGCGGCCACCTGCTTGCCGCGCACAAGCTCAAGCACAGCTATCCGCACTGCTGGCGCCACAAGAAGCCGGTGGTGTTCCGCGCCACGCCGCAGTGGTTCATCTCGATGGAACAGGCCAACCTGCGCGCCGATGCGCTGCGCGAGATCGGCCAGGTGAGCTGGGTGCCGGAGTGGGGCGAAGCGCGCATCTACAACATGATCGAAGGTCGTCCGGACTGGACGATCTCGCGCCAGCGTTTCTGGGGCGTGCCGATCGCGCTGTTCTTCCATCGCGAGACGGGCGAGGTGCATCCGCGCTCTCCGGAACTGATGCGCAAGGTCGCCGATCGCGTAGAGCAGGCCGGCGCCGATGCTTGGTACGCGATGACCGCCGAGGAACTGCTAGGCGACGAGGCCGCGCAGTACGAGAAGGTCACCGACATCCTCGACGTCTGGTTCGATTCCGGCGTCAGCCACGAATGCGTGCTCGCCGCGCGTCCGCAGGACGGCCTGCACAAGCCGGCCGACCTGTACCTGGAAGGCTCCGACCAGCATCGCGGCTGGTTCCACAGCTCGCTGCTGACCGGCGTGGCGATGGACGGCGTCGCGCCGTACCGGCAGGTGCTCACCCACGGTTTCACCGTGGACGAGCAGGGCAAGAAGATGTCGAAGTCGCTCGGCAACACCGTCGAGCCGCAGAAGGTCATCAACGCGATGGGCGCCGACGTGCTGCGCCTGTGGATCGCCGCGACCGACTACCGCAACGAGATGTCGGTGTCGGACAACATCCTCAAGCGCACCTCAGACGTCTACCGTCGAGTGCGCAACACCGCGCGCTTCCTGCTCGCCAACCTCAACGGCTTCGAGCCGGCCACGCACCTGCGTCCGCTCGAGGACATGGTCGCGCTAGACCGCTGGATCGTGCATCGCGCAGCGTTGCTGCAGGACCGCATCGCCAGCGCGTACGAACGCTACGACTTCGCCGAGATCGTGCAGGCGCTGTCCAACTTCTGCAGCGTCGACCTGGGTTCGCTCTACCTCGACGTGACCAAGGACCGGCTCTACACGATGCCGGAAGATTCGCGCGGTCGCCGTTCGGCGCAGAGCGCGATGTACCGCATCGCCGAAGCGTTCGTGCGCTGGATCACGCCGATCCTGGCCTTCACCGCCGACGAGATGTGGCGCCATCTGCCAGCCACCACCGAGCGCGGTCCGCGCGAGGACAACGTGCTGTTCGCCACCTGGTACGACGGCCTGGCCGTGCTGCCGGAAGACGCGCCGCTGTCGGCGGAGGATTTCGACCGCCTGCTCGCGCTGCGCGAGGAAGTCAGCCGCACGCTGGAACCGATGCGCGCCGCGGGCGAGATCGGCGCCGCGCTGGAAGCGGAGATCAGCCTGAAGGCCGGAGTCGCCGACCAGAACTGGCTGGCCCCGTTCGCCGATGAGCTGCGCTTCCTGTTCATCAGCGGCGATGTCGAAGTGGTCGCCGACGATGCGATCAAGGACATCGCCGTACTGGCCACGCCGACCACCAAGACCAAGTGCGTGCGCTGCTGGCAGTACCGCGGCGACGTGGGCAGCGATGCCGCGCATCCGGAGCTGTGCGGCCGTTGCGTGGTCAACGTGACGGGCGAAGGCGAACATCGGGAGTGGTTCTGATGGCGCCGGTTCGCCCCAACGCGTTGTCGTGGCTGGCGTTGTCGCTGGCGGTGATCGTGCTCGACCAGATCACCAAGCAGTGGGTGCTCTCCTCGCTGCCCGAATACACGGCGATCCCTGTGATCGAAGGCTTCTGGAACTGGTACCGCACCTACAACACCGGCGCGGCGTTCAGTTTCCTCAGCGACGCCGGTGGCTGGCAGAAGTACTTCTTCATTTCGCTGGCGATCGGCATCTGCGGCCTGCTCGGCTTCTGGCTGTCGCGGACGCCGCGGCGCGACTGGAAGAGCGCGCTGCCGTATTCGCTGGTGATCGGCGGTGCGCTGGGCAACGTGATCGACCGCTTCCTGCACGGGCACGTGGTCGACTTCATCCAGTGGCACTGGCGCGACCACTATTGGCCCGCGTTCAACGTGGCCGACACGGCCATCGTCGGCGGCGCCATCGGCATCGCGCTGTTCGGCCTGTTCACCAAGCCCTCGGCTCCGGCCAGGTAAGCGGCAACCGCACGGTACAATGCCGAACATGGACATCCTGCTCGCCAATCCCCGTGGTTTCTGTGCCGGCGTCGATCGCGCGATCGAGATCGTCAAGCGCGCCATCGAAACCCTCGGCGCGCCCATCTACGTGCGCCACGAAGTCGTGCACAACCGCTTCGTGGTCGACGACCTCAAGCATCGCGGCGCGATCTTCGTCGAGGAACTCGACGAAGTGCCCGATGGCGCGACGGTGATCTTCAGCGCGCATGGCGTGTCCAAGGCCGTGCGCGACGAAGCCGAGCGGCGCGGGTTGAAGGTGTTCGATGCGACCTGCCCGCTGGTGACGAAGGTGCATCTGGAAGTCTCGCGCCATTGCCGCGCCGGCCGCGACGTTGTGCTGATCGGCCACGAAGGCCATCCCGAGGTCGAGGGCACGATGGGCCAGTGGCGCCGCGAAGCGGGCTCCGGCCGGATCTACCTCGTCGAGGACAACGACGACGTCGCCGCGCTGCAGATCGACCAGCCCGAGAACGTCGCCTACACGACCCAGACCACGCTGTCGGTGGACGACACGCGCGGCGTGATCGAAGCGCTGCGCGCGAAGTTCCCGGCGATCCAGGGCCCGAAGAACGACGACATCTGCTACGCCACGCAGAACCGCCAGGACGCCGTGCGCGAACTGGCCGCGCAATGCGACCTGGTGTTGGTGGTCGGTTCGGTGAACAGCTCCAACTCCAACCGCCTGCGTGAACTCGCCGAGCGCGAGGGCGTGGAGGCCTATCTCATCGACGGCGCGGTCGAGATCAACCCCGCATGGGTGCAGGGTCGCAAGCGGATCGGCGTGACCGCCGGTGCGTCCGCGCCTGAAGTGCTGGTACGTGGCGTGATCGAGCGCCTGCACGAACTCGGTGCCGGGCACGTGGGCGAGCTGTCCGGCGAACCCGAGGACATGGTGTTCGCGCTGCCGAAGGAACTGCGGCTGCGCCTGGTCGACTGACCGTTCCGCTGGCGCATCATGCGCAAGCGACGCGGGATTCCCGATGGAACCCCGCGCGCGACACTCGCATCAGTTGTTGCAGAACCCGCCGTTGAAGCCGTCCTGGCAGGTCGTCGTGCTCCGCACGGCGCCATCCGCCTTCTGCTTCTCCGCGCGCCGCTGCGCGACGGTCTTGCACACGCGCTCCGGACGGTTGCTGCCGAGCGGCTTTTCCCGCACGCAGACCATGCGCTCGTCCTCGGCCTTGTTCACGATCGCTTCGATCGCTTCCAGCGCGTTGAACGCGGCCAGCTTGTCGTTCTCCGGCAGGTTCGCCGTGCTGTCGACGCCTTGCAGGAGGCGAGTCACGGTGTCCTGGTGGTTGAACAGCACCGCGCGCTGTGCCTCGTTCATATCCTTGTAACGGCCCTTGCCGGCGAGCGCTTCGGCACGGATTTCCGCCTGCTGCGCCAGGATCGTCTTGGCGTCTTCGGTGGGTTTCACATCGCTGGAGAATGCCGGCAACGAGGCCAGCAGAAGGACAGCAAAAAGCACGGCACTGCGCATTTGATATCTCCCTGGGTGCGGATGGGGGCGGCCCCGGTATTCCCCGCGGGGCCTGGCGGCCGTTGATGAATGGCGCGCGCGTCATGGAGGGTAAGGGGCGTCGGCGCATAGGGCAAATCGCAACGCCAGATTCGGCAAAGTCCTGCATCGATTGACCGGTTCTCCCGGTCGCCCTACAATCTCGTCCCTTCGCCGGAATAGCTCAGTTGGTAGAGCGGCGCATTCGTAATGCGTAGGTCGTAGGTTCGATTCCTATTTCCGGCACCAGTTTTCTTTGAAGGCCCGCGAAAGCGGGTCTTTTTTTGCGCCTTCGCCGGGTCTGCGGGGGCCTTGATCGCCCTGTCGGTCGCGCGTCGTGCGGATGTTCCAACCGGGTCAGACCTGTCCCTGTCAGTTTTGCGTGCGCAAAGGGCGGAAGAGGGGCTACGCGACCGCCACGCATAACGTCGCCAGAAACACCCGCACTGAATATTTCATTCAGATGCAATCAGGCGTTCACCGTTCTTTAGCGGATGGATCGCCAACATGCCCGCCAGTTTTCCGTAGGGGTATCGACAAGGTGTTGACCATGCGAGTGGACGTCTTCGTGGTGGGGAAGGAAGAGGGTTTCGTGGTTGCGCCGAGCGGCGCACCTTTGCCGGATGAGGAAATGGGCGTGCTGGGCGACGTGCGGTTCGGCTGGACGGTCGACAGCGAAGTCGTCGTGCCGCGCCTGGACTGGCAGGGCATCGCCAAGGACATCGACGCTCGCGGCTATAGCATCGTTCCGCAGAACGATGTCAGCGGACTGCTCGGCGTGCCGGAGCAGGAGCTGCGCGCGTTCTATCCGGAATTCCACCTGCCCAACGCAGCCTGAGGGCTCGCGACCGGAGCAGCGGCGTCGCCCGCTGCTCGGTCTCGCACCGTGCGACGCCGGCCGGGTACAGTGCGGCATCGTTTCCGCGCCCGCCTCCATGTCCAAGCTCGCCAGCAAGACCGCCACCAAGGCCCGCACCGCCTACGTCTGCTCCGAATGCGGGGCCGATCACAACAAGTGGCAAGGGCAGTGCGCCGAATGCGGGGCCTGGAACACCCTGAGCGAGTTCGTCGTCGAGCCGGCCGCGAAGGGCGCCAGCGTTGCGGCGAGCCGTCGTGGCAGCTGGGCGGGCAAGGCCGACGCGCCGGCCGTCACCGCGCTCAAGGACGTGCGCCATACCGAGGAAGATCGCGTCAGCACCGGCATCGGCGAGTTCGACCGCGTGCTCGGCGGTGGCCTCGTGCACGGCTCGGTGGTGCTGGTCGGCGGCGATCCTGGCATCGGTAAATCCACGTTGTTGCTGCAGGCCATCAGCAGGATGGCGGGCACGCTGCCCGGGCTGTACGTCACTGGCGAGGAATCGCTGGCGCAGGTCGCCGGTCGCGCCTCGCGCCTGGGCGTTCCCGTCGATGGTGTCCACGCGCTCGCCGAAACCGGCGTGGAACGCGTGCTGGAACACGCCGCGAAGATGCGTCCCGGCCTGATCGTCGCCGACTCCATCCAGACGCTGTGGACGGAAGAACTCAGCGCCGCGCCGGGCTCGGTGAGCCAGGTGCGCGAGAGTGCCGCGCGACTGGTGCGCTACGCCAAGGAAACCGGCACCGCGGTGTTCCTGGTCGGCCACGTCACCAAGGAAGGCGGCATCGCCGGCCCGCGTGTGCTCGAACACATGGTCGATGCCGTGCTGTATTTCGAAGGCGAGAGCGGCAGCCGCTTCCGCGTGCTGCGCGCGTTCAAGAACCGCTTCGGCGCGGTCAACGAACTGGGCGTGTTCGCGATGGGCGAAAAGGGCCTGCGCGAAGTGCCGAATCCTTCGGCGATCTTCCTGTCCGGAAGCGAGCGCCCGCAGCCGGGCAGCTGCGTGATGGTCACGCGCGAAGGCACGCGTCCGCTGCTGGTGGAAGTGCAGGCGCTGGTCGATGCCTCGCCGCTCTCGAATCCGCGCCGCGTCGCGGTCGGCATGGAAAGCAACCGCCTCGCGATGCTGCTGGCCGTGCTGCATCGACACGGCGGCATCGGCGTTGGCGACCAGGACGTGTTCGTCAACGTGGTCGGCGGCATCCGCGTGCAGGAAACGGCGGCGGACCTGCCGGTGCTGCTGGCGGTGCTGTCGTCGCTGCGCGATCGTCCGCTGGCGGAGCAGACCGTGGCCTTCGGTGAGGTCGGACTCTCGGGCGAGATCCGTCCCGTGCCGAACGGCGAGGAGCGTTTGAAGGAAGCCGCCACGCACGGTTTCAAGCGCGCGATCGTGCCGAAGTCGAACGCGCCCAAGAGCGGGCGCGTCGGCGACATGGAGGTGATCGCGGTGGAGCGATTGGCGGACGCGCTGGAGCGCGCCTGACTCAAGCTTCGATCGCCTCGCCAAACGCGAGCATCTCCGCGCGCCGGTCGCCTTCGAGCGCGGTGCGCATGTGCGATTCGTCGAGCTCACGCACGTTCCAGCGTGGCGAGGGCGAGCGCGATTCCATGTCGACCCGACACACCGCGAGGAAGTAGCTCGGTCCCGGGCCACTCGCGTACCACAGCGAATCCCAGCCTTCCGGTCCTCCGCGCGGATGCAGCTCGGGCGATGCCTCGTCGAGCCGGTAGGCGATCTTCACCACGGTCAGCGTATCGCCGCTGACGCGGCCGACGGGTGTGTCGAAGAGCAGCGCGTCGAAGCCCTGCTGCAACCGCGTTGCGGTCTCCTGCGTGGTCAGGCGATGCCAGAGCACCACCCATCCCGCCACGGCCGTCGAGACGACGACCATGCCCAGCCAGATCAGTGGAATCCAGCGCGCCGCGGTCATGGCGCGAGCGTACGCTTGGCTGCGTGTCGATCGCGACAACGCGCGTTCATTCACACCGCGAACACCACCGTGCGGTGTCCGTTGAGCAGGATGCGGTCGTCGAGCCAGTAGCGCAGTGCCTGCGCGAGTACGCGGCGCTCGATGTCGCGGCCGATGCGGATCAGGTCGGCGGGCGTGTCGTGGTGGCTCACACGCTGCGTGTCCTGCTCGATGATCGGGCCTTCGTCGAGGTCGGCGGTGACGAAATGCGCGGTCGCGCCGATCAGCTTGACCCCGCGTGCGTGCGCCTGGTGGTACGGACGCGCGCCCTTGAAGCCGGGCAGGAACGAGTGGTGGATGTTGATGCAGCGTCCGGCGAGCTTCGTCGAAAGCTCCTTCGACAGCACCTGCATGTAGCGCGCGAGCACGACCAGCTCGGTGCCGGTGTGCTCGATCAGCGACCACAGTTGTGCTTCCTGCCCGACCTTGTCGCCTTTCTCGACAGGCAGGTGGTGGAACGGGATGCCGTCGAAGTCGAGATGCCGGTACGTTTCGCGCGGATGGTTGGCGACCACGGCGGTGATCTCCATCGGCAGCTCGCCGATGCGCCAGCGGTACAACACGTCGGCAAGACAATGATCGAACTTCGACGCCAGCAGCATGACCCGCCGCGGCGTACCGCGATCGCGCAGCGCCCAGCGCATGCGGAACGCCTTGGCGAGCCGGTCGAACTCGTTGTGTGCGTCGGCATGGGACTCCGGCGCCAGTGCGAACACGGTCCGCATGAAGAAGCGGTCCGTTTCCAGATCGTTGTACTGCTGCGCTTCGAGGATGTTGCCGTCGTAGCGCAGCAAGTGCCCGGTCACCGCGTTGACGATGCCGGGCCGATCGGGGCAGGAGAGGGTGAGGACGTAGTGGTTCATCGCGACGGGCGTGGCCGGATGATGTCTACAACGCGTTCTGTCCCGGGATGCGGCCCAGGGAGCGTGCTCGCCATCCCCGCGTGTGCGGGGACGGTGGATGCAGCTTCGGGGCTTGCTACGCGCTCAATGTCCGCCCGCTGCCGCCGCGCCGCCGCCCATCTTCGCCGCGAACGGCGGCCGGGCGAACCACACGAACACGATCACCACCAGGAACAGGATGCCGAGCAGGTGGAAGATCTCGTTGAAGCCGATCTGCGCCGCCTGCTGCGAGATCACCTGATTGAGCATCACCGCGCCACGTTGCAGGTCGCCCTGGCCGAGTGCGGCCACGGTCTGCTGCATGCTGGGATCGTACGCGCTGATGTTTTCGGTCAGGCGCGCGTGGTGCACCGTGGTGCGCTGGTTCCAGGCCCACGTCGTCAGCGACGCGGCGAAGCTGCCGCCGAGCGTGCGCACGAAGGTCGCCAGGCCCGAACCCGCGGCGATCTCGTGCGGTTCCAGGTCCGACAGCAGGATCGTCAGCACCGGCATGAAGAACAACGCCACGCCCAGTCCCTGCCACAGCTGCACTTCGGCCACGCGCTGGAAATCCACGTCGAGGTTGAAGCCGGAACGGTAGAAGCTGGTGCTCGCCATCACCACGAAGGCGAAGGTCGCCAGCATGCGCAGATCGAACTTCGAGGCGTACTTGCCCACCAGCGGCGTGAGCAGCACCGGCAGGATGCCGATGGGCGCGCTGGCGAAGCCGGCCCAGATCGGCGTGTAGCCGAGGTTGCGTTGCAGCCACAACGGCACCAGCAGGCCCACGCTGAAGAACGCCGAGTACGCCATCACCATCGCCAGCGTGCCGCTGGCGAAATTACGGTGGCGGAACAGGCGCAGGTTGACGATCGGGTCCTTCTCGGTGAGTTCCCAGATCACGAACACCGCCAGCGCGATCACCGCGACAACGGTCAGCCACACGATCTTGGTCGAGTTGAACCAGTCCTCGTCGTTGCCCAGGTCGAGCATGATCTGCAGCGCGCCCACGCCCAGCACCAGCGTCGCCAGGCCGATGTAGTCCATCTTCGGCTTCTCCAGCCGCTCTGGTCGGCCCTTGAGTTGCCGTCCGACCACGATGCTGGAGAAGATGCCGATGGGCACGTTGATGAAGAAGATCCACTCCCAGCTGTAGTTGTCGGTGATCCAGCCACCGAGGATGGGGCCGGCGATGGGCGCGACGACCGTCACCATCGCCAGCAGCGCGATGGCCTGCCCGCGTTTGTGCGGTGGATAGATCGAGATCAGCAGTGCCTGCGTGACCGGATACATCGGTCCGCACACGAAACCCTGCAGCGCGCGCGCGGCGACCAGCAGGCCCATGCTGTTGGCCAGGCCGCACAGCAGCGAGGCGATGACGAAGGCGAGCGTCGCCCAGGTGAACAGCGTGCGTTCGCCGAAGCGACGGGTAAGGAAGCCCGTCAGCGGCAGCGCGATCGCGTTGCTCACCGCGAAGGAGGTGATGACCCACGTCGCCTGGTTGGCGCTGGCGCCGAGGTTGCCGGAGATGGTCGGCAACGACACGTTGGCGATGGTGGTGTCGAGCACCTGCATGAACGACGCCAGCGCAAGGCCTATCGTCGTCAATGCCATGTTCGGTGGACGGAACGCCGCCTGCGGCTTCGGCTCCGGCGTGACCGGCAGTCCGAATTCCTCTTCCTGTTGCGCGATGGTGTTCGACATGGGGACTTGGAAACGCGGACGGACGCCGCCTGGAAGAGAGAGCCGTCATTCCCGCGCGAGCGGGACTCCTGCGCCTTGGGGGAGGGAAGTCGCTGGATCCCCGCGCGTGCGGGGATGACGGCAAAGAGAGAAAACGGGCGTATCAGCCGTGGCGCGTGCCGGGCAGGTTTTCGCGGATGACCTTGTCGATCAGCGCGTTCGCATCGGCGAGCTGCTTCTCGTACGCGGCGGTGGCGAACAGCGGTTTGTCGTCCTTGCGCGCGGCGGCGAGCACCGGGCCGGCCTGGTCGCGGATGGCGACGTCGGCGTGCATCGACAGACCCAGGCGCAGCGGGTGTTCGGCCAGCTGCTTCGGCTCAATCTCGATGCGCACCGGCACGCGCTGCACGATCTTGATCCAGTTGCCGCTGGCGTTCTGCGCCGGCAGCAGCGAGAACGCGCTGCCCGTGCCCATGCCGAGGCTGGCGACCTTGCCGTCGTATTCGACATCACCGCCGTACAGATCGGCGTGCACCTTCACCGGCTGGCCGATGCGCATCTTCGCCAACTGCGTTTCCTTGAAGTTCGCTTCGATCCACAGCTGTTCCAGCGGGACGATGGTCATCAGGTTGGCGCCCGGCTGCACACGCTGGCCGAGCTGCACCTGGCGCTTGGCGATGTAACCCGACACCGGTGCGACGATCGCGGTGCGCTGCAGGTTGAGATAGGCCTGGCGCACCTGCGAGGCGGCGGCTTCGACCTGCGGCTGGTTGCTCACCGTGGTCGCATCGACCAGCGCGCGGTTGCGCGACAGGTTACCGCTGGACGCGCGCAGGCCGGCTTCGAGCACGGCCAGTTCGTTGCGCGCATGCGCGAGTTCTTCCGCCGACACCGCGCCGTTGCCGACGAGTCCTTCGCGACGCTTGAGGTCGGCACGTGCACGCGCGACCTGCGCTTCGCGCGCGGAAAGGTCGGCCGCACCGGCATCGACCGCGTCGTACAGGCCGCGCACCTGGCGCACGGTGTTGGCGAGGTTGGCGACGGCCTGGTCGTAGGCCACGCGCGCGTCGTTCGGATCGAGGTGGACCAGCGGCTGGCCGGCTTCGACCTTCATGCCGTCGTCGGCGTCGATGCTGACCACCGTGCCCATCGTCTGCGGCACGATGCTGACGACGTTGCCCTGCACGTAGGCGTCGTCGGTGTCTTCGTGGAAGCGCGCGACGAGCAGGTACCACGCGGCCCAGCTCAGGCCGCCCACGGCGACCACGGCGGCGAGGATCGACAGCGCCTTCTTGCGCTTGCCGTTGGTCTGCGGCGCGGCCGCCTTGGCGTTGGGATTGGGTTCGGTGGTCATGGCGTGGCGGCCTTGGCGATGTTTTCGGAATTCGGAGCGTTGAGGACCAGACCGCCGCCGAGCGCGCGGTCGAGGTCGATGGAAGCGGCGAGTCGCTGCGCGCGCAGCACGGTGAGCTGGCGATCGAGTTCGAGCAGCGGACGCTGCGCGGCGAGCACGTCGAGCTGCGTGCCGAGGCCTGCGCGATAACGCGAAGTCGCGATGTCCCATGCGCTCTGCGCGGCGTCGCGTGCCTGCGTGGCGGAGACCATCTGGCCGTCGAGCGAACGCGCGGTGTGCAGTGCGTCGGCGACTTCGCGCAGGGCACCGACCAGCGACTGGTTGTAGGTCGCGACGGCGAGATCGTAGTCGGCGTCGCTCTTCATCAGCTGGTTGCGCAGGTGACCGCCGTCGAAGATCGGCAGGCTGATCGCCGGGCCGCCCTGCAACAGCAGCGCTTCGCTGCTGAACAGATCACCGAGGCTGCCCGCGGCGAGACCCGCCATCGCGCTGAGGTTGATGGTCGGATAGAACGCCGCCTTGCTCGCCTTGATGCCGTGCTGCGCGGCTTCCACGCGCCAGCGCGCGGCGACCACGTCGGGACGATGTCCGAGCAGTTCGCTCGGCAGCACCGACGGCACCTGCGGCGTCGGCGCGTCGAGCACGGCCGGGCGCGCGATGTCGCGACCGCGATCAGGGCCCTTGCCGAGCAGCGCGGCGATCGCGTTGCGCGTGGTCTCGACTTCGTGCTCGCTCGCCTGCATCTGCTGTTCGGCACTGGCGACTGAGGCTTCCGCATTGCGGATCTGCAGCTGGTTGTCGAGGCCGGCGGCGACGCGCTGGCGACCGAGGTCGAGCAACTGCTTGGCGCGCTCGTGGTCGGCCTTGGCGACATCGTTCGCGGCGAAGGCCTGTGCGAGTGCGACGTAGGCGCGCGCGATGTTCGACGACAGCGTCAGGCGTGCGGCCTGCGCATCGACTTCCGCAGCGCGGGCCTGGCCGACGGCGGCCTGCCAGCGTGCTTTCTCGCCGCCCCACAGATCAAAGGTGTACTTGAAGTTGAGGCTCAGCAGTCCGATGCCCTGGTACGAACCGCCGAACGGATCGGGTGCGACGGTCTCGGGGATCTGCACGCCGGAGTACTGCGCGCTTGCGCCGAGCGTCGGCTTGCGCGCGGCATCGGCCAGTCCGGACTGCGCGATCGCCTGGCGCACGCGCGCGTCGGCGGCGTCGAGGCTCGGCGTGCCCTGCAGCGCTTCGGCGATAAGCGCATCGAGCTGCGCATCACCGAGCGTCTTCCACCAGTCCTGCGACGGGAAGGCCGCGTCGGACGCGGCGCCTGCGGACAGGCTGCGTTGCGCCTGCAGGCTGTCGGCCTCGAGTGGCCGGCCTTCGGGCGCCAGACCGCGCGAGCTGGCGCAGGCGGTGAGGATCAGTGCCGCCGCCAGCGCGGAGAGCACGGGCTTCAGCCCGCTGTGCGGGCCGGTGATGGTGTGGGACATGATCAGGCGTCGGTAAAGGAAAGGTTGTCGCGCACCTGCTCGAGCAGGCGCGTGAGTTGATCGCGTTCGGCATCGCTCATGCCGTGCATCGCGCGCTCGCGCACACGCTGCCCGCACTGGTTGACGTCCTGCCACATCGCCACGCCGGCATCCGTGAGGTGGATGTTCAGCGCGCGACGATCGGCGGGATCGGCGACGCGTGCGACCAGACCGCGCGCTTCGAGCTTGTCGAGCAGGCGGGTCATCGCACCGGGGTTCAGTTCGGCCGCGCGGGCGAGATCGGTGACGCCGTGCGGGCCGTCGGAGAGCTTCTTCAGCGCGATGTACTGGCTGAAGGTCAGCTCGTGGCCGGCATCGGCGAGCTCGCGCTCCATGCGCGCCCACATGGCGTCGCGGACCTGCCGGAACAGGAGGCCGAGGGTGGAACCGCTACAGGCGGGGCGGGGGAGGCTCATGGGGGCGAAATATTCTTCGCCCGGACAATATTTGTCAAGGCAAATATTGTTGCGGCAACGGATGCCCGCGAAGCGCGGGCTGAATGGCGGTCAGGTGCGGCCCAGGACCAGCTCGAGCACGGCCCGGCTGCCGAAGAAGGCCAGCATCAGGAAGGCCATCGCCGTGAGCGTCCAGCGGACCGCGGTGGCGCCACGCCAGCCGTAGCGCCAGCGGCCGAGCAGCAGGCCGCCGAACAGCAGCCACGACAGCACGCTCAGGACGGTCTTGTGGACCAGGTGCTGGGCGAACAGGTTCTCGACGAACAGCACGCCGGTCAGCAGCGTGCCGGTCAGCAGCGCGAAACCGACGCCGATCGTCCGGAACATCAGCGTTTCGAGTTCGACCAGCGGCGGCAGAGCGCGCAGCCAGCGGTGGAACTCGCGACGGCGCAGGGCGCGTTCCTGCAGCCACAGCATCACCGCCAGCAGCGCGGCGATGGCCAGGGTCGCATAGGCGAGCAGGGCCATCCACGCGTGCAGCTGCAGGCGCCAGTCGAGCTGATCCCCCGGCACGTGCCCGTGCTGGTGATAGCCCGACAGGGTCAGCGCCGCCAGCGGGAAGACCACCACGCCCAGGGCGGGCATGCGTCCGCCGGCGCCCACGAAGGTGGTGAGCGTCGCCATGCCGAGGCCGACCAGCGACATCGCCGCGAAGAAGTGCATCTCGGCGCCGCCGGTTTCGTTCCATCCCATCAGGTGTGCCGCCGCGTGCATCAGCACCGCAGCCGCTGCCGGCAACAGCCAGGCCCGCGAAATGCGCTGGCGCTGCACGTCGGTGACGAGCAGCGCGGCTGCGACCAGATACAGGACGACGGCGATGAGAACGATTGTCATCAGGGCAGTGTCGCACAGCGGCGAGACGAACCGCAGGGGCGCACGACACGGACGCGGTCATGGGGGCGGGGCTATACTTCGCGCCCCGTTTTCCGCTTCCCCTCCAGGTCGCACCGCATGTTCGAATCCCTGACCCAGCGCCTCTCCGGCACCATCGAGCGCCTGCGCGGCCGCGGTCGCCTGACCGAGGAGAACATCCGCGAGTCGCTGCGCGAGGTGCGCATCGCGCTGCTCGAGGCCGACGTCGCCCTGCCGGTGGTGCAGGCGCTGATCGAGCGCATCAAGGTGCGCGCGGTCGGCCAGGAAGTGCTGAAGTCGCTGACCCCGGGCCAGGCGCTGATCAAGGTCGTGCGCGACGAGATGACGGCGGTGATGGGCTCGCAGGCCGCCGACCTCAACCTCAACGTGCCGGCGCCGGCGGTGATCCTGATGGCCGGCCTGCAGGGCGCGGGCAAGACCACCACGGTCGCCAAGCTCGCCAAGCACCTGAAGGAAAAGCGCAAGAAGAAGGTGATGGTGGTGTCGGCCGACGTCTATCGTCCGGCCGCGATCGAACAGCTGAAGACGCTGGCGCAGCAGGTCGACGTGCTGTTCTTCCCGTCCAGCGCCGACCAGAAGCCGGAGGACATCGTCCGCGCCGCGATCGACGACGCCCGCAAGTCGTTCGTCGACGTGCTGCTGGTCGACACCGCCGGCCGCACCAGCATCGACGAAGCGATGATGGCCGAGATCAAGGCGTTGCACGCGGCGGTGAAGCCGGTGGAGACGCTGTTCGTGGTCGATTCGATGACCGGCCAGGACGCCGCCGTCACCGCCAAGCACTTCGGTGAGGCGCTGCCGCTGACCGGCGTGGTGCTCACCAAGACCGATGGCGACGCGCGTGGCGGCGCAGCGCTGAGCGTGCGCTACATCACCCAGCGCCCGATCAAGTTCATCGGCGTGGGCGAGAAGCCCGACGGCCTCGACGTGTTCCACCCGGACCGCATCGCCAGCCGCATCCTCGACATGGGCGACGTGCTGTCGCTGGTCGAGCAGGTCGAGCAGCAGGTCGACAAGGACAAGGCGCAGAAGCTCGCCGAGAAGGTCGCCAAGGGCAAGAAGTTCGACCTCAACGACATGAAGGACCAGCTCGAGCAGATGCAGAACATGGGCGGCCTGCACGGCCTCATGGACAAGCTGCCGGGCATGGGCCAGATCCCGGACACGGTGAAGAACCAGGTCACGGGCAAGGAAGTGCCGCGCATGGTCGCCATCATCAATTCGATGACGAAGAAGGAGCGCCGCAATCCGGGGCTGCTGAACGGCTCGCGCCGCGCCCGCATCGCCAAGGGCGCCGGCCTGACTCCGGCCGACGTCAACAAGCTGATGAAGCAGTACCAGCAGATGGAAAAGATGATGTCCAAGCTGTCCGGCGGCGGCCTCAAGGGCCTGATGCGCGGGATGAAGGGCATGATGGGCGCGCGGGGCGGTATGCCGTTCCGCTGACGGCCCTCTCCAGACGGCTCCAGCCTCTCCCTTCTCCCCTCGCGGGAGAAGGTGCCCCGAAGGGGTGGAAGAGGGGGCGCCGGCCCCGTCTGAACATGGCGCATTACGGGGTTTCCCCACCCCGATCAATGGCTTATACTTGCCGGCTTACCCTGCCATCCCGGCAGCTGGGCAACACAGGAAACACCGAACCATGGTCAAGATTCGTCTGGCTCGCGGCGGCGCCAAGAAGCGTCCGTTCTACCACGTCATCGTCACCGACAGCCGCAACGCCCGTGACGGCCGCAACATCGAGCGCGTGGGCTACTACAACCCGGTCGCCCAGGGCGCCGAGAAGCGCGTCGAGCTCGACGTCGAGCGCGTCCAGCACTGGATCAAGAACGGCGCACAGCTGACCGACAAGGTCGCCGTGATCTACAAGGAAGCGGCCAAGGCCGCGACCGCCGCCTGATCCGCGGGCCGCGCCCTGTGCGCGGCCACGATCACATGACGGGCGACTCCACGGAGCGCACCGGATCCCGAGAGCGCCGGATCCTGCTAGGCAGGATTTCCGGCGCTTTTGGCATCAAGGGCGAAGCCAAACTCGAGTCCTGGACGGAACCGCGCAGCGCGATCTTCCGCTACCAGCCCTGGATCCTGCGCGACGCGCAGGGCAACGAGCGCGAAGTGCGCGGCGTGCGCGGCAAGGAAAGCGGCAAGTACACCGTTGCGACCTTCCCGGACGTCACCGACCGCGACGCCATCGAGGCGATGCGCGGCACCGAGATCTATGCCCCGCGTTCGGCGCTGCCGCCGCCGAGCGAAGGCGAGTACTACTGGGTCGACCTGGAAGGCCTGCGCGTCGTCACCGTCGACGGCACGCCTCTGGGCACGGTGTCGCATCTGTTCGCGACCGGCGCCAACGACGTCCTCGTCGCCCGCGACGACGAACGCGAGCGCATGATTCCGTTCGTCCAGCCGCAGTACGTCGTGTCCGTCGATTTCGACGGCGGCGTGGTGACGGTGGACTGGGATCCGGACTTCTGATTTCCCGTTTCCGTGCGCTCGCACGGAACGTCATAGCGAGTCGCCCATGCGCATCGACATCGTCAGCCTGTTCCCGGACTTCGTCGCGCAGTGCGCGGCATTCGGCGTGGTCGGCCGTGCGGTGGAGCGGGGCCTGCTGTCCGTGCACGGCTGGAACCCGCGCGACTACGCCGAAGGCAACTATCGCCGCGTCGACGACCGTCCCTTCGGCGGCGGGCCGGGCATGGTGATGCTCGTCGATCCGCTGCGCGCCAGCCTGCGTGCGGCGCGCGAAGCGGGCGAGGGTACGGCCAGGGTCGTCTACATGAGTCCGCAGGGCGCGCCGCTGACCCAGGCCAAGGTCCGCGAACTGGCCGGCCATGAGCGCCTGATCCTGCTCTGCGGCCGCTACGAAGGCATCGACGAGCGCCTGATCCGGGCCGAGGTCGACGAGGAACTCTCGATCGGCGACTACGTGCTGTCCGGCGGCGAACTGGCCGCGGCGGTGGTCGTCGATGCGGTCGCCCGGCTCCGCGAGGGCGTCCTGGGCGACGCCGAGTCCGCCGTGCAGGACAGCTTCGAGGACGGTCTGCTGGACTGCCCGCATTACACCCGGCCGGTCGAGCACGAGCTGGGGACGGTCCCGGAGGTGCTGATGTCCGGGAACCACGCCGAAATCGCCAAGTGGCGGCGGATGCAGTCGCTCGGCCGGACCTGGGAGCGGCGACCGGACCTGCTCGACGAGTCCGCCCTGTCCAAGGCCGACCGAAAGCTGCTGGCCGCCTACCGGGCCCAGCTGAACAGCCGGTCCGGGGGCGAAGGCCCGGCCGACCCGATTGCCGGGGCTTCCGGGACGTAACCGCTAGCCCCGTAAGGAAAAATGCCGCTATAATGCGCGGCTTCGCGTCACCTCCTTAAGCTTCACCCATGCCAGACGCGGGTCCACGTGCACTCGCGCTACAACGACTCCAACAGGCCAAAGCCATGAACAAGCCCTCCATCCACACGCTCGTCCAGAACTTCGAAGCCGAGCAGATCCAGCGCCAGCTTCCCGACTTCAGCCAGGGCGACACCGTCGTCGTCAACGTGAAGGTCAAGGAAGGCAACCGCGAGCGCGTCCAGGCCTACGAAGGCGTGGTCATCGCGATCAAGAGCGCCGGCCTGAACTCCTCGTTCACCGTGCGCAAGATCTCGCACGGCTACGGCGTCGAGCGCGTGTTCCAGACCCACAGCGCCACCATCGCGTCGGTCGACGTGAAGCGCCGCGGCAAGGTCCGCGCCGGCAAGCTGTACTACCTGCGTGGTCTGCAGGGCAAGAAGGCGCGCATCAAGGAAGATCTGTCGGCCTACGCCAAGTCCGAGTAATTTCGCGCGGGGCTTCGCCCCTGCAGCGCTTCAACGGCCGCCTCAGGGCGGCCGTTGTCGTTTCTGGCGTCCGCATCTTGCCGCGACGCCCACGCATGGCGGCGTAGGCTCGAACGGAACCTGCGCATGGAGTCATCGTGGCGAGCGTGCTGCGCCAGTGCGAATTCCGCTTCTACGAAGAGCTCGGCGACTTCCTTCCACCGGAGCGTCGCAAGCGCAGCTTCCACCATGCCTTCGATGGCACGCCTTCGGTCAAGGACCGCATCCAGTCGCTCGGCGTGCCGCACACCGAAGTCGACCTGATCCTCGTCGATGGCACACCGGTGCCGTTCACCCATCGCCTCACCGGCGGTGAGCGCGTCGCGGTGTATCCGATGTTCGAACGCTTCGACGTGGCCGAAACCAGTCGCTTGCGTCCGCGACCGCTGCGCGAGCCGCGTTTCGTGCTGGACGTGCACCTGGGACGGCTGGCCTCGTACTTGCGCCTGCTCGGTTTCGACACGCTCTACCGCAACGATTACGACGACGATGAGCTGACCGCGATTTCGCGCGCGCAGCGACGCATCCTGCTCAGTCGCGACACGGGCCTGCTCAAGCGTTCGGCAGTCACGCACGGCGCGTTCCTGCACGCGACCGATCCACGCCGGCAGTTGCGCGAAGTGCTCGATCGCTTCCAGCTCGATGCGCGCATCGCGCCGTTCTCGCGCTGCGCGCGCTGCAATGGTGCGGTCGAATCTCTCGTAACCGACGAGCACGATCCGGATCGCGATGCGCCGAAGCAGGACGATCCCGGGCCGTCGCCGCCGAAGGAGCGCGATCCCGATCCGCGCGAACACGAACGTCGCGATCCGGACGAGGGCGACCCCGCACCGAGCGATCCCGGGCATGCGCCCAACATCCGCGACCCTGATCGTCCGCAACCCGGAAAGCTCGATCCGGGCAAGCTCGGCCGGCGCGCGATGCATGCCTTGCCGCCCGGCATCGATGTGCACGCGATCAGCCGTTGCCGCGATTGCCGCCAGGTCTATTGGCCCGGCAGCCACCTCGTCCGTTTGCGCCAGCGCCTGGCCGAAGTCGGCGTGGCGATCTGACGCTCAGCGCGCTGGCTGCTGCAATGCTTCGGCTTCGTCGTCGGGTTCCGCGCTGGGATCGGCGACGGGCGAGGGCGGGGTCGCCGGCACTTCCGCGGGCACGGCGACTTCGTGGCGATCGGGCGGCAGCATGCGCGCGCGCCGCCATCCGCCGTAGCGGTAATACGCCAGCGCCATCAGCATCGAGAACACCGCACTGACCGGGAAACTCCACCAGATCGCATCGACGCCCAGATGCGGTTGCAGGAACGTCGCGAACGGTACGCGCACGCCCCACAGCGCGGCGGCGAGGATCAGCAGCGGCGGCACTACCGCGCCGGTCGAGCGCACCACGCCGGACACCACGAACGTCACGCCGAAGAACAG
This sequence comes from Lysobacter panacisoli, assembly GCF_009765165.1. NCBI lineage: Bacteria > Pseudomonadati > Pseudomonadota > Gammaproteobacteria > Lysobacterales > Lysobacteraceae > Lysobacter > Lysobacter panacisoli. The sequence goes on from NZ_VLNU01000001.1 coordinate 2,768,392, forward strand.
GAACGACCACACCGAGATGTGGTTGAGGTGGCGCGCGACCTCCAGTGCGTCGCTGCCCTGCGGCAGGAACAGCGCCAGCGTCCAGCGGTCGAACACGATCAGCGGCACGATCAGCGCGCCGGTGAGCATGAAGTTCATCAGCACGCCGGCGCGTGCCGTGGCCGCCACGCGATCCCAGCGGTTCGCGCCGACGTTCTGCGCTGCCATCGACGAACACGCCGCGCCGACCGCCATCGCCGGCATCTGCACGTAAGTCCACAACTGCAGCGCCGCGCCGTAGGCCGCGGTGGTGTCGGTGCCGTGATGGTTGACCATCGTCATCATCGCGATCATCGCCAGCGAGATCAGCACCATCTGCAGGCCCATCGGCACGCCCTTGACGATGAGCGCGCGCAGGATGGTGGGATCGATGCGGAACAGGTGAGCGTCGCGCCGGCCCAGCCACAGCATGTGGCGCTTGTGGCGCAGATAGGCGAGCAGCGCCGTGAGCGTGACGACCTGCGAGACCAGCGTCGCCCACGCCGAACCGGCGATGCCCAGTTCCGGGAACGGTCCGATGCCGAAGATCAGCAGCGGGTTCATCACGATGTCCAGCAGCACCGCCACCAGCAGGAAGCGGAACGGCGTGCGCGAATCGCCGACGCCGCGCAGCGCTGCGGTGACGAAGGCGAACGCATACAGCGCCGGCATCGCGAGGAAGATCACCTGCAGGTAGTCCTCGGCCAGGTGCAGCGATGCCTCCGGCGTGCCCATCGCCGCCAGCAGGTGTCGCGACATCCACCAACCCAGCGCCGCGATCGCGGCCGACAGGCCGATGAAGAACGTCGCACTCGTGCCCATCACGCGCTTGGCCTGGCCGAGGTCGCGCGCACCGATGGCCTGCGCGATCAGGATCGTCGCCGCCATGCCGATGCCGAATACCGAGCCGATCAGGAAGAACATGATGTTGTTGGCGTTGGCGGTCGCCGTGAGCGCTTCTTCGCCCAGGAACCGCCCCACCCAGACCGCATTCACCGAGCCGTTGAGCGACTGCGCCGCGTTGCCGGCGAGGATCGGCAGGGCGAACGCGAACAGGTTGCGGCCGATGGGGCCTTCGGTGAGGTTGTGGGTGCGGGGCGCCATGCGGTGTCCGGGCCGGGAAAGACGCGCACCCTAGCACCCGCGATGCGAACGCGATGCCCTGACCGAAAGCACGCGCGGACATCCCCCAAGGCCTGCGATACTACGTTGGGATGAAAAGCAGGCGCGGGTGCGGAACGCGGTGAGCGAAGACCTCGGTACGGCAACGGCGGTGCGACTGGACCTGTGGCTGTGGGCCGCGCGGTTCTACAAGACGCGCTCGCTGGCCAAGCATGCGATCGAGACCGGCAAGGTCGATGTCGGCGGACAGCGCGCCAAGGCGTCGCGCGCCGTGCGCATCGGCGATGCGCTGCGCATCGCCCGCGCGGAGGAAGTGTTCGAGGTCGAAGTGCGCGGTCTCAGCGACACGCGCGGCCCGGCCAGCGTGGCGCAAAGTCTGTACGCCGAAAGCGAAGCCTCGCGGATCGCGCGCGAACAGGCGCGTGCGCTGCGTATCGCCGAGCGGACCGGCTACCGCGCGCCGGAAACCAAACCCGACAAGCGCGCGCGGCGCCTGATCCGCGCCCTCGGCGACATCGACGCGACCTGAATCGCGCAGGCGACGCCTGCGTCAGCGACGTCCGCCGCCCAGCACCGAGCCGGCGAGGCCGATCAGATCGGAGAAATCGGTGTCGCCGTCGCCGTCGCGATCGAGCACCGCACCCATCAGGCCGCCGCCGATGCCGCCCTGCTGCGCGATGCCCTGGCGTTCCTGCCCGAGGATATCGCCCAGCATCTGCGGTGACGCGCCCTGCTGGCTGGCCGCATTGCCGCCGCCGGAGAACATCTGCTTGGCGAGGTAGGCCATCACCAGCGGCGCGAGCATCTGCAACAGCCCACTCGCCTGGTTGCTGCCCAGACCGGTGACCGCACCCAGGCCCTGCGCGGCGCCCTGCTGGCGCGCGCCGAAGATGTGGCCGAGCATCGAGCCGCCCTGACCACCGCCACCGAGTACCGAACCCAGCACGCTGCCCATGTCGAGCCCGGTGTGATCGCGCTGCAGTGCGCCGAACAGCGCATCGGCGCCTTGCGGCTGGCTGGCGTTGCGGCCGAGCGCGCCCATCAGCAGCGGAAGCGCGGCGGCCACTGCGTTGGACGTCTGCGACGGGCTCAGGCCGAGCTGGCTGCCGATGTCGGCCAGTGGCTGTCCCTGCAGCTGGTTGAGGAGATCGTCGGTCAGCGGAGCGTTCATGGCGCGGCACTCGAAGTGGGGACTCGATGCTAGCGCCGCGACGTTCATTCGTCGTGATGGTGTGAAGACATCGACGCAAGAAAAAAGCCCGGCGACGACGCCGGGCTTTTTCAATTACTCGCGCGACGCGATCAGCCGGCTTCGACCGGATGGTCGACCGTGCCGCTGTGCACGTGGTTCGGGTCTCCGGCTTCCATCTTCAACGCCTTCGCCACACCCGCGCCATACGCCGGATCGGCCTTCGAGCAGTTGGCGATGTGGCGCTGCTTGATGAAGTCCGGCGCATCGCCCATCGCGCGCGCGGTGTTGTCGAACAGCACCTGCTGCTGCTCCGGCGTCATCAGGCGGAACAGATCGCCAGGCTGCTTGAAGTAGTCCGCGTCGTCCTCGCGGAAGTTCCAGAAGTCCGCGCTGCCGTTGATCTTCAGCGCCGGCTCGCGGTATTCCGGCTGCGCTTCCCATTGGCCGTAGCTGTTGGGCGTGTAGTGCAGGTTGTCGCCGTAGTTGCCGTCAACGCGCATCGCGCCATCGCGATGGTTGCTGTGCACCGGGCAACGCGCCGCATTCACCGGGATCTGGTGGTGGTTCACGCCCAGGCGATAGCGCTGCGCATCGGAGTACGCGAACAGCCGCGCCTGCAGCATCTTGTCCGGCGAGACGCTGATGCCGGGCACGAGGTTGTTCGGTGCGAACGCGCTCTGTTCGACGTCGGCGTAGAAGTTCTGCGGATTGCGGTTGAGCTCCATCACGCCGACTTCGATCATCGGGTAGTCCTTGTGCGGCCACACCTTGGTCAGGTCGAACGGGTGGTACGGCACCTTCTCAGCATCGGTTTCCGGCATCACCTGGATGTACATCGTCCACTTCGGGAATTCGCCGCGTTCGATCGCGTCGAACAGGTCGCGCTGGTGGCTTTCGCGGTCGCGTCCGATCAGGTCCTGCGCTTCGGCGTCGGTCAGGTTCTTGATGCCCTGCTGGGTGCGGATGTGGAACTTCACCCAGAAGCGTTCGCCCTTGTCGTTGTACAGGCTGTAGGTGTGCGAACCGAAACCGTGCATGTGGCGATAGCTCGCGGGGATGCCGCGATCGCTCATCACGATGGTCACCTGATGCAGCGCTTCGGGCAGGCTGGTCCAGAAGTCCCAGTTGTTGCGCGCGCTGCGCAGGTTGGTCTTCGGATCGCGCTTGACCGCCTTGTTGAGGTCGGGGAACTTGCGCGGATCGCGCACGAAGAACACCGGCGTGTTGTTGCCGACCAGGTCCCAATTGCCTTCCTCGGTGTAGAACTTCAGCGCGAAGCCGCGGATGTCGCGCTCGGCGTCGGCCGCACCGCGCTCGCCGGCGACAGTGGTGAAGCGGGCGAACATCTCGGTCTTCTTGCCGACCGCGGAGAAGATCTTCGCGCGGGTGTACTTGCTGATGTCGTTGGTGACGGTGAAGGTGCCGAACGCGCCGGAACCCTTCGCGTGCATGCGCCGCTCGGGAATGATCTCGCGGTTGAGGTTGGCGAGCTTCTCGATCAGCCACACGTCCTGCATCAGCAATGGCCCGCGCGGGCCGGCGGTGAGGCTGTTGTCGTTGTCGATGACCGGCGCGCCGAAGGCGGTGGTCAACGGAGTCTTGGCGGGCTTGTCGGACTTGTCGGACGGCTGGCTCATGGGGGACTCCCTTCTGTCGATGAGGACTTCAGACTAGGCACGGAGCGCGATTGGTGAAAATCGTTCATTGCGAACGATCCGATAGCGATGGGCTATCGCCTGCGAGCGCGCAGGGCTCAACGTACTCCCGGCGTGGGACCGTCGTGTTGCACGGACGTGCGGAATGGGCACGCCAAAGCGCGCCCAAAGCGGGGCGAGCGTGGCGCACCACGGGTTCTCGTCGATGTGAAGCGCGCACGCCGCGTGTGGCGGCGCGGCGCCCGGTCAGCCCAGCGATTTCAGCCGGTACAGCGCTTCCAGCGCCTGCTTCGGTGTGAGGTCGTCCGGATCGATCGAAGCCAACGCTTCCAGCGCGGCGGAGGAGGGCGCGAACAGGCCGAACTGCTGGGGCGCATCCAGCGCGACCGGTGCGAGCGACGGCATGGGTGCGTCGCGGCTTTGCTGTTCGAGCTCGGCCAGCCGTCCACGCGCCTGCTGCACGACGCTCTTCGGCAGGCCGGCCAATGCGGCGACCTGCAGGCCGAAGCTGCGATCCGCCGGACCGTCCTTCACCGCATGCATGAAGACCAGCTGGTCGCCATGTTCGACGGCGTCCAGGTGCACGTTGGCGATGCCACTGCCGGGTTCGGCCAGCGTGGTGAGTTCGAAGTAGTGCGTGGCGAACAGCGTGTACGCGCGATTGTGGTGCGCGAGGTGGCGCGCACAGGCTTCCGCCAGTGCGAGGCCGTCGTAGGTCGACGTGCCTCGGCCGATCTCGTCCATCAGCACCAGCGACTGCGCGGTTGCGTGGTGGAGGATGTAGCTGGTCTCGCTCATCTCGACCATGAAGGTCGACTGCCCGCGTGCGAGGTCGTCGCCGGCGCCGATGCGGGTGAGGATGCGGTCGATCGGGCCGATCACCGCGCGCGATGCCGGAACGAATCCGCCGATGTGCGCAAGCAGCACGATCAGCGCGTTCTGGCGCATGTAGGTCGATTTACCGCCCATGTTCGGGCCGGTGATGACCAGCATGCGGCGCGCATCGTCCAGGCGCAGGTCGTTGGGTTCGAACGGATCGTTGCGCACCGCTTCGACGACCGGATGGCGGCCGCGTTCGATGTGCAGGCCGGCGTCGTCGCTGAGGTGTGGCTGGGTCCAGTCCAGCGCCTGCGCGCGTTCGGCGAAGCAGCACAGCACGTCCAGCTCGCTCAGCGCGCCGGCGCAGCGCTTGAGCGGCTCCAGGCGTTCGTTGAGCGAATCGAGCAGCTGTTCGTACAGAAGACGTTCGCGCGAGAGCGAGCGTTCCCGCGCCGACAGCACCTTGTCCTCGAACTGCTTGAGTTCCTCGGTGATGTAACGCTCGGCGCCGGTCAGCGTCTGCCGGCGCGTGTAATGCGTCGGGGCCTTGTCCGACTGGCCCTTGCTGATCTCGATGTAGTAGCCGTGCACGCGGTTGTAGCCGACCTTCAGCGTCGGGATGCCGGTGGCGGCCTTCTCTCGCGCTTCCAGGTCGATCAGGAACTGGTCGGCATGCGTGGACAGCGTGCGCAGTTCGTCGAGTTCGGCATCGTAGCCTTCGGCGAACACGCCGCCGTCGCGCGCGAGTACCGGCGGCTGCGGCACGATCGCCGACGCCAGCAGGTGCGCGTGTTCGTCGTGCTCGCCGAGCTCGGCCGCCAGTTCCGCCAGTCGCGGCGAATCCAGCGGCGCCAGCGTCGCGCGCACCTGCGGCAGCATGCCCAGGCCGTCGCGCAGCGTGGACAGGTCGCGCGGACGCGCGCTGCGCAAGGCGATGCGCGAGAGGATGCGCTCGAGATCGCCGAGCGCGCGGAAGCGCTCGCGCACGTCGTCGCCGGCGCGCGAATCGATCAGCGTGGCGACGGCCTGCTGGCGCAGTCGCAGCGGCGCGCGGTCACGCAACGGCCGGTGCAGCCAGCGGCGCAACAGCCGCCCGCCCATCGGCGTCACGGTCGAATCGAGGACGCCGAGCAGGGTGTGGCGATGATCGCCGTCCAGGCGCGTGTCGAGTTCGAGGTGGCGGCGCGTGGCCGCGTTCATCGCGATCGCGCCGTCGCCGGATTCCACCGCGATCGAGGTCAGGTGCGGCAGGCGCTGCTTCTGGGTTTCCTCGACGTAGCCGAGCAACGCCGCGGCGGCGGCGATCGACAGCGGCTTGTCTTCCAGGCCGAAGCCGGACAGGTCGTGCAGGTTGAAGAAGCGCAGCAGCTGGCGACGGCCGCTGTCGGCGTCGAACAGCCACGGCGGACGGCGACGCAGGCCGGTGCGCTCGGCGACGAACGCCGGCCAGCCGTCCTCGTCGGCGACCAGTGTTTCGGCCGGTTCCAGGCGCGCGAGCTCAGCTTCCAGCGCGTCGTCGCTGGCGACTTCATTGACCAGGAAACGGCCGCCGGCGAGATCGGCCCAGGCGAGTCCATAGCCGTGCTTGCCGCGCGCGATGGTGAGCAGCAGCGTGTCGCGGCGCTCGTTCAGCAACGCCTCGTCGGTGACCGTGCCGGGCGTGACGATCCGCACCACCTTGCGGTCGACGATGCCCTTGGCCAGGGCCGGATCGCCGATCTGCTCGCAGATCGCCACCGATTCGCCCAGCGCCACCAGCCGCGCGAGATAGCCCTCGGCCGCATGGTGCGGCACGCCGGCCATCGGGATCGGCTGGCCGGCCGACTGGCCGCGCTGGGTCAGCGTGATGTCGAGCAGCCGCGCGGCCTTGCGCGCGTCGTCGTAGAACAGCTCGTAGAAGTCGCCCATGCGGAAGAACAGCAGCACGTCCGGATGTTCCGCCTTGGCGGCGAAATACTGCTTCATCAGGGGCGTGTGTTCTTGCGGCCGGTCGGCTGGACTCATGGATCGGATTCTGCGGGACGGATCGGCGCCGGCGGGCCGGCGATGGGAGGCCGATAGGCTAGCAGCCGGCGATGCTTTCGGCCCGGTTGCGGGCGCGGCGTTTCCATGATCCGGGGACGCCGGCCGCGCCGGGCCGCCCTGCTGCGCTGCGGCGTGGTGCCGCGCCGGAGGGGTGGTAGGTTCGACCGGCCGTACGCTGCCGCAGGGCCGCACGCATCGGAAGCGATCGCGAGGGGATGGGGCGACGGCATTCATTCGAGGGTAGAACAAAGAAAAAAACCGGACGGGCACCAGCGCGAGCGGATGCTCCGTCGTTCGTCATAACAACATCGTTCGAAGGGGAGGGGATGCCATGCTGTCGTGCAAGCCAGCCGTGCCCGTTTCGAGAAAGTCGCGTCGCAGGAAGATCCTCACGCTCGCCGTTGCGGCCACGCTGGGATCGATGTCGTTGCCGATGGTTCAAGCGCAGGAAACGCCCGAGCCCGCCGCATCGGAAGAAGCGCGCAAGCGCAGGCCGAACGAGACCACGAACGATGAACCGACCACGCTCGCCGCGCTCACCGTGACCGCGCAGAAGCGCGAGGAAGCGCTGCAGGACGTACCGATCGTGGTCACCGCGCTGGACGACCGGATCATCCAGGACACCGGCGTGCGCGACGTCAAGGATCTACAGGTGCTGGTTCCCGGCCTGACCGTCACCAGCACCCAGAGCGAAGTGCAGACCGTCGCGCGCATCCGCGGTATCGGCACGGTCGGCGACAACGCCGGCCTGGAATCGTCGGTCGGTGTGGTGATCGACGGCATCTACCGTCCGCGCAACGGCGTGGGTTTCGGCGACCTCGGCGAGATCGAACGCATCGAAGTGCTCAAGGGACCGCAGGGCACGGTGTTCGGCAAGAACACCTCCGCCGGCGTGATCAACGTGATCACCAAGCGCCCGCATTACATCACCCAGGTCGAAGGCGAGATCACCGCGGGCAACTACAACGCATTGGGCGTGTCCGGGTCGCTCAATACGCCGCTCAGCGACAACGCCGCGTTCCGCGTGTATGCCGCCAAGCGCAAGCGTGACGGCTACCTCGACGTGCACACGGGCGCCGGTCCACGCGTCGAGGACGAGGATTCCGACCAGAACTTCCATTCGCTGCGCGGCCAGTTGCTGTTCGAGCCCACCGACACGCTCGACATCAACTTCATCGCCGACTTCACAAGTCGCGAGGAAAACTGCTGCGCCGGCGTGACCACCGTGCGCGGCCCGACCGCCGCGATCATCGACGCGTTGGCCACCGACGAAGGCGTGTCGCCGAGCGCCGATCCGTTCGCACGCGAGGTGTGGAGCAATCGCAGCACGTCGCAGGACATCAAGGACAAGGGCGTGGCGATGCAGGTCGACTGGACCACGCCGTGGTTCGGTGGCGCGGAGCTGACCTCGATCACCGGCTGGCGCGACTGGCAGGCCATCAACGGCCTGGACTTCGATTTCTCCAGCGCCGACCTGCTGTACCGCGAGGCCGATCCGGACGAATCGCTGACCGCGTTCGAAACGCTGAGCCAGGAGTTCCGCCTGACCGGCTCGACCGATCGCGTGGACTGGATGGTCGGCCTGTTCTATTCCGACGAGGACCTGACCCGCCACGATTCCTATCGCATCGGTGCGGGCTACGAGCCGTACCTGTCGACCGCGGTGCTGGGCCAGGTGGCCTCGCGCTTCCCGGCGGGCATGGTGAACATGGCCAACGCGGCGACGTTCTTCTCGCAGGCCACCGGGCGTCCGTTCGGCACCAGCTTCGCCGGCCTCGGTGCCGACGACGACTACGAACAGAACGCCAAGAGCACGGCGATCTTCACCAACAACACCTGGCACGCGACCGACGCGCTCGACCTCACGCTGGGCCTGCGCTACACGCGCGAAGAGAAGACGCTCGACTCGATCTACAGCAATCCCAACGGAGGCCCGGGCTGCGCGGCGCTGCTGTCCAATCCGTCGCGTGTCGGCGCAGCGCTGGTCGCGCGTGGCGTCCCGGCGGCGGCGGTGCCGGCGCTGGTGCCGCAGGTGATCGGCTTCGGCTGCCTGCCGTGGGCGAACGTGCAGCACAACGGGCGCAACACGCACCAGGAGCGCGAAGAGAAGGAGTGGTCGGGCACGCTCAAGGCCGCGTACCGTTTCAACGAAACGGTGATGGTCTACGCCTCGGCCGCGCGCGGCTACAAGGCCGGTGGCTTCAACCTCGACCGCGTGCAGTCGTCGAACGGCCTGTCGAGCGGCACCGCGGGCATCGTGCCGGTGAGCGATACCTCGTTCCCGGGGGAGTTCGTCGACAGCTACGAGCTGGGCAGCAAGACCACCTGGGCCGACGGCAACCTGCTGCTCAACGCCACGCTGTTCCACCAGACCTACGACGACTTCCAGCTCAACAGCTTCCTCGGGACCAGCTTCGTGGTGCGCTCGATTCCCGAAGTGATCTCCAAGGGCATCGACACCGAAGTGCTGTGGCAGACCCGTCTGGATGGCCTGAGCCTGCAGGGCGGCGTGGTCTACGCCGACACGCGATACGGCGACGATCCACTGCCCGATGCGGACCTGGCACGCCTGCCGGGCAGTCGCGCCAGCTTCGCGCCGTACTGGTCCGCAAGTGCCTCGGTGAGCTACGAGTGGGACTTCACCGATACGCTGATCGGGCGCTTCAACATCGGCGCCAAGTACATGTCCGACTACAACACCGGCTCCGACCTCGATCCGGAAAAGGCACAGGACGCCTATACGGTGGGCAACGCGCGCTTCATCGTCGGCGCCAGCAACCAGCGCTGGTCGGTCGAGGCGTGGGCGCTGAACTTCACCGACGAGGAGTACATGCAGGTCGGTTTCGACGCACCGTTGCAGACCGGTTCGTGGAACGCCTTCCTCGGCGCGCCGCGCACCTACGGCCTGACCCTGCGCGTGATGTACTGACCCGACGCTCCGGCCCCTCCGCGGGAGGGGCCGGAGTCCACGTCGCGGGGCGGTATAGTTCGCGCATGAAGAACGACGTCACCGATGCCGCCCTGCTGCGCCTCGCCGAGCAGGTAGCCGAAGCCGCCCGCTCCCATCGACAGACCCTGGTCACCGCCGAAAGCTGCACCGGCGGCTGGATCGCCAAGACCCTTACCGACATTCCCGGTTCCTCGAACTGGTTCGAGTGCGGCATGGCGGCCTACAGCTACGAGGCCAAGCAGGCGCTGCTGGGCGTGCGTCCGCAGACCCTGGAACAGCACGGCGCGGTCAGCCGCGAGACGGTGATCGAGATGGTCTCCGGCGCGCTGGTGCATTCCGGCGCGACCCTGGCCGTCGCAGTGACCGGCATCGCCGGCCCGGGCGGCGGCACCGACGACAAGCCGGTCGGCACCGTGTGGATCGCGTGGAAGCGGCGCGGCGGCTATCCGACCGCGGTGACCTTCCACTTCGACGGGGACCGCGATGCCGTTCGCCGCCAGACCGTCGCCGCGGCCCTTCACGGCCTGGCCGAACTGATGTCCTGACGGACGGCCCGCCGGGCGGGTTGACGCCCCGAAAAGTCTGTTAGTAGTATTGCTACTAATGGATATCACCGACACCCAGCGCGCCATCCTCGCCCTGATCGCGGACCGCATCGAGGCCGACGGCGTGCCGCCGTCGCAGACCGAGATCGCCCGCGCGATGGGGTTCAGCAGCGTGCGCGCGGCCCAGTACCACCTCGAGGCGCTGGAACAGGCCGGTGCCATACAGCGCATGCCCGGCCGCGCCCGCGCGATCCGCCTGTGCGCGGTGCCGGAGGTGTCGGGCATCGAGTTGCCGGTGAAGCACGTCGAAGCGGCCGATGCGCCCGACCATGCGCTGCGCCTGCCGGTGCTCGGCCAGGTCGCCGCCGGCCGGCCGATCGGCGCCGACATCGGCTCGGACGACTTCGTCCTGCTCGACCGCGTGTTCTTCTCGCCCACGCCCGACTACCTGCTCAAGGTGAAGGGCGACTCGATGCGCGACGAGGGCATCTTCAGTGGCGACCTGATCGGCGTGCACCGCACGCGCGATGCGCGCTCGGGCCAGATCGTGGTCGCGCGCATCGACGACGAGATCACCGTCAAGCTGCTGAAGATCGGCAAGGACCGGATCCGCCTGCTCCCGCGCAATCCCGACTATCCGCCGATCGAGGTCGAGCCCGACCAGGACTTCGCGATAGAAGGCCTGTACTGCGGCCTCGTAAGGCCCAACCGATGAATCCCGACAGCGTCAGTGGCGTTCCGGGGCAGGGTGGTGCGGAGAATTCCCACCCCCTGTCCCGGGCACCCCTCCTGCCGCGCCGCTGTCCGCTCGACCACATTCGCAATCGGGGCGATGGCGTCTCAGCCCGTGCGATACGCGCCGGCTAGATTGCCTCCCACGCAACGACCTCCAAGCCACTGACAAGGAATCCACGATGGACGACAACAAGAAGCGCGCCCTTTCGGCCGCCCTGGGCCAGATCGAAAAGCAGTTCGGCAAGGGCTCGGTGATGCGCATGGGCGACCGCACGATCGAGGCGACGGAGGTCATCGGCACCGGCTCGCTGATGCTCGACATCGCGCTGGGTATCGGCGGCCTGCCCAAGGGGCGCGTCGTGGAGATCTACGGTCCGGAATCCTCGGGCAAGACCACGCTCACCCTGCAGACCATCGCCGAATGCCAGAAGCAGGGCGGCACCTGCGCCTTCATCGACGCCGAGCACGCACTCGACCCGATCTACGCCGCCAAGCTCGGCGTCAACGTCGACGACCTGCTGGTCAGCCAGCCCGACACCGGCGAGCAGGCACTGGAAATCGCCGACATGCTGGTGCGCTCGAACGCCGTCGACATGGTCGTGGTCGACTCGGTCGCGGCGCTGACCCCCAAGGCCGAAATCGAAGGCGAGATGGGCGACCAGCTCCCGGGCCTGCAGGCCCGCCTGATGAGCCAGGCGCTGCGCAAGCTGACCGGCAACATCAAGCGTTCCAACTGCATGGTGTTCTTCATCAACCAGCTGCGCATGAAGATCGGCGTGATGATGCCGGGCCAGAGCCCGGAAACCACGACCGGCGGCAACGCGCTCAAGTTCTACGCCTCGGTGCGCCTGGACATCCGCCGCATCGGCGCGATCAAGAAGGGCGACGAGATCATCGGCAACCAGACCCGCATCAAGGTCGTGAAGAACAAGCTGGCGCCTCCATTCAAGCAGGTGGTCACCGAAATCCTCTACGGCGAGGGCATCTCGCGCGAAGGCGAGCTGATCGACATGGGCGTTGAGGCCAAGCTGGTCGAGAAATCCGGCGCCTGGTACGGCTACGACGGCGAGCGCATCGGCCAGGGCAAGGAAAACGCCCGCCAGTACCTGAAGGACAACCCTGCGGTTGCGGCCAAGCTCGAAGCTGCCCTGCGCGAGAAGTTCGTCGCCGCCGAAGCGCGCCGCGACGAGGACGATGCCGCCGGTCTGGACGACTGATGATTCCGGTTTCGCACGATGCATGACGCTCCCACCGGCGGTTCCGGCGATGGCGCAGGCCGTCGCCGCCGGAGTCGCGAACAGACCCCGGTGCAGCGCGCTCTGGGGCTGCTCGCGCGGCGGGAGCACTCGCGCAAGGAGCTGAGCCGCAAGCTGACGTCGCGCGGTCTGGACGCCGGTGAGGTGAAGGCCGCGGTAGATCGGTTGGCGGGCGAGGGCTGGCAGAACGACATCCGTTTCGCCGAAAGCCTTGTTCGCAGCCGTGCGGGCAGCGGTTACGGCCCGCTCCGCATCCGCGCGGAGCTGGCCACGCATGGCCTCGACCGTGAGGCCATCGAGCGGGCAATGGACACCTTCGAAGGCGACTGGGCCGAGGCTGCGCGCGATCTCGTCCGCCGCCGCTTCGGCGCGTCGCTGGACGACCTTGCCGCGCGCCGCAAGGCCGCCGATTTCCTCCTGCGCCGCGGCTTTGACGGGGCCAGCGTCCGCGCCGCGACCCGGTTCGATCCGGAGGACTGAGACCCGGGTCGTTGCAGTCCCGCACCCGCCCTGTACGCGTCCCCGGATGGCCGACCTTTTCACGCGAGCGCGACCTCCACTGTCCTGCTACGCTAACCGGCTTTCGGCCTTGGGTTGCCTGCTCCAGTCGACGCCCCCATCGTGAGGGGCATGGACCGGTCCGTGTCAGTCCGGCCCCGTCCCCGACTTCGCGCGACAGGCATGAAAACCACTACCGAAATCCGCAGCGATTTCCTCGAATTCTTCCGTAGCAAGGCCCACACCATCGTGCCCTCGGCACCGCTGGTGCCGGCCAACGACCCGACGTTGCTGTTCACCAACTCGGGCATGGTCCAGTTCAAGAACGTGTTCCTCGGCAGCGAGAAGCCGGGCTACGTGCGCGCGGCCGACGTGCAGCGCTGCCTGCGTGCCGGCGGCAAGCACAACGACCTCGATCAGGTCGGTTACACCGCGCGCCACCACACCTTCTTCGAGATGCTGGGCAACTGGTCGTTCGGCGACTACTTCAAGCAGGACGCCATCGCCTGGGCGTGGGAACTGCTGACCGGTGTGTGGGGCTTGGCGCCCGAACGCCTGACCGTCACGGTCTACCACACAGACGACGAGGCCTACGAGATCTGGAACAAGCGCATCGGCGTGCCCGCCGAGCGCATCATCCGCATCGGCGACAACAAGGGCGCGCCGTTCGCGTCGGACAATTTCTGGCAGATGGCCGACACCGGTCCCTGCGGTCCGTGCACTGAAATCTTCTACGACCACGGTGCGCACATCGCTGGCGGTCCTCCGGGCTCGCCCGATGAGGATGGCGATCGCTTCATCGAGATCTGGAACCTGGTGTTCATGCAGTTCGACCGCCAGCCCGACGGCACGCTCGTGCCGTTGCCGGCGCCGTGCGTCGACACGGGCATGGGCCTGGAGCGTCTCGCCGCCGTGCTGCAGGGCGTGCACGGCAACTACGAGATCGACCTGTTCCGTCACCTGATCGCCAAGGCCGCGGAATTCACCGGCACCGCCGACCTCGACAACAAGTCGCTGCGCGTCATCGCCGACCACATCCGCGCCTGCGCGTTCCTGATCGTCGACGGCGTGCTGCCCAGCAACGAAGGCCGCGGCTACGTCCTGCGCCGCATCATCCGTCGCGCGTTGCGCCACGGCTGGATGCTCGGCCAGAAGGGGCCGTTCTTCCACAAGATGGTCGCGCCGCTGGTCGAGGTGATGGGCGATGCGTATTCCGAACTGACCGCCAAGCGCGAGTTCGTCGAGCGGGCGCTGCTTGCCGAGGAAGAGCGCTTCGCCGAAACGCTCGACGCCGGCATGCGCATCTTCGATGAAGTCGCCGCGCGTTCGAATACCACGATCCCCGGCATCGACGCGTTCCGCCTGTACGACACCTACGGCTTCCCGGTCGACCTGACCGCCGACATCGCGCGTGAGCGCGGCCTGTCGGTGGACATGGACGGTTTCGACGCGGCGATGGAGCAGCAGCGCGAAACCGCGCGTGCGGCCGGCAAGTTCGGCAATGCGACGACGATGCCCGCGGAGCTCGCCGCGCAGCTCGCGCCGACCCAGTTCCTCGGTTACGACAAGCTCGTCGATGACGGGCTGGAAATCGTCGCGCTGCTGAAGGACGGCCGTCCGGTCGACCGGATCGAAGCGGGCGACGAAGCGGCGGTGATCCTCGATCGCACGCCGTTCTACGCCGAAAGCGGCGGCCAGGTCGGCGACACCGGCGATGTCGAACTCGCTGCGGCCCGCTTCGCCGTGCGCGACACGCTGAAGTTCGCCGGCCAGTTCCACGGCCACGTCGGAAAGCTCGCGTCCGGTTCGCTGCAGCGCGGCGACCGCGTGCGTGCCACGGTCGATGGCGTGCGTCGTGCGGCGACCGTGCTCAATCATTCCGCGACGCACCTGTTGCACTCGGCGCTGCGCGAAGTGCTCGGCGACCATGTCACCCAGAAGGGTTCGCTGGTCGCGCCCGACCGCCTGCGTTTCGACTTCTCGCACTTCGCGCCGGTGAGCGCGAGCGAGCTGGCCGAGATCGAGCGCCGCGTGAACGAGCAGGTCCGCAAGAACCATGCCGCCGAAGTGCACCACATGGGCATGCAGGAAGCGCTGGATTTCGGCGCGATGGCGCTGTTCGGCGAGAAGTACGGCGACCGCGTGCGTGTGCTGCGCATGGGCGAGGCCTCCACCGAGCTGTGCGGCGGCACGCATGTTTCGCGTACCGGTGACATCGGTTTGTTCAAGATCGTGTCCGAAGGCGGCGTGTCCGCCGGCGTGCGCCGCATCGAGGCGCTGACCGGGCAGGGCGCCCTCGACTACGTGGCCGAGGAAGAACACCGTCTGGAGGAGGCCGCGCGCCTGCTCGGCGGCAATGCCGCTGACGTCGCCGACAAGCTGCGCAGCCTGCTCGATCGACAGAAGAAGCTGGAGCGCGAGCTGGAATCCCTGAAGTCGAAGGCGGCGTCCGGCGCGACCTCTGATCTGGCGGCCTCGGCTGTGCAGGTGGGATCGGGAGTGAAGGTTGTGGCGACCCGTCTGGAAGGTTTCGACGCCAAGGCGCTGCGCGATGCGGTGGACCGCCTCAAGCAGCAGTTGGGCGATGCGGTGATCGTGTTGGCCGGCGCCAGCGAGGGCAAGGCGGCCCTGGTCGCGGGCGTGAACGGAAGCGCGGCGGGCAAGGTGAAAGCGGGGGAACTCCTTGCGCACGTTGCCGGTCAGATCAACGGCAAGGGCGGTGGTCGACCCGACATGGCCCAGGGTGGTGGCGATGATGGCCCGGCCCTGGTCCAGGCACTTGCCGCCGTCGCCGGATGG
Organism: Lysobacter panacisoli; assembly: GCF_009765165.1. Taxonomy (NCBI): domain Bacteria; kingdom Pseudomonadati; phylum Pseudomonadota; class Gammaproteobacteria; order Lysobacterales; family Lysobacteraceae; genus Lysobacter; species Lysobacter panacisoli. Next base: position 2,784,006 of record NZ_VLNU01000001.1, read on the forward strand.
GTGGAAAACAAGCTTGTCTGAATGGTGAGCGCGGACCCTTCGCGGTTGCGGGGCGGTTTGGCCCGCCGCTAAGATGGCTCACGTTTATTTGTGGAAATCCGTGGCGCTCCCGGGAGCGCCCACTTGCCGGACCCCGAAGGGCCGGTCATAGGAGATGTTTAGATGCTGATCCTGACGCGTCGCGTCGGTGAGACCTTGATGATCGGCGACTCGGTGACCGTCACCGTGCTCGGCGTCAAGGGAAACCAGGTGCGTATTGGCATTACCGCACCGAAAGATGTCGCGGTCCATCGTGAAGAGATCTACCAGCGCATCCAGCGCGGCGAAGAGCCCGCGGATGGCGATGCTGGCAAGCACAACGCGGGCTGACAAAATCGTTTGCCGAGCGCGAAGCGAGCCGTTATGCTTTGCGCCCGCACCGCTTTGAGGCATCGCGGAGACTTGCCCGAGAGGCCGAAGGGGCTCCCCTGCTAAGGGAGTATGGGGTCAAAAGCTCCATCGAGGGTTCGAATCCCTCAGTCTCCGCCAGTTCCATCGGATCGGGTCGGATCCTTCCGGATGCACGGCATCCGCGACGGGTTCGCACCTCATCCACGCGAATCGCTGGTTCGCGCACTGTCGAAACCGCCACATGCGGCCAGACAGAAATGTTCGAAAAATGTTTGACGAATCGGAAACGGTCCTTCATAATTTTTCAACTCAGCGCCCGTAGCTCAGCTGGATAGAGCACCAGGCTACGAACTTGGTGGTCGGGAGTTCGAATCTCTCCGGGCGCGCCACACAAAAGCAGAAGGGCCGATGATCATCGGCCCTTCTGCTTTTTTCTTTCCGGCTATTTCTTCGACGCCTAACGTCCGCCGACCTGCGGAGTGCGAACGAATCCGTCGTGAGCGAAGCGATCAGCCGCCCACCGCGTTCGCTTCGCGCGCTTCATGCGCCGCGAATCGTGCGCCACGCACAACGCCGTAGTAATCGCAGTACCAGTCGACGAAGTTCGCCACGCCCTCTTCCACGCGCACGCTCGGCGCATAGCCCATGTCGCGCGCGAGATCGCTGCAGTCCGCCTCGGTGGATGGCACATCGCCGGCCTGCAACGGCAGCATCCGCATCGTCGCCTTGCGGCCCAGGCAGTCTTCGAGCACTTCGATGTAGCGAAGCAGATCGACGCTCTCGTGGCTGCCGATGTTGTACAGCCGGTACGGCGCCACGCCGCTGCTGGCCGGGTCGGGTGTGTCGCCGTTCCAGCGATCATCAATGCCGGGCACGCGATCGAGCGCGCGCACCACGCCGCCGACGATGTCGTCGATGTAGGTGAAGCTGCGCTTGTGGCGCCCGTGGTTGAAGACCTGTATCGGCTCGCCCGCGAGGATCGCGCGCGTGAACAGGAACAGCGCCATATCCGGACGACCCCACGGGCCGTACACCGTGAAGAAGCGCAGGCCCGTGCTCGCGAGGCCGTAGAGGTGCGCGTAGCTGTGCGCCATTGCCTCGTTGGCCTTCTTGGTCGCGGCGTAGAGCGTGAGCGGATGCTCGGTGGACTGGTGTTCGGAGAACGGCATCGTCGTGTTCGCACCGTACACCGAACTGGTCGACGCGTAGACAAGATGTTCGACCTCGTGGCGGCGTGCGCCTTCGAGCACGTGCAGGAAACCGGTCACGTTGCTCGACACGTACACATGCGGATTCTCCGCCGCGTAACGCACGCCGGCCTGCGCCGCCAGGTGCACCACGCGCTGCGGTCGGTGTTCGCGGAACAGCGCCTCGACGGCGTCGCGATCGGCCAGGTCGCCATGCGCGTGCGTGTAGGCGCAATGGCCTGTGAAACGTGCAAGTCGCGCACGCTTGAGGCTCACGTCGTAGTAGTCGTTGAGGTTGTCGAGCCCCACGACCTCATCGCCGCGCTTCAACAACTCCAGCGCGACGTGCGATCCGATGAAACCGGCGGTCCCGGTGACGAGGACTTTCATGGGTCACAGTCGCCCGTCGACTGCATCGCGCGGCAGCACGTACTTGACGTCGTAGACGACCGACGTCGGCTTGCCGAGCGCGCGCACGCCAGTCGCGCCAAGCGCGGCGAACTCGCGATGCGCGACCGCGACGATCACCGCGTCGTATTCGCCCGCCGTCGGCACTGGTGTCGGCTCGATGCCGTACTCGTGCATGGCCTGTCGCGCATCGACCCACGGATCGTGCACATCGACGTTCGCGTTATAGCCCCGTAGTGCCTGCACGATGTCGACCACGCGCGTATTGCGCAGGTCCGGGCAGTTTTCCTTGAACGCGAGGCCGAGGATCAGGATCCGCGCGCGCACCGGATTGATGCCCTTGCGCACCATCAGGCGCACGACTTCGCTGGCGATGTAGGCGCCCATGCCGTCGTTGGTGCGGCGGCCAGCGAGGATCACGTCCGGGTGGTGGCCGATCTCCTGCGCCTTGTGGGTCAGGTAATACGGATCCACGCCGATGCAATGACCACCGACCAGGCCGGGACGGAAGGGCAGGAAATTCCACTTCGTTCCCGCCGCCTGCAGCACTTCCAGCGTGTCGATGCCGAGCTTGTTGAACAGGATCGCCAGGTCGTTGACGAGTGCGATGTTGAGGTCGCGCTGCGTGTTCTCGATGACCTTGGCCGCCTCGGCGACCTTGATCGAACTGGCCTTGTGCGTGCCGGCCTCGATGATCGAACCGTACAGGCGATCGACGAACTCGGCCGCTTCCGGCGTGGAGCCCGAAGTGATCTTGAGGATGCGCGTGAGCCGGTGTTCCTTGTCGCCCGGGTTGATGCGCTCGGGACTGTAGCCGGCGAAGAAATCGCGATTGAACACCAGGCCCGACGCGCGCTCCAGGATCGGCACGCACACTTCCTCGGTGCAGCCGGGATACACCGTCGATTCGTACACGACGACGTCGCCACGCTTGAGTACCTTGCCCAGCGCTTCGCTCGCGCGCGCCAGCGGACCCAGATCCGGACGCTTGGCCGCGTCGATCGGCGTGGGCACGGTGACGATGTAGACGTTGCATCCGCGCAACGTTTCCAGCTCGCTGCTGAAGCGCAGGCGCCGCGCGGAGGCGAGTTCATCGGCGTCGACTTCCAGCGTGCTGTCGCGTCCGGCGCGCAGTTCGTCCACGCGCAGCGCGTTGATGTCGAAGCCCACGGTGTCGTAGCGATGTCCGAACGCCACCGCGAGCGGCAGCCCGACGTAACCCAGCCCGACCACGCCGACACGCGCGGTTTCCAGCAGCGGTGGCGCGAGGGTGTCGCTGGCGCCGTGCGCGGCCGCCTGCGCGTCACGCATCGGCCGATGGACGGCGCGTTCTCCGATATCGGTGGTGTCCATCCGCGGCTCAGTCGAAGTGGTGGCGTTCGAAACGCATGCACGATCCCCTGGCGGAAACCGGATCGGAACGTCCGCCTCGAGACAGGTAAACGCAGCGGCGCGCCCGGACAGGACGCGATGCGCGATTCGCGCAGTGTCTGTCCTGATCCCGATGCCGCCCGCGTTCCAGATCGATGTATCCGTGGCAGTGCCGGCACGGGCCGGACAGGGGCGAGGCAATGGTGGCAGTCGCATGGCGGCAGGACGAACCGGCGTGTCGACTCCACCAGGCCTTTTTCTGCGAGCCGATGGCGGTGGAGCGCTGCACCGTGGCCGTGGTCGAGCTGCGCGAGTGGCAGCCCTGGCTCGATGACGCGTGGGGGCTGCTCGACGCATCCGAACGCCAGCGCGTCAGCCAGCGCCGCATTCCCGCGGATCGCGAAGCGCTTGCACTCACTTACGCGCTGCACCGTCTGTTCGTCGCCAACGCCATCGCGGTTCCGCCGGCGTCGGTGAGCATCGGTCGCGACGCGAACGGCTGTCCCTGGCTTCCCGGTCACGAACTGCACGGCCGCGCCCTCCACACCAGCCTCAGCCATGCCGACGGCGTGGCCGCATTCGCGCTGTGCGCGCGTGGCCCGGTGGGCGTGGACATCGAGGCCGCGTTCCGCGCCGGCGAATTGCCGGGCATCGCCGCCAGCGTCTGCCATCCGTCGGAACTGCAGTCGCTTGCTGGCTTTCCAGAGCCGGCCTACAGCCGTGCCCTGTTGTCGTTGTGGGTGCGCAAGGAGGCGCTGTTGAAGGCCGAAGGGATTGGCCTGGCGCGCGAAATGAACACCTTCCGGGCCAGCGCCGGCGAAACGTTTCCACTCACCGGTCGCACGCGGGATGACACGGCGTGCAGCGTGCGGCTGGCGATGCTCGATATCGGCGAGCGATGGACCGCGGCGGTCGCCACGCCGGGCGATGCCGCGGTCGAATGCCGACACCTGCGCCCGGACGTTGGCCGGATCGCCGACGGCAGGGCGTTACAGGTGTCGTGAGCGCGTCGGGGGGAACGTCATGACCACCGTGACGGAAGACGCGCGGCCCCAGCGGCCAGGATTCCCCGAACCGAGCGAACTGCAGTGTGCCAACCGTGCGCGCGCCGGAATGCGCGCGCACCGAGTCAGGAGTGCGGTCCCATGATGTTCGGCAAGGCGAGCATGAAAAACCGGGCAGCGATGCTGCTGTGGTTGCTGGAACTGTTGCTGGTGATGGCGGCGGTGATCGGCGCGGCGTACCTGCGCTTCATGAACGATCCCGAGGGCCATGAGATCTTCTCTGAGAACATCGCGCTGCGCGCCTTCCTGGTCGGCATGTTCGCGACCACGGCGATGGCGGCGCTGGGCCTGTACGAGGTCCACGTCCGCCTGAACCGCTTCGAATTCGCGCTGCGCCTGCTGGTGTCGTTCGCGATCGGCGGCATCGGCCTGATGGTCCTCTACTACCTGCTGCCGATGGCCTACATCGGTCGCGGTGTCATCGTCATCGCGATGGTGCTGGGCATCGTCGCCATCGGGCTGCTGCGTTTCTGCATGGTGCACCTGGTGCGCGGCGACTTCTTCAGGCGGCGCGTGCTGGTGCTTGGCGCCGGCCACAACGCAGACCTGATCAATACGCGACTGCGCCGCGACAGCGATCGTCGCGCCTTCACGCTGGTCGGCTTCGTGCCGATCCCGGGACAGGAATCGACGGTGCCGGCAGCAATGCAGGTCGCGCCGACGGATGGACTCGCCGCGCTCGCGAACCGGCTGCAGATCAGCGAAGTCGTGGTCGCGCCGGACGAGCGCCGCGGCGGCCTGCCGATGGAGGAGATGCTGACCTGCGTGCAGCGCGGTGTCGCCATGACCGATCTGTCGACGTTCTTCGAACGCGAGGCAGGCATCGTCACGACCAACCTCGTCGATCCGTCATGGTTGGTGTTCTCGGGCGGCTTCGATCACTCCACCTCGCGCTGCTTCAACAAGCGCGGCTTCGACATGCTGGCGGCGTCGCTGTTGTTGCTGCTGACGTGGCCGCTGATGGCGCTGGTGGCCGTGTTGATCCGCCTGGAGTCGAGCGGCCCGATCCTCTACCAGCAGACGCGCATCGGCGAAGGCGGCCGCCCGTTCGAACTGGTGAAATTCCGCAGCATGCGCGTGGACGCCGAAGGCGACGGTGTCGCACGCTGGGCGCAGCGCGGCGACGACCGCACCACGCGTGTTGGGCGCTTCATCCGCCTGACGCGACTGGACGAACTGCCGCAGCTGTTCAACATCCTGCGCGGCGAGATGAGCATCGTCGGCCCGCGCCCGGAGCGTCCTCAGTTCGTCGACATGCTCAGTCGCGAGATCCGCTACTACGCCGTGCGCCACTGCGTGAAGCCGGGCCTGACCGGTTGGGCGCAGCTGCGCTATCCGTACGGCGCGTCGGTGCGCGATGCCGAGGAAAAGCTGAAGTTCGACCTGTTCTACGTGAAGAACCACGGCCTCGTGTTCGACCTGATCATCCTGCTGCAGACGGTCGAGGTGGTGTTGTTCCAGCGCGGGTCCCGGTAGGGCGAAACACGGAAGCTCTCCCCATCGAAGATCGTGAGAAGGTCGACGAAGTCAGACCCGCACGGCAATCGCTCCCCCCTCTCCCCTTGCGGGAGAGGGCAAGGGGAGAGGGCAAGGGTGCCGGGAGCTCCGGCGCATCGCATGTCCACCCCTCTCCCTGGCGCTTCGCGCCTGTCCCTCTCCCGCAAGGGGAGAGGGGGCAATCGCGGGAGGGTCGTGTGATGCGCCCATCACGGCTCCAACACTTCTTCCTCTTCATGCACCGGCCGCGGCGTCGGTGTCATCAGGCGGTTCGGCGGCACGCTGGCCCAGTCGACCACGTGTCCGTCCTCGAAGCGCACCCACGACGACCCGTAGTTCCAGACGCCGTCCTGCACGCGTTCGGGTTGCCCCTGGATCGTGATGACCGAAGCCTCTTCCATGCCTAGTTCCAGTCGCGGCGCATCCGGCGCGGCCTCGGCGACAGCGCCGCCGCCGTCCTGGTGGGACGGTGCACTCGTCTCCGACCAGTGCAGCACGACCATGATCACCACCAGCGCGAGAATGCTTAGCGTGGCGATGCGCGACATCGGGCGCGTCTGTTCCGCGCGCGTGGCGAGTGACCGCGCACGCGTGCCGGAACCTTCGTCGGGCGCACGCTGCGTCGGCGGTACGTATGCAGTGCCGAAACCGCCCGTGCTCGCAGGCGCTGGCGCGGGCCCGCGTTGGACCGCGCCGGGCAGGCGGCCGTGGATGCGGTGGAAGCGGATCGCACCCGAGTACAGCGCGGTGAGTTCGGTGAGCGCGCGATGCGCGTCGCTGGACGAATCCTGTTCGAGATGACGATCGGGGTGGAGTTCGCCCACGCGCACGCGGTACGCGCGCTTGAGGTCTTCGAGGCTGCAGTCCGGATGCAGCCCGAGCTGCAGGTACAGAAGCGCGAAGTCCTGGCTCATGGGGCCCCCTTGTCGCGCCCATCCTAGCGTGAGTCCCGCGCGCCCGCATCGTCGCCGCGATGGCCGTTGTCGAAGGCGCTAAGCGTTTGGATGGGATGAGAGGGGCAGGGATCGGCCGGACGGCGGTGCGCATCGGCCATGCCGTACACGCGGGGTGAGCGATGTCGTGGGTGTTCGACCAGTGCAGGGCCCAGGTTCGGACCATCTCCGGTCCGACGAGTGGTCGACGCGACACCCGAACCAGCCGCGCCCAATGACGCGACGTAGCGACCGGACACCCGGCCCGACGCCTTCGACAGGCGATGCGGTGCAGGTGGAAACGTGGCCGCGGCCGACGGCGTGATGCGTCGACGGCCGACCGAAGGAGCAAGTGGATGAGCACGCGGTTGGAAGCGAAACAGGACAAGCACGCGGCCGCTCCGGCGCCAGCGATCGACTCGGCACTGCTGGACGTGCTGCCGCAGCACGCGGGCGATGATGATGGCACGCAGTCGTTCGCACTCGATGCGAACACCGCCGCTGCGTTGCGCGCGACTGGCGTCGATGCATCCGGCCTCATGGCGGTTGCGCTCGCCATCGTCGAATCGCGCCTGTGCGGTGCAGTCGATGTGCTCGTCACCCACGTGGCCGGTGGAAACATCGCCCAGCAGCGCATCGCGCTCGGCAACGAACATACGCTCGCGCTCGCAGCGCAGCTGTCGTCCGCCAGCGGTGCGCTGCAGCCGGCGGTGTGGGCCGCACTCGACACCGACGGGATTCCCGCCGAAGTCGCCTCGTCCTGGCATCTTGTCCTCGACGACGATGCCCGCATCGACGTGGAATACCGTGAACCACTGACCGCCGCGAGCGTGGCGGTGCTCGGCGAATGCGCGCGGCGCGCGCTGACTGCCATCGCGCAGTCACCCGGCGCCATCGGCGCCGATATCGACGTGCTCGATCCGGCCGACCGCGAACGCCAGCTGCGTGAGTGGGGAGTAGCACCACCTGCGCGCACGACGTTCGACACCGTGCACGACTGCTTCGCGCAGGCGCGCGACCGCTGGCCCGATTCCCTCGCCATCGTGCACAACGAAGACTCGGTGACCTACACCGAACTCGACCATCGCGCCGCATCACTCGCCACGCGCCTGCGCGCGGCGGGCGTCGGCGTTGGCGACATCGTGGGCGTGGCGATTCCGCGCTCGCTGGCGGCACTGGTCGCGATGCTCGGCGTGATCAAGGCCGGCGCGGCGTACCTGCCGCTCGATCCGACGCTGCCCGCGGACCGCCTGGCGTTCATGGCGCAAGACGCGTCGATCCGTGCGGTGATCATCGACGGCGCCCGCGACGTGGCGGTGCCGGCGCAGTATCCGCGCGTTGCGGTCGATGGCGACGACGCGCCGGGAACTCCTGCCGAAGGAATCGACGGCGACAGCCTTGCCTACGTGCTGTTCACGTCCGGATCGACCGGCGTGCCGAAGGGCGTGGAAGTCCGCCAACGCTCGCTCGTGCGCCGGCTGCACGGCATCGATTACGTCACGCTTGATGCGCAGACGCGCATGCTGCACTCGGCGCCGCTGGGTTTCGACATCTCCGGGCTGGAGATCTGGGGCACGCTGTTCAACGGCGGCACGATCGTCGTGCATGACGAAACCGTGCCGACCGCCGCGCGCCTGCGCGCGACGGTGGAGCGCCACGCCGCGAACGCCGGCATCATGGCGGTGGCGTTGTTCAACGCCATCGTCGACGAGGATGCGCACATCTTCGCCGGGCTGCGCGACATCATCATCGGCGGCGAATCGCTGTCGGTCGATCACGTGCGCCGCATGCAGGCGATCGCGCCGGAGCTGCGCATCCACAACGGCTACGGTCCGACAGAGTGCACGATCATGTGCACGTCCTATGAGATCCCGCGCGATCTCGCCGCCGACACCACCTGCATCCCGATCGGACGCACCCTGCAGGACGCGAGCGCCTATGTGCTCAATCGTCGCCTGCAGCCGGTGCCGGCCGGCGTCATCGGCGAACTCTGCGTGGGCGGCGTCGGCGTCGCCCGTGGCTACCTGCAGCGTCCCGAGCTCAACGCCGAGCGCTTCGTCGCCAATCCCTTCGTCACGGAACCGGACATCCTCTATCGCACCGGAGACTACGTGCGCTATCGCCAGGATGGGCAACTGGAATTCGTCGGTCGCACCGATGCGCAGGTGAAGATCCGCGGTTACCGCATCGAGCTGACAGAAATCGAGGCCGTGCTCGCGCGTCATCCCGCAGTGGCGTCGTGCACGGTCGTCGCGCGAGCCGATTTCCCCGGCGAGAAGCGGCTGGTCGCGTACTACGTGCCGACGGTGGTCGAAGCGGGCGCGACACAGCTGCGCGCGCACCTTGCCGCAGCGCTTCCTGCCTTCATGGTGCCCACGCGTTACGTCTGCCTGCTGGATGAGCTGCCGCTGACCGCCAATGGCAAGGTCGATCGCCGAGCACTGCCGGCGCCGGACCGCAGCCGACCCGAACTCACCTGCGACTACGCCGCGCCGGCGACGCCGCTCGAAGCACGCCTGTGCGATGCGTTCGGCTCGCTGCTCGACGTCGAAGGCGTGGGTCGCGACGACAACTTCTTCGAACTGGGCGGCAGCTCGCTGCTCGCGGTGCGCCTGGCCGAACACATCCGCAACGAAGGCTGGCAGTCCGGATCGCCCGATCGTCCCCGCGTCGCAGCGCCGACCATCTTCCAGCACCCGACGCCTGCGCGTCTGGCCGCTGTGCTGGACGGCGACACGGCCGCGAATGCATCGCGGACCGCGCGTCGCAACGTGTCCGACATCGTGCGCGAACCCATCGCGATTATCGCGATGGCCGGCCGTTTCCCGGGTGCCGACGACGTCGAGGGCTTCTGGAACAACCTCTGCGAAGGCCGCGACTCGATCACCAAGTTCCGCATCGACGAGCTGGATCCGTCGATCGGCGCGTCCGATCGCAATGACCCTTCGTACGTCGCCGCGCGTGGTGTGATCGAGGGCGTGGAACTGTTCGACGCCGCGTTCTTCGGCATCGGTCCGCGCGAGGCGGAGCTGATGGACCCGCAGCAGCGCATCTTCCTGGAACTGTGCTGGGAATGCCTGGAACGCGGCGGCCACGTGCCCGACGCGACGGCCACTGCGGATGGCACGAACATCACCGGCATCTTCGCCGGCATGAACAACGCGACGTACTTCCAGCGCCATGCGTCCGTGCATCCGGAACTGGTGAACCGCGTCGGCGCACTGCAGGTGATGCTCGGCAACGAGAAGGATTACATCGCCACGCGCGTGGCGCACAAGCTCAACCTCACCGGTCCCGCGGTCAGCGTGCACAACGCGTGCTCGACCTCGCTGGTGGCGATCGCGCAGGCAGCTGAGAGCCTGCAGTCCGGGCTGTGCGACATGGCGCTGGCCGGCGGCATCGCGGTGACGTGCCCGCCGCGCAGCGGGTATCTGTACCAGGAAGGTTCGATGCTGTCGCCCGACGGGCATACGCGTACGTTCGATGCGCAGGCCAAGGGCACGGTGTTCGGCGACGGCGCGGCGGTCGTGCTGCTCAAGCGGCTGTCCGATGCGATCGCCGATGGCAACACGGTGTACGCGGTGATCCGCGGCGCCGCGCTCAACAACGACGGCGCCAACCGCGCCAGCTTCACCGCACCGAGCAGTGAAGGGCAGGCGGCGGTGATCGCGCTGGCGCACGACAAGGCCGGCGTCGATCCGCGCAGCATCGGCTACGTCGAAGCGCACGGCACGGCGACGCCGCTCGGCGATCCCATCGAGATCGAAGGCCTGACGCGCGCATTCCGTCGCGGCACGCAGGACACCGGCTTCTGCCGCATCGGCTCGCTCAAGAGCAACGTCGGCCACCTCGTCACCGCAGCCGGCGCCGCGGGCGTGATCAAGACCGCGCTGGCGCTCCACGAGAAGCGCATCCCGGCCAGCATCCATTTCGAATCGCCGAATCCGTCGATCGACTTCGCTGCGTCGCCGTTCGTCGTCAACGCACGCATGAGCGCGTGGGACAGCGATGGCGCACCGCGTCGCGCGGGCGTGAGTTCGTTCGGCCTGGGCGGCACCAATGCGCATGCGGTGCTCGAGGAAGCGCCGTTGCTGCCTGCGTCAGATGCGGGCGACGGCGCGCAGCTTCTCGTGCTGTCGGCGCGCACGCCGGCCGCGCTGGGCAACGCGGTGAACCGGCTGGTCGATCATCTCGAAACGAACCCGCACGAGAACCTCGCCGACGTGGCGTGGACGCTCGCGGTCGGACGCAAGGCCTTCTCGCACCGCATCGCGGTAGCGGCGGACGACGTGGCCAATGCGATCGAAACGCTGCGCGCACCCGACACGCAGGCCGAGGCCGCGCGAAGCCGTCCCACGCGCGCGGGCGAAGTCGTGTTCATGTTCCCGGGACAGGGCGCAACCTATGCCGGCATGGGTCGCGGGCTGTACGCGAGCGAAGCCGTGTTCCGCGACGCCGTGGACGAATGCGCGACAGTGCTCGGAACCGAGCTCGGCTTCGACCTGCGCGAGGTCATGTTTGGCGACGACGCGCAGGCGCTGTTGCCGACCTCGGTGATGCAGCCGGCGACGTTCGTGATCGAGTACGCGCTGTCGCGGCTGTGGATGAGCCGTGGCATCGATCCGGCCGTGATGATCGGCCACAGCGTGGGCGAGTTCGTTGCCGCCACGCTGGCCGGCGTGTTCGAACTGGGCGATGCACTGCGGCTGGTCGCGCGTCGCGGTGCGCTGATGCAGGCGCAGCCGCCGGGCGCGATGCTCTCGGTCCGGCTGCCCGCGCAGAAGGTGCTCGAGCGCCTGCCGCAGGGCCTCTCACTGGCTGCGGAGAACTCGCCGCTGGCTTGCGTGGTGGCCGGTCCGGCGGACGACGTGGCGGCGTTCCAGGCGCAGCTGGAAGGCGAGGGCATCGCCTGCCGCGCGTTGCGGACCTCGCATGCGTTCCACTCCGCGATGATGGAGCCGGTCGTCGCGCCCTTCCGCGAGGCGGTCGCCGCGGTGCGCCTGAACGCGCCGACGCGCCGCATCGTCTCCACCGTCACCGGCGATTGGCTCGACGACGCCTCCGCCACCTCGCCCGATTACTGGGCCCGACACCTGCGCGAGCCGGTGCGCTTCGCGCCCGCGCTGCAGTGCCTGCTCGACGTGCCCACGCGCGTGCTGCTGGAAGTCGGCCCGCGCGCGACCCTCAACGCGCTCGCGCGCCAGCAGCCTGACGTGCAGAAGCAGCGCATGGCCGTGGTCGCCACGTTGGCCGACAACCCGGCCAGCGAGCGCCGCGACGTGCTTGCCGCCGCCGGTCGCCTGTGGAGCACCGGCGTGGCGATCGATCCGGCGGCCTTCGACCGCCGCGCGATCCGCCATCGCCTGCGCCTGCCGACCTATCCGTTCGAGCGACAACGTTATTGGGTTGAGGCCATCGCGGCGGCCGCGTCGAACGTGATCCCGCATCCGGCCGTCGCGGCCACCGCCAGAACAACGACCGTATTGGAGACCGTCATGCCGCAGTCCACGCCCTCGACCGCCGTCGCCGTCCCGACCGCCGCTACCGCCGCTCCCGGCCGTCGTGAGCGTCTCGTCGGGCAACTGCGTGGCCTGTTCGAGAACGTCGCCGGCTTCGACATGGCCGATGCCGACGTCGACACCAACTTCATCGAACTCGGGCTGGACAGCCTGATGCTCACCCAGGTCGCGGTGCAGTTGCAGAAGACCTTCGAGGTGCCGGTCGGATTCCGCCAGCTGATGGGCGACTGCTCCAGCCTGGACCGCCTCGCGGCGATGCTCGACGAGGCGATGCCGGCCGAAGCCGCGCCGGCGCCCGTGGCGGCCGTCGTCGCTCCGGTCGCCGTCGCGCCGCCGGTCGCTGTGGCCGCGCCCATCGCGATGCCCGCGCTCGACGGCGGCAACGATTTCACCCGCCAGGTGATCGCCCAGCAGATGCAGCTGATGGCGCAGCAGCTCGCGTTGCTGTCCGGTGGCGCAGTGGCCGCGCCCGCGCCGGTCGTCGCGCCGGCGCCTGTGGCGGTGGCTGCTCCGGCACCCGCGCCGGCGCCCGTCGCTGCACCGCAGCCGGTCGCAGTCGCGCCCGCGAAGCCCGCCGAAGGCGAGGAAGACACCGGCGCGGTCCAGCAGAAGTACGACGTCAAGAAGGCCTTCGGTGCGATCGCGCGCATCGACAACAACGCCGACCTCGAACTCACGCCGCAGCAGAAGACGCGGCTGGACGCTTTCTTCGACCGCTACATCGCGCGCACGCGCAAGTCGAAGGAGTACACCCAGCAGCATCGCGACCGCCTCGCCGATCCGCGTGTGGTCAACGGCTTCCGTCCGCTGACCAAGGAGATCGTCTACCAGATCGTGGTGGAGCGTTCGAAGGGCTCGCGCGTGATCGACCTGGACGGCAACGAGTATGTCGATGCGCTCAACGGCTTCGGCATGAGCCTGTTCGGCTGGCAGCCCGACTTCGTCCTCGACGCCGTGCGCGAGCAGCTCGACAAGGGCTACGAGATCGGACCGCAGCATCCCGTCGCCGGCGAAGTCGCCGACCTGGTGTGCGAGCTGACCGGGCACGAGCGCGCCGCGTTGTGCAACACCGGTTCCGAAGCAGTGCTTGGCGCATTGCGTGTCGCGCGCACCGTGACCGCGCGAAGCACGGTGGTGCTGTTCACCGGTTCCTACCACGGCATCGTCGATGAAGTGATCGTGCGCGGCACCAAGTCGCTGCGTGCGGTGCCGGCCGCGCCGGGCATCCTGCGCAACACCGCCGAGAACGTGCTGGTGCTCGACTACGGCACGCCCGAATCGATGGAGATCATCCGTTCGCGCGCGAAGGAGATCGCCGCGGTGCTGGTCGAGCCGGTGCAGAGTCGGCGTCTGGACTTCCGCCCGGTGGAATTCCTGAAGGAACTGCGCGAGGTGACGCGCGACAACGGCGCGCTGCTGATCTTCGACGAGGTGGTCACGGGCTTCCGCTCCAATCCGGGCGGCGTGCAGGCCATCTTCGGCATCAAGGCCGACCTCGCGACTTACGGCAAGGTCGTCGGCGGCGGCTTCCCGATCGGCGTGATCGCCGGCAAGCGCGAGTACATGGACGCGCTCGACGGAGGCCATTGGCAGTACGGCGACGATTCGGTCCCGACGGTGGGCGTGACGTACTTCGCCGGCACCTTCGTGCGCCATCCGCTCGCGCTGGTCGCGGCGAAGGCAGTGCTTGAACACTTCAAGCGCGATGGCGGCGAGCTGCAGAAGCGTCTTAACGCCAACGCCGAAGCATTGGCTAACGACATCAACGCCTATTGCGCGGACGTCGGCGCACCGGTTTCGGTCAAGCAGTTCGCCTCGGCGTGGAAGACCCACTGGCACGAGAACCATCCGCTGCAGGACCTGCTGTTCGCACTGATGCGCCTGCGCGGAATCCACATCCTCGACAATTTCCCGTGCTTCATCACCACCGCGCACAGCGATGAGGACCTCGCACGCATCGCCACGGCGTTCAAGGAATCGGTCGCGGAACTGCAGGACATGGAGCTGCTGCCGCGCCACGCCGCGACGCCGCGCACGGTGATGGATGCGAGCAAGCCGGTCGTGCCGGGCGCGCGCCTCGGGCGTGAACCGGACGGCACGCCAGCCTGGTTCGTTCCCAATCCGGAGCAGCCCGGCAAGTACATGAAGGTGAGCGCATGAATGCAATGGTGCTGGACAAGGCCGGCGGCGCCAGTACGACGGTCGACTACGATCCCTTCGCCGACGGTCCGTTGTCGCGCGTCGCGCCGACCACCGAACCGCAGCGCGAGGTATGGCTGGCCGACCGGCTCGGGCGCGATGCCTCGCTGGCGTACAACGAGTCGATCTCGCTGGACTTCCGCGGCCCGCTCGACGTGGCCGCGCTGCGTTCCGCGCTGAACGCGCTGGTCGGACGTCACGACATCCTGCGCGCGAACTTCGGCCCGGACGGCAAGACGCTGTGCGTCGGCGATGCGCGCGATATCGAGCTGCCGCTGATCGACCTGTCCGCGCTCGACGCCGACACGCGCGCGCAACGCATCGCCGCGCACGCGCGCGAGGTGGTGGAAGCACCGTTCGATCTCGACCACGGCTCGCTGCTGCGCAGCGAGCTTCTGCGCCTGTCCGCCAACGAACACCTGCTTGTGCTCACCGCGCATCACATCGTCTGCGACGGCTGGTCGTGGTGGGTGATCGTGCGTGAGCTCGGCACGCTGTACACGCAGGCGCTGGGTCAGCAGGCCGCGCCGCTGCCGGCGGCGGAATCGTTCGCCGATTACGCGCTGGCCGAAGCCGAGCACCCGCACGGCGCGGCCTTCCGCGCCGACGAGGCCTACTGGCTGCAGCGCTTCGCCGACAGCGGCCCGATCCTCGACCTGCCCACCGATCGCGCGCGACCGTCGCGTCGTACGTTCCCGTCGGTGCGCGAGGATCATCTGCTCGACAACGACCTCGTCGCCGCGATCCGCCGCCTCGGCGCGCGGCAAGGCGCGAGCCTGTTCGCGACGCTGCTCGCCGGTTTCGCCGGCCTGCTGTCGCGCCTGACTTCGCAGAACGACGTGGTCATCGGGATTCCCGCCGCGGGCCAGTCGGTGGACGGCCACGACCATCTGGTCGGCCATTGCGTGAACCTGCTGCCGCTGCGCTTCGAACTGGATCCGTCGCAGCCGTTCGAACTCGCACTCACGCAGGCGCAGTCCACGCTGCTCGATTCGATCGAGCACCAGCGCTACACCTTCGGCACGCTGCTCAAGAAGCTGCCGCTGCAGCGCGATCCCGCGCGCCTGCCGCTGTGCAGCGTGATGTTCAACATCGACCAGGCGATGGACCAGGAGAGCACCGGCTTCCACGGCCTGGGCATGCGCCTGATCACCAATCCGCGCAGCTACGAGAACTTCGAACTGTTCGTCAACGCGGTACAGGTGCAGGGCGGCATGCGCCTGGAGTGCCAGTACAACACCGACCTGTTCGACAACGCGACGATCCGCCGCTGGATGGCCGCGTACGAAACCCTGCTGCGCGCGGCCGTCGCGCGCCCGGACCTCGCGTTCGGTCGTCTGTCGGTGGTGTCGGAGGACGCGCGTGCGGAACTGGTCGCGCTGCAGCCCGAAGCGACGCCGTTCGATCGCGAATGCCGCATGCACGAGTCGTTCGAGCGCCAGTGCGACCGTACGCCGGATCGCATCGCGGTCGAGTTCAATGGCGAGTCCGTGCGCTACGACGCGCTGGAGGCGCGCGCCAACCGCATCGCGCATTTGCTGCGCGCACGCGGCGTGCATCGCGGCACGCTGGTCGGGCTGGTGCTCGATCGCGGCGTGGACATGCTCGCAGGCCTGCTGGGCGTGCTCAAGGCCGGCGCGGGCTACGTTCCACTCGATCCCAATTTCCCCGCCGAGCGCCTGGCCTACATGGCTGGCGACGCGGGCCTGGCCGCTTTGCTGACGACCAGCAAGCATGCCGGTCACTTCGACCTGCGCGGCCGTCCGGTGCTGTCGCTCGACGAACTGGACGACGAACTCGCCGCGCAGCCGGCCACGCGCATCGGTCGCGACGACGGCGCGGCGCAGGCCGAATCGGTCGCCTATGTCATCTACACCTCCGGCTCCACCGGCCGTCCGAAGGGCGTGCAGGTGCCGCACCGCGCGGTCAGCAACTTCCTTGTCAGCATGGCGCGCGAACCGGGGCTTGGCGCGGACGATCGACTGGTCGCGGTGACCACGCTGTCGTTCGACATCGCGGTACTCGAACTGCTGCTGCCTCTGAGCGTGGGCGCGCGGATCGTGCTGGCCGACCGGATCACCGCCGCCGACGGTGTCGCGCTGAAGGCGCTGATCGCCAGCAGCGGTGCGACCGTGATGCAGGCGACGCCGGCCTCGTGGCGGTTGCTGCTCGACGCGGACTGGAAGGGCGATGCGACGTTCAAGATCCTGTGCGGCGGCGAAGCGCTGCCGCAGGATCTCGCCGCGCAGCTGCTGCAGCGCTGCAGTTCGCTGTGGAACGTGTATGGCCCGACCGAGACGACCGTGTGGTCGACCTGCTCGCGCGTGGTCGCGGCGGAGGCGGGGAAGAACCTCGACATCAACATCGGCCGTCCGATCGCGAACACGCAGGTGTGGATCCTCGATCCGCGCGGCGAGCTGTGCCCGCTCGGCGTGCCGGGCGAAATCTGGATCGGTGGCGACGGCGTCACCCAGGGCTACCTCAATCGTCCCGAACTGACCTCCGAGCGTTTCGTCGACGATCCGTTCTCGAGCGCGAATGGTGCACTGCTGTATCGCACCGGCGACCGTGGCCGCTGGCGCGCCGATGGCGTGCTAGAACACCAGGGGCGCCTGGATTTCCAGGTGAAGGTGCGCGGCTACCGCATCGAACTGGGCGAGATCGAAGCGCTGCTCGCGGCGCATGCGCAGGTCGCGCGCACCGTCGTGGTCGCGCGCGAGGATCGTCCGGGCGACGTGCGCCTCGTGGCGTACGTGGTGGCCGAGCGCGGTGCATCGCTCGACGATGCGGCGCTGGCGTCGTACCTGAAGGGGTCGCTGCCGGACTACATGATCCCGCAGCACATCATGTTCCTCGACGAGATCCCGCTGCTTCCCAACGGCAAGATCGACCGCAAGTCGCTGCCGGTGCCGGACATGGCGGTCAAGCTGGCGGGCGAACGCGTCGCGCCGCGCAACGCGCTGGAGCGCACCATCGCCGACGCGATGGCGCAGGTGCTCGGCGTGGCGGAAGTGGGCGTGGACGATGATTTCTTCTCGCTCGGCGGCCACTCGCTGCTAGCCGCGCAGCTGACCTCGCGCATCAACAAGGAGCTGGGCATCGCGCTGTCGCTGCGTGCGCTGTTCGACGGCCCGACCGTCGCGAAGCTCGCGCGCATGGTGCAGGGCATCGATGGCGAGGCCGTGCCCAAGCGCGAGCCGATCAAGCCGCTCGCCGACCGCACGCGCGGGCCGATGTCGGTGATGCAGGAGCGCCTGTACCTGCTGGAACAGTTCAATCCCGGCCAGATCACCTACAACACGCCCAGTGCGCATCGCCTGCGTGGACCGTTGCAGCTGGACGCGTTCCAGAGTGCGATCGACGCGATGGTCCAGCGCCAGAGCGTGTTGCGCACGACCATCGGCCTGGTCGATGGCGAGCCGATGCAGATCGTGCACGACGTGGTCGATGTCGACATCACCGACGTCGTCGACGTCAGTCACCTGCCCAGGGACGAACGCGAAGCGGAAGTCTCGCGCCGCATGGACGCGCTGATCCAGACGCCGTTCGAGCTCGACCGCGCGCCGCTGATCAAGTCGCGGCTGTTCCGGCTTGGGCCGGAAGAGCACGTATGGTTCTTCATGACCCACCACCTGATCTGGGACGGCTGGTCGTTCGACCTGATGTACACCGACATGGCCGAGCTGTACGCCGCGCAGCTGGAAGGCCGCGAAGCGAAGCTGCCCGAGCTGACGGTGTCGTATGCGGATTTCTCGGCCTGGCACCACGAATGGCTGCAGGGGCCGGAGTACGCGAAGCAGCTTGCGTTCTGGCGCGAGCGCCTCGGTGGCGCGGGGCAGGGCGTGGAAGCGCTGCCGACCGACATGCCGCGTCGTCCGGGCATGTCCGGGCGCGGTGTGACGCATCGCATCGTGGTCGCGCAGGACGTGACCAGTGCGCTGCACGACACCGCCAAGCAGGTCGACGCGACGCTGTACATGGTGCTGCTGACCGCGTACTTCGCGCTGATCAGTCGCACGTCCGGCCTGCGCGAACTGATCCTCGGCACGCCGGTGCGTGGCCGCAACACGGCCGAGGTGGAGAACCTGATGGGGTACTTCACCAGCCTGTTGCCGCTGCGCATGGATATCGATCCGTCGATGACCTTCGCAGAAGCCGTGAAGAAGGTGAAGGATGTGGTGCTCGACAGCTTCGCGCATCCGGACATCCGCCTGGAGGATCTGGTGCGCGAGTTGAGCGTGCGCAGTCGCGAAGGCGGCGCGGTGCTCTACCACGCGCTGTTCTCGTTCCAGGACATCCGCCAGCGCGTGTGCGACTGGGGTCCGCTCACGCACGAGCGCTATCCGGTGTTCCAGACCGCGTCCACGCAGGACCTGGGCCTGTGGTTTGTCGAGCAGGACACGGGCCTGTCCGGCGGTTTCATCTACAACGCCGACATCTTCCTCGACGAGACCGCGGCGCTGCTTCGCGACCGTTACGTCGCCGTGCTCAAGGCGCTGGGCCGCGATCCGTCGCTCACGCTGGAACAGATCACGCAGTTCGATGATGGCCAGCCGCTGCAGTTCGGTCGCAGCATCGACGAGGTGCCGGTCGCATCCACGCCGGAAGCGGTCGCGCTGCGCGCCGATGATGCGCTGGGCGACGAGCTCGATCCGCTCGGCACGAAGCTGCTCGAGATCTGGCGCGACCTGCTGCGCAATCCGGCGATCGGCCCGGACGATGACTTCTTCTCGCTCGGGGGACATTCGTTGCAGGCGGTGCAGATGTTCCACCGCTTCAACCGCGAGACCGGCATCAACCTGCCCCTGGCGACGCTGCTGACCGCGCGCACCGTGCGCGCGCTCGCGTACGAGTACCACCGCGCTGGTGCCGATTCCGAGTCGCACGACGACGAAGCGCGCCCGGATCCGTGGGCGCCGCTGGTGGCGATCCGCCCGCAGGGCGAGCAGCTTCCGCTGTTCCTGGTGCATGCGGTCGGCGGCAACGTGCTCAACTACCGGCCGCTCGCCGACGCGATGCCCGCGGGCATCCCGGTGTACGGCCTGCAGGCGCTGGGGCTCGATGGACGCACCGCGCCGATCGACAGCGTCGAGAAGATGGCCGAACGCTACGTGCGCGAGATCCGTGCCGTGCAGCCGCACGGTCCGTACCACCTCGCGGGCGGTTCGATGGGCGGCATCATCGCCTACGAGATGGCGCAGCAACTGGCCGACGCGGGCGAGACGGTCGGTCTGCTCGGCCTGGTCGATACCTCGGCGGAGTTCGGCATCCGTTATCGCGACGAAGCACGGCGTGGACTGTCCGCGCGCGTGCAGCGGCTGCGCCGGCGCATGCAGGGACAGTCGCTGGGCGAGCGCATCGCCACCATCGGCGGTGTGGTCAATGGACGCTTGCAGGCGCGTCAGATGCGCCAGCAGGCCGATCAGGCGCGTGAGGCCGGTGAGGCGTTGCCGCACAACGTGCGCTACGCGGAGCTCGAAGCCACGCACATGCGCGCGTACGTGAAGTACGTGGTGCGTCCTTACCCGCATTCGATGGTGCTGTTCCGCGCTGCCGAACAGCCGCCGGAACTGCGCGACAAGCCGTCGCTGGGCTGGGAGCACATGGTCGGCGGCGTCGAAGTGGTGTCGATCCCGGGCGATCACCGCGTGATGATCGAATCCCCCGCGCTGGTGACCAAGCTGAGCGCGGCGATCCTGCGCGCGCAAGGGCGCGAGGAAGCGCAGGAAGCGGCATGGAACGCGCCGCAGGCCGACATCGAGGACGCGCAGGCGGTGCAGGGCGATGATCCGCGTGCGACCTACCTGCGTGCGCTGTGGAAGGAGTTGCTGGGCGTGGACGTTACCCCGGACGACAACTTCTTCGACCTCGGCGGAAACTCCATGCTCGCCGTGCAGATGTCCAGTCGTGTCGCGAAGGACACCGGCGTTCGCATCCAGCTGATGCGCCTGGCGGCACAGAACCTCGCGCAGATCGCCGCGGACCTGCCCGTGCAGTTCAGCCGCGAGGAGAAGCCGAGCGGTGTCGGTGCGCGGATGGCGCGGCAGATGAAGCGCCTGCTGCGCACGCCGGGGACGGTGGAATGAGCGCGCCGTTCTTCTTCGGCGAACACGGCCGCACGCTGTTCGGGTTGTTGCACGGACCCGCGGACGACGCGGTCGAGCCGGCGAGTGGCCTGCTGCTGTGTGCGCCGCTGCTGCAGGACGGCATCCGCAGCCATCGCGCGATGTGGGCCCTCGGCGAAGCGGTGGGGCACTTCGGCATTCCGACGCTGACCTTCGACTGGTACGGAACCGGTGATTCGGCCGGTGAGGACCGCGAGCTTAGTGTTCCGGGCATGCTTGCCGATCTCGACACCGCTGCCGCGGCATTGCGCCAGCGTGGCGGTTCACCGCAGCTGCAATGGCTGGGCCTGCGCAGCGCGGCGATCCCGCTGCTCGCGTACCTGGCGCAGCAGCGTAACGCGGTCGATGTGGTGTTGTGGGATCCGCAACTCGACGGACGCCGGCTGGTCGATGGCTGGCGTGAACAGCATCGCCAGCAACTCCACGAAAGCGGTCGCTACGTCAACGCGAAGCATGAAGCCGATGCGGACGATCTGCTCGGATTCGCGGTGGAGCCATCGCTGCTCGCCGAGCTCGCCGTGATCGATGCGACGCGCCTTGTGTTGCCCAGCGGCAGCCGCGTGCGCATGGCGGTGTGGGAAATGGACGAAGAGCTCGACCGCTTCGCCCAGGCGCAGCGCGCCAATGGCGTGTCTGTCGAGGCCGTGCTGCTCGATGAAGGCGAACGTCCCGAATGGAACGTGCCGTCGCGATTCGGTGGACAGGTGTTCCCGCGTCGCGCCGTCGCACAACTGGCGCAGCGCATGACCGCACAGGTGCCGTGGTGAATCTGCAGATCGAGAATCCCGAAGTCGTCGGCGAAGCCGTCGTGGCCGGACTGGCCGACCGCTTCGCCGGACAGGCACACCGCTTCGGCGACGGACTGGTCGGCGTGGTCACGCACGCCGGCCCGTCCGCGTCGAAGACGGGCGTGCTGTTGCTCAACGCGGGCCTGACCCGCCACACCGGTCCGTTCCGCGTGCACGTCGAACTGGCGCGCACACTGGCCGAGCAAGGCTTCCCGGTGCTGCGTTTCGACCAGGGCGGGCTGGGCGACAGCGACATGCCGATCCGCGCCGGCGGTGACCGTCGCCAGCGCGAGATCGACGCCGCGATGCGCCTGCTCGCCGAACAGACCGGCGTCACCCGCTTCGTGCTGTGCGGGCTGTGCTCCGGCGCCGACGACGCGTTCCACATTGCCGCGGCGCATCCGCGCGTGGCGGGCGCGATTCTGCTGGATGGCGTGGCGTATCCGACGCCTGGCTTCTGGCTGCGGCACGCGCTGCCGCGCATCTTCAACGCGGCCAAGGTGCTGCGCTACATCGCCTCGCGCCGCAACGCGGGGCCGTCGCTCGCGGACTTCCGCGATTGGCCCGAACGCGCGCAGGCGCGGCGCATGCTGTCCGACATCGTCGGCCGAGGCGGGCGCCTGCTGTTCGTGTTCACCGGTGGCGCGTACCACTACTTCAACCATCGCGCGCAGCTGGCCGCGTCCCTCGGCCGCGACGCACAGTCGCCGCAGGTGAGCCTGGAGTTCTGGCGCGAGTACGACCACACCTTCTACCTGCGCAAGCACCGTCGCGTGCTGATGGCGCGGATCGTCGCCTGGATGCGCGCCGAGTTCGGTGCCGTGAAGGCCGATTGAGCCCATGAGCGGATCCCCCGGACTCGGCAGGCACTACCTGCGCTATTCCACCGCCAATGCGCTGGTGATGCTGGCGGGCGTGGTGTCGTTCCCGCTGCTGACGCGGCTGCTCGACAACACCCAGTACGGCATCCTCGGCTACTACGAAACGTGGGTGCTGATGGCGGTGGCGATCGCCAAGCTCGGTGCGCAGCATTCGATCCAGCGCTTCTATCCGCACGGCGCCGACGGCGAACGCCTGAAGGCGTTCGCGACCAACCTGTTCTACCTGCCGATGATCGGCTCGCTGGTGCTTTGGGCGCTGGTCGGTGCGGCGGTGGTCGTGCACGGACAGCTGACCGGCAACGGCCATTCGCCGGTGTTCTGGATGGCGCTGGCGATGACGCCGCTGCTGGTCTATTCCAGCCTGGTAGAAACCGTGCTGCGCGTGACCGAGCAGTCACGCATGGTGATGTTCACGCGCGTAGCGTGGCGCTGGCTGCAACTGGCGCTGATGCTGGGCGCGGTGCTCGCGCTGCAGCACACCGCCGCTGCCGCCTATGGCGGCAAACTGCTGGCGGTGGTGATCGGCGCGGTGTTCTACATCGCGTGGGCGCAGCGCAACCTGCATTTCTCACGGCGCACCATCGACACGAGCGAGATGCGCCAGTCGTTCTCCTACGGCATGCCGCTGGTGGCGACGGAAATCCTGGCCGTGGCGCTGGTGTCGATCGATCGGCTGATGCTCAAGGGCCTGTCGGGCGACTTCGCCGTGGTCGGCATCTACAGCGTCGGTGCGGCGCTGGCGATGCAGGTGCACATGTTCATGAACCTCACCGTGTTCGAGTCGTTCACGCCGATGGCGAACCGGCTCTACACCACCGACGGCGCCGCCGCGGTGCGCGCGCTCAAGGCGCGCATGCTGATGCCGATGACCTACGCGGCGATCGGTGTGGCCCTGCTGCTGTGGTGCCTTGGCACCGACCTGATCATCGCGCTCAGCGGCCACGGCAAGGAGGCGTCGGGGCCGGTGTTCCAGCTGATGGGCGCCATGAACGCGATCCTGCCGGTGATGCTGGTGTGCGGTTTCGGCCTGGTGCTGGAACGGCGCACCAAGACCGTGCTCGCGTTGATGTGCGGTGCGGTCGCGATCAACGCGCTGCTCAACTGGTGGTGGATCCCCGCGTTCGGCGTGATGGGCGCGGCGTACGCGACGCTGGTCAGCTCGGCGGCGTCCAGCACCGCCGCCTACGTGCTGGTGGAGCGCTCGCTGCGGCAACTGCCCGACCGGCGCACGCTGCTCACCACGACCGCGGCGCTGATCGTCGGCGCGACCGGCGCATGGCTCGCCTTGCGACTGGGCCTGAGGCCGGGCTGGCAGCGCCTGATCGTCGGAGGGATGCTGATCGGCGGACCGTACCTGCTGACGCTGCTCGTGCTCGACGGACGCCTGCGTGC
The DNA here is from genome assembly GCF_009765165.1 of Lysobacter panacisoli. NCBI lineage: Bacteria > Pseudomonadati > Pseudomonadota > Gammaproteobacteria > Lysobacterales > Lysobacteraceae > Lysobacter > Lysobacter panacisoli. The sequence goes on from NZ_VLNU01000001.1 coordinate 2,807,759, forward strand.
GCTGATCCGGCCGAAGCTGAAGGCGGTCGAGCAGCGCGTCGGCGCAGGCGTCACGGGCTGACCAGGGTGGATGCCAGGTGCGTCGCTTTTCGCGCCTGACGAGTCGCTCAAGCAGACAGACGCTCCGACGGGACGCGATCAACCCCCGCGAAAAGCCCTTCCTTCGGGGCTTTTTGCGCTTCCGTCGACGCAGGATGCCGCGTCGTACCCGCCCAAAGCGTCGTGCGTGACGAATAAAGCGCCACGCGCGACGCAATCCGCATTGTCACGCAGCGAAAAAAGCGCCGCCGTCGGCATCCGATGCGGGTCGCTTGCCGCGAATTGCGGCAGCGATGGCGCTTTTTTCGCCATCGCCGACGCTTTTCGCGCCGACCCATGACGCATTTTTCGTCACCGCCGGCGTTTGAAGCGGGTGGAGCGGCGCGCACGTCGCCTCGTACGACGCTTTTTTCACCAACGCAGGCGCTTTTGCGGCGACGGGAGGCGGTTTCGTCAAGGCAGCGGCCGTAGCCCGGGTAAGCAAAGCGCACCCGGGAGGGGGGCGGTAGGCACGCACCCCGGGTGCGGCCTGCGGCCTTACCCTGGCTACTGGCGTTCGCGTCAGTCCGCGTTCTTCGCCGGCGGCAGGATCACCGAGTACGCCAGCGAGGTGATCTTCCAGCCCGCTTCGGTGCGCACCATCAGCCAGCATTCCTTGCCCCAGTTGGTCGCCGTGCCGTTCGACAGGAAGGTGTAGTCGAAATTCACCGTCGCCACGTCGCCGTCGGAATCGATGCGGACGTTGGAGAACGTCTCTTCGCTGGCATTCTTGCTGGCGACGATGCCGTCGATGAAGGCGACCGGATTGTTCTCCTGCTTGAAACGCGCCTTGACCGCCTGCGGTCGCGTCGTTTGAAGCTGCGCCAGGCTGCGATCTTCCAGCACGCTCTGCCACGGCACGTCCTGCTGCACGAACAGGCCGAGGAAGCGTTCCCGGTCCTTGTCGATGATGGCCGTGCGGAACGACTCGATGGTCGCGCGGATCCCGGCATCGTCGGGCGCGGCGTGCGCGGGGACTGCGAAGGCAAGGGCGAACGCCAGCGCGGACGCGTGGATCAGGGAACTCAGTCGCATGCATGCTCCGGTCGGATGGCCGCAGCGGATGCGCGGCCCGGAGCGGTTTACCGTGTCGCGGGCGTTCGGGCAAGGGTCCGTTGCGTGCTCAGCCCGCTTCGACGCGACGCTGCCGCTTGCGCACCATCGCGGCGATGCCGGCGGTGAGCAGGGACGCGGCAGCGACCATGCCGATCGCCGTCGCCGAGGATTCGCGTGGCGCGGAGAGGCCGGCCGATCCTGCGTCGGCGGCGTTGGACCCGGCGTCGCTTGACGATGCCCCCGGCGCGCTTTGCGTCGTGGCGCCGTCGGTCTTTCCCGCAGCCGGTGCGGTGGCGTGCGCGCCCTGGTACTCGATCGCGCCGATGTCGGCCGCCGCGCCCATCGGGCGGGCGTGGCGGTTGAAGTCGGAGGTGACGCTGGTCGGCTGGCGCGCCTGGTCGATCAGCGGGCTGCCCGCGCGCGGCATCGCGTCGAAATCGTCGAGCTTCATGCCGGTGAGCATCGGGTCGCGTCCGCACACGTTGCCGGGCGGGCACTGGTCGTCCTTGACGTTCCAGAACGCGTTGCCGGCGAAGCTCACCACCGCTTCGCTCTCGTCGGCGTAATGGCCACACGCACGGCGGTCGCCGTCGCTGGCGGTGACGTCGGTCTGTCCAATCAGCGCGTTGTTGTGGATGTCCACGCGCGAAGTCGCGTTGCCGCCGGCGGTGAGGATCAGGCAGTCGCCTTCGCCGGTGATGGTGTTGTGGCGCACGGTCGCGGTCTGCTTCGGGCCGATGCCGACCGATAGCGCGTTTCCGTAGGCGCGGCACATGTCGCCGTCGCTCATGTCGTACTTGCCGTGGAAGTACGCGCACTGGCCGATGATCACCGAGTTCTCGATCAGCGCGTTGCCGGCGGTCTTGATCTGGTTGCCGGCGTTGGCGGCGGCGTAGACGCGGCGCACGACGACGGTCGCGGACTTCGATTCGTCGGTGTAGAGCAGGTCCAGTCCGTCGGAGGTGTTGTGGTGGATGCGCGAATCCTCGACGAGCCAGTGGCCGTTGGTCTTGCCGGTGCCCAGACCGTCGCCGTAGCCGCCTTCTTCCTGCGCCCAGCACGCATAGGGCTCGCCGGTCTGCCAGCGCTCCGCGCAGCCGTTCCATGCGATCTCGACGTTGCGGAACACGATGTCGCCCTCGTTCGAGCTTTCGCCTTCGCCGACGTCGCCGTCCCATCCGGCCCATCCGTTGGCGACGATGCGCACGCGTTCGATCGTCCAGTCGGTGAGGCCGCCGGCCATGATGCCGCGGCCTGACAACCCGTGGACGTTGATATCGTGCAACCACACGTTGCGCGAGTGCTTGGCGCCGATGCCGATCGAGCCCCATTGCCCGAACGGCGGCTGGTCGCGCTCGCAGCGCACCGCATCGTTGGCGTGGAATTCCACGCAGTCGCTCTTGTCGGTGATCTCAAGGCAACCGACTTCGACGTTGTCGGCGTCCTGCAGGTTGAACACAAGCTCGACGCGTTCGGTGCCCCAAAGCTTCGGCGGCGCCTTGCAGCCGGTGTCGTGGCCGGCGCCGAGGATGCGCGTGCGTGCGCCGGGCTTTCCGCTCGGTGGCGAGGCGGGATAGCAGTCGTAGGGCGAGCTGCGATCGCAGCGCATGCTGGCCCGCGACAGACCCGGCGAGCCCCAGCCGATCATGTATTCGCCGGGCCCGATGATCAGCGTGTCGCCGCCGTCGATGCGCGGGCGGTCGCTGGTCGGCAGCGCGTAGTTGGGGTGGGACCAGGCGCAATCGACGTTCTTGCCGCTGCCGGGATACGCCACGTCGGCGCGGCCGTTGCATTGTTCGTCGTCGCCGCCGTCGGTGCGGATGTAATACGTGGCAGCGGAGGCATCGCCGGACGCGACGAGGGCGGACACGATGAAAGCCGCGGGCGCGATCGCGCACCACGACAGCAGGACGAGGGCGGCGGCCCCAAGGCGCGGAACGGAGGTCATGGCGTTTCCCAGGCGGGGGCGGGGCGGGCGCTGGTGCCCGATACCGTGAAGAACGCGTTGCGGCGCGCGCGACGGCCTCGGCATGTGCGCGGACCGCCCCGTTCATGCAAGACTGCGGCGCCATGCACCACCTCCTGCTATCGCCGATGACCTGGGGCCTGTTGTGGCTGGCCGTCGCGTGGTGGACGTGGTCGCGTGCACGCACCGCATGGCGGGCGCTGCTGGTGGTGGCGGGCGTGGTCATCCTGCTGCTGTGCACGCCGCTGGGCGCGAACGCACTGATCCGCTGGGTCGAGTCGGGCGTCGCACCGGCGCAACGCTGCGCCGCGCAGGACGACGCGCCCATCGTGGTGCTGTCCGGTGGCCTTGAGGATGAGCCGCGCGCGAGCGACGACTACATCGCCCTGACGCCGTCGAGCTGGCGCCGCGTGCGCAGCGGCGTGGAGTCGTGGCGACGCAGCCCGCAGGCGCTGCTGGTGCTCGCCGGCGGTGGCCCGTTCGAAACGCGCGAGGCAACCGTGCTGGCGTCGCTGGCGCGAGAATGGGGCGTGCCCGCGGACCGGATACGCACCGAAACCGCTTCGACGAACACGTGGGAAAGCGCGCGTGCGTTGCGCGGGACGCTGCCGCCGCGCGTGCGCGTGGTCAGCTCGGCCACGCACCTGCCGCGTGCGCTGATCGCGTTCGAATCCGCGGGCTTCCAGCCGTGCGCCTGGACCAGCGACTCGGCCTACGTCGCACCGGGCAGCGTCGGCTATTTCCTGCCGCAGCTGTCGGCCATGCAGAAGACGCACCTGGCGTTGTACGAAATGCTCGGCACGCTCAGCTATCGCTGGCGATCGCGCGACTGATCGACTACGCGTCGACGGGGGCGAGGCGTTCGCGTACTAGCGGTGCGATCTCGCCCGAACTCGTCAGCAGCGGTTCGTAGGCGCGCAGGAGGCGCGCGCCGATGGCGTCCCAGCCGTATTCGCGTTCGGCCAGCCGGCGTGCGGCCTCGCCCATGCGCGCGGCGCGATCGGGCGAGGCGAGCAGGGCCAGCGTGGCCTGCGCGAAGGACTCGGCGTCGTCCGCGAACACCGCACTGTCGCCATGCCGCAACGAGATGCCTTCGCTGCCGACCTGCGTGGTGACGATGGCCTTGCCCAGCGCCATCGCTTCCAGCACCTTCAATCGCGTGCCGCTGCCCGCGCGCAACGGCACGACATAGACCGACGCCGCGTGCACGTGCGGTCGCAGGTCGTCGACGAAGCCGGTGAGCGTGACATTGGCCGCGACCGCTTCCGGTACGCTGAATCCGTCCGCCTTGCCGACCAGCACGAAACGCGCATCGGGCCGCTGCGCGAGGATCCGCGGGAAGACCTCACGCAGGAACCACTCCACGCCGTCGCGGTTCGGGAACCAGCCCATCTGCCCGACGAACACCAGCCCGCCCGACGCCACGCCGTGCGCGGCAGGCCGGTTCGATTCGAGGTCGACGCCATTGGCGACGACATGCACGGGGCGGCCAGGCGCGAGTTCGCGCAACGCGAGCGCGTCGACTTCCGAACACGCCAGAACCGCGTCCGCGCGACGGCAGGCGCGCTGTTCGAAGTGGCGCAGGCGCGGAACCTGACCGGCAAGAAACGCGCGCGCCCACGGTCGTGGATCGATCTTCGAGCGCGTGTCGAGCAGGTGGTGTTCGACGTTGTGCGCGTTGAGCACCACCGGCACGCCGGCGGGAACGCAGTCGGCATGCGCCATCAGCGGAAGCATGTCGACATGGACCAGATCCGCGTCGGACGCCAGTTGCGACAGACGCGCGCGCAGGGCACGGCTGTCGTACTTCGCCACCAGGAATGGCGTGCGGGTGAACGTGCCGCGCAGCAGTGCACCGGCGAGTGCGAAGGGTGAACGTTCGGAAGGAATGCGGAACGTTTCCACGCGATGCATCGCCTCGTACAGCGGCGCGGCCTCGGCGGGCAGGTCGTCGTTGCGCTGGAAGCTCAGCAGCGTGACATCGTGGCGCGACGCCATCGCACGCAGCAGGTGCCAGGCGCGCAGCTGGTGGCCTTCGCGTGGCGGGAAGGGCAGGCGGCTGGTCAGGACGAGGATGCGTGCCATCAGTGCTTCTTCCACAGGCGCGAGGGATCCATCGCGAGCGAGGCGGGCAGCGACAGCAGCGCGGCGAAGTTGAGCATCACGAAGCTGCTCGCCGCCGGTAGCAGCGGCAAACGTGCGGCGAGCTTCGGCAACACCAGTCCGGCCAGCGCGCCGCCATAGCCGAGCAGCTGTGCGATGAACGCCACGCGGTAGATCGGCCCCGGCGCGAACGCCGACGCGGCCAGCGCGGCCAGCAGCGCCCACGGCACCAGCAGGCGCAGGAACTTGTGCGAGAACCACGCGAAGAACACCGGATTGCGCAGCGGATTCAGCAGCCACGGCAGGCGTGCGACCAGCTGCCAGTTGCCCGCGAGCGTGCGCAGCTTGCGCTGGAATTCCTCGTCCACGCTGCTGCTGGCCCGGTCGAACGCGATCGCGTCGCGGGCCATCCACACTTGATACCCGGACCACAGCACCTGTAGCGGCATCCACATGTCGTCGAGCACCGTGCCCGGCGGCATCGGTCGGAACAGGCTGCGCCGCATCGCGTGGATCGAACCGCTCACGCCGTGCAGCCAGCCCAGCTTCGCTTCGTCCGAACGCAGCCGCTTCTCCATGCGCCAGTACAGGCCCACGCCTTCGCCGGTGCCGTGCGTGGCGGTGGCGATCACCAGTTCACCGCTGACCGCGCCGACCGACGGATCGGCGAACGGAGCGACCAGTGCGCGCAGCGCGCCGGGCGCGAAACTTTGGCGCACGTCGGTGAAGACGACGATCTCCGTATCGACGTGGCGCAGCGCGGCGTTGATCGCCATCGCCTTGCCGACGTTCTCCGGCAACGCAAGCACCTGCACGCGCGGATCGTCGATCGCGGCCGCACGCGCGGTATCGTCGCGGCTGCCGTCGCTGACCACCAGAACGCGCAGGCGGCCCGCAGGATGGTCCTGTTCGAGAATGTCGCGCACGCGTGCGGCGATCCGTGCTTCCTCGTCGTAGGCGGCGATGACGACGGTGACGTCGCCGTCCGCCGACCCTTCGAACGGCACTTGCCCGTAGCGCCGCGCCAGCAACGCAGCCAGCATCGGATAGCCGGCATAGGCGTAGATCACCAAGGCGATGCACAGCCAGAAGACGATCTGCGTGCTCATAGCAGCCGCTCGCGCAGGCGCTGGTAACCCTCGTTACCGAGCACGCGCTTGGGGAAGGCCAGTGCCGCGTGGCGCGCCTGCATCCAGCGCGGTGGCAGTCCGCGCCATTGCACCAGCGCGGCGAAGTCGTCGAGGGACAGATCGCGGGTGACCGGAAGTCGTTGCAGCCATCCGTCGCCGCGCAGGCGCCGGTTCGGTCCCGGCACCGATCCGAGCAGATGGCGGTAGCCGAGTCGCTGCGCGGCCGCGAACTCGCGTTCGCCACCGCGTCCGCCCGGAAGCGCGAGCGATTCGATCGGTCGGCCGCAGATCGCCTGCAGGCGACAACGGCTGTCGTCGAGTTCGGCCGTCATCGCGCTCGTGTCCAGATCCTGCAGGAACGCATGGGAGCGTCCGTGCGAGCCGATGCCCATGCCGGCGGCGGAAAGACGGCGCACGTCGTCGGCGGACACCATGCCGGGCTGGCCGATGAAGTCGCTGGTGATGAAGAACTCCGCGATCATCCCGCGCTGTTGCAGCAGCGGTAGTGCGACCTCGACGTTGGACACGTCGCCGTCGTCGAAACTGATCACCACGCGGCGCTCGTCGCGCGATGGCGCGGCGGTGCTCGCTTCGTCCAGGCGCAAGGTGCGATGGCGGTGCTGCAGCAGCCAATCGAGCTGCCGCGCGAACTGCTCCGGATGCACGCTGTAGACCGCATCGAAGCGCCCGCGCGAGGCAGGGTCGCGATGCAGTCCGTGGTACATCAGGATCGGCAGCATGTCAGGCGGCCCTCATGCTGCGCAGCCAGCCCAGCATGCCGCTGGTCTCGCTGAAGAAGAGCGCCTTGGACAGTCGACCGGACGGCGCGAGGAAGCGCTGTTCGTGCACGTTGAAGCGCAGCAGGCGATAGGGATCCGCGCCGGGACGGTTGATGCCTTCGATCGATGTCGTCGCCGTCTCGAAGCCCGCTTCGCGCACCAGCCGTACGTCGCGTTCGCCAAAATCGGCGGCGCTGCCGTTGGGATAGGCGAAGTGGCGAGGCGGCGCGCCGAGCTCGGCCTCGATGCTCGCGCGCGACAGGCCGATCTCCTCGCTCGCCGCGGCTTCGTCGAGGCGGCTGAGGATCGCGTGGCTGCAGGTGTGCCCGCCGATCTCGATGCCGCCCGCGGCGAGTCGCCGCACGTCGTTCCATTCGAGCATCTCGCGATGCTCGTGCGGCAACGGACGCGGCCGCGCCTGCTCGCACACGTGGTCGATCCACGCTTCGAGTTCGGCCGGTTCCAGCTGCTTCAGGCGCGGCGGCAGCAGCGTGTAGAGGCGCTGGCGATCGTCGGCGAGCGCCAGGTCGAAATGGCCAAGCCCGAGACCGCCCAGGTCGATCTGGTCGCGGCTGCGCGACTCCACCGCATGCACGAGCCGATACGCCCAGATCGGTTCGCCGCCGATGTGGCCGGTGGCGACGTACACCACTGCCGGCACCTGGCCCAGTTGCGGATCGATCAGTCCGAGGTTGTCGCGATAGCCATCGTCGAAAGTCAGTGTGTAGCGCACGCGTTGCGTGGCGACGGGCGAGAGTTCGCGCAGGCCTTCGCCCAGTCCGACCAGCGCGTCGCGGCCGCGCAGCCAGGCGACCATCTGCCGCAGTTGCGCGCGCGACAGGCTGAGCGGGTAGGGGTCGTGGTCGTCGCGCAGGCGATGCAGCATGAGGATGACCAGCCCCGCGCCGCTGAGGCGGCGATACAGCGCGTCCATCCCGCTGTAGTGGCTGCCCAGCGCCAGTGCGTAGCGCAGCCATGCGCGCAGTTCGGCGATCATCGGTTCGGTTCCTCCGGCGGCAGGTGGCGCGCCTTCACGACCAGGGCCACGTAGGCCCAGAAATAGGCGACTACCGGGTAATACGTGAAACGGTCGCCGAACAGGTTGCTGATCACCATCGACACCCACGCGCCCATTAGCCCGAGCGCGAGCGCGTATCGCCAGGTGCCGGATTGGGAATGGGTCAGTTCGCGCAGCGAGGTGCGCAGCACCGCGATCAGGATCCCGAGCAGCACGATCGCGCCGAGCACGCCGCCCTCGCTGAGCATGCGGATGTAGAGGTTGTGGGTGTCACGGCCGTACGGGTTGATCTCGCGATGGTGGAAGGTGTGGTAACCCGTTCCGACCACCGGATTGCGCAGGAAGTTGGCCCAGGCGATCTTCCAGTATTCGATGCGCAGCTCCGTGCTCTCGTCGCGCTTGCCTTCCTCGACCGTGGTGCTGTCGAAGCGCTCGACCACCGACTTGGGCAGTACGGCGGGCAGCAGCACCACGGCCAGCATCAGCGGCAGGATAAGTTTCATGCGGCCGCGCCAGACCATGATCACCACCACCATGCCCATGATCAGGCTGATGTAGGCCGTGCGCGAATAGGCGTACAGCACGCCCACCACCATGCAGGCGATGCCGCCAGCAAGGATGATCCGCCAACGCCGCGACAGCCGGCACGCCAGCAGCAGCGCGAACAGAACCACCGCGACGGTCACGCAGAATGCGGCGAACTCGTTGGCGCCGAGCAGGGCGAAGGTGCCGCTGATGCGCAGGTCGTCGGTGTAGTGCGTGCTGGCGACGCTGACATGCTGGTTCCACACCACCTTGGCGATGTAGGGCAGCGGCACCAGCGTGGCCAGCACCACCAGGCGCACGCCGTTCCAGTCGCGCACGCTCATCTGCACGACGAAGACGACGAACAGGCCGACCAGATGGTCCTTGAGCTGGTTGAAATGGTTGGCCGGATCTTCCACGAAGTGGAAGCCGACCAGCATCGACAGCACCATGTACACCGCGTACAGCATCGTCCAGGTGTTGACTGTCTCGCCGGGTGCGAGCTTGCCGCCCTGCGCCATCGCGACGAACAGCGACACCAGGAACATGATGTTGAGGAAGTTGAAGCCGCCGCCGATGTTGGGCAGGTAGCCGGCGGTGATGTTCTGCAGCGGCAGCAGGATCAGGAACAGGTACAGCGCCCAGTTGCGCGGTGCGCGGGCGGTCCGTGGACGTGCGGCGGGGATGGCCTTTCCGGGTACGCCTGCGCGCGGCGGTGCCGCGTGCGACGCGGTCGGCATCGCACCGCGCAGGGCGCGTGCGGCCAGCGGAAAGCGCGAGCCGGAATCAGGACGCGCGCCGGGCATGGGACTTCTCCAGCAGCGTGGCGTACAGGTCGAGGTACGCGCGCGCCATGACCTGAGAGGAATGATGTTCCAGCACGTGGCGGCGCGCGGCGACGTCGCGTCGCGCGGGCTGCGCGCAGGCATCGAGCAGCGCCGCTTCCAGCGCGCCAAGGTCGGCCGGCGGGACGACGCGGCCGTGCTCGCTACGTTCGAGCAGGCGCGGCACGTCGCCGACCGCGCTGGCGACGACCGGCACTTCGCAGGCCATCGCTTCCAGCACCACCAGCGGCATGCCTTCGGTGAGGGAAGGCAGCACCAGCGCATGCATCAGGCTGTAGAGGGCGGGCATGTCGGTGCGGCGGCCGAGGAAGCGCACACGCGCATCGAGCTTCAGCTCCGAAGCGAGCGATTCCAGTGCTTCGCGTTGCGGCCCGTCGCCTATCACCAGCAGCACTGCATCGGCATCGCGCGCCGCGACGCCGGCGAAGGCGCGCAGCAGCAGGGCGATGTTCTTCTCCGGCGACAGCCGTCCCACTGCGGCGAACACGCGTGCCGACGGCGACAGGCCGAGTTGAGCGCGAAGCGCGGAAGCCGCGTCGTCGTCCCGCCGCGGGCAGTCGATCCCGTTGTCGACGTGGCGGATGCGCGAGCGCGGAATGCCATTGCGCACCAGCCGTTCGGCCTGTTCCGCCGCGACCACCACGAGGGCGTCGAAGCGGCGCAGCAGCGCCAGTTCCAGTCGCGTGTACAGGCGCAGCGAGGTCGAGTTCTCGACCCAGCCGTGCAGCGTCGCGATCAATGGCGCGGATTCGCGCCGCGTCGCGAGCCAGGCGTAGAAGGCGCTCTTGTAGTCGTGCACGTGGACGACCGGGACGTGGCCGTCGCGGCGTGTCGCACCGACTTGCGCCGCCAGTGCGAGCACGGTACTGGCATCGACGCGCCCTCGACACGGCAGCAGTACTGCGTCCTGCCCGCCGGTCGACGCCGCATCGTGCAGCGGCTGGTCGTGCATGCGGTAGTTGTTGATGCTGAGCAGGCGTCCACGCACGCCCTGCCGCGCCAGCGCCCGGTCGAGCGCGAGCACGACGCGGTCGGCGCCATACAGGCCGGCGCTGGACCGGACCTGCAGCGCGAAGGGCCGCGGTGCGTTCATGGCCGACCCAGCAGTCGCCGGTAGAGCTGGTCGAAGGCGAGCACCATGCTGTCCAGCGAGAATTCGCGTTCGATGCGCGCGCGCGCGGCCAGGCCCATGCGCCGGCGCACGTGCGCCGACTCAGCCAGTCCGTGCAGCGCGGCCGCGAGCGAGATCGGATCGTGCGGCGGCACCAGCAGGCCGGTGATCTCGTGTTGCACCAGATGCAGGTTGCCGCCGACCGCGGTCGCCACCACCGGCAGACCGCAGGCCATCGCTTCGAGGATCGCGTTCGACATGCCTTCGCTGGAAGAGGGCAGCACCAGCACGTCCATCGCCGCCAGCAGTTCGTCCACGTCGTCGCGGAAGCTCAGCAGCTTCACTGAGTCCTGCAGGCCGAGCGTGGCGATCTTCGACTGGACTTCGGGCAGCAACGGACCATCGCCGATCAGCAGCAGGCGCGCGTTCGGGATCGAGCGATGCACGTCGACGAATGCATCGAGCAGATCGACATGGCGCTTCACCGGCTGCATCCGCGCGACGCAGCCGAACACGATGTCGTCCGCATCGAGGCCGAGGCCGCAGCGCGCATCGAGCCGGCGCTGCAATGGCGCGGGTGCGTAACGGCGCGTGTCCACGCCGTTGGGGATCCAGGTCATGCGCAGAGGATCGAGGCTTTCGCCCAGTGCGAGCCCGCTGAGGATCTGCCGCGCCGGCGCGACGACGGTGTCGTAACGCGGGTTGAGCCGACGGAACAGGTGCTGCAGGCGCGTGCTCTTCTTGAACCCCATGTCGCGCCGGTTGGAGATGTACACCGTGCCGTTCCGGCGCGGCAGCAGCGCGTTGAGGATGTCGGCCTTCTCATGCTGCGACTGGACCACGTCGAAGCGCTCCGAGCGCAGCATCCGCGCCAGTTGCATCCAGGCACGCAGGCCGCTGCGGTCGTACACCGCGTGCACGGGCAGCGACAGCAGGCGAAGGTTGGAGCGCGTGAGCAGCTCGTGGCCGTGGTTGCCCGGCATCTTCTGCTCGTGCAGCTGCACCAGCGTGATCCGATAGCGATCCGATGCCAGCCTCGTCGCGAGGTTCTGCAGGAAACGTTCGCTGCCGCCGGGCGCGAGCACCGGCGTGTCGGTCAGCAGCAGCAGCCGGATGCGCTTGTCGGCGACGGCGGCGACCGCGGACTCAGCGGGTATAGCGAACGCTGAGGATGGCAGCATTCTCGTCATAGCTCGCTTCGGGGACGTTGCTGTTGCGTTCCTGGTGGCGCAGGTCGAAACCGACGCTCCAGTGGCGGGTGAAGACCTTGACCAGGCCGATGTAGACCGAGAAGTCGTCGTCGTCGCGGTCGAAAGTGTCGAAGGTGCGGTAGCCGGCGGAGAGCGAGCCGGTGAGGAACAGCGAAGGCTGGATGCTCCAGCTCAGGCCGATGCCGATGCCGTAGCTGCCTTCGCTTTCGGCAGTCGGATCGATGTAGTCGTTGTCTTCGTAGTACGGGCGCACGCTCGCGTTCAGGCGGTCGCCGTCGTAGCGGTAGCCGATTTCGACGCGACGCTGCCGGTACAGGTCCGGGCCGATGGTCACGTCGCTCGGGTCGGGCGATGCCGGCGGCGTGATCGGTCCGCCTTCGAGCGGTACGCCGGTCGGACTGGTCGCGTCCGTCATCAGCTCCTGCGCGGCGTCGGAGAACTGGTAGTACAGCGCCGCGTCGAGCGTGCTGCGCGGACTCGCACGCCAGGTCAACACGGTGCGGAACAGCGGCGCGTCGTCCTTGGTGTTGAAGTCGGTCAACTCGATCCACGAGTAGCCCGCGCGCATCTCGAGGTTGAGGTTGGCGAGGTTGCGGTTCCAGGTGAAGTACGTGTCCAGGCGCTGGTAGTCGGCGCCGAGCGTGTCCAGGCTCACCTGGTCGTATTTGACCTCGCTGCCTTCGACGGTGAAGGCGAAACGCGTGGTCGGGCCGGGCTCCTGCCACAGCGTGAACGCGGCGTTGTAGCGATCGCCGTTGAAGTCGTCGGTCTCTTCGGCCCAGTAGTTGTTGTAGCGCAGGTCCAGGCGCATGCGCGTGGCCGCGCCGGGGCGCAGGTTGAACTGCGTGCCGGCGACGAACACGTTGACCTGCTGCTGGTTGTTCGGTGCGTCGGCGGCGAGGACGTCGATCGGCTCGTAGTTCGCGTAGTCCTCGAGGATGAACTTGAGCCGGTTCTGCCAGGTGTCCCAGGTGAAGGTGCCGACGAGGTTGGCGCGGAGGTCGTCGTCGAAGATGTCGCCGGTGTAGTACAGGTACTCGGCGCCACCGCGCGCGGTCAAGCTGGTGTTGCGGCCGGTCTGGACGATGTCGAAGGCGAGGTCCGTGCCGAGCGTGCTTTCTTCCTGCGGGTTGGTTTCGGTCAGCGCGATGTTGTCGCTGTGTTCGACCCGGCCGCCGATCGAATAGTTGATCTGTGCCGCCCGCGCTCCCGGAGGGATCGCGGTCAGCAGGGCAATGCAGAGTGCGGATCGACGGGCCGGGCCCGCGACCGGAATGAGTCTTCCGCTGACCATTCGGTATCCCCCAGGGAGGTCACACGCCTTCGTTGAAGACGACGCCGGCGAACTTGCCCGGTTCGAAGTTCGCCGCCGCCTGCGCGATCGTCGCCGCGGTGTCGCGCCCGTAACCGGCGACGAGGATCACCACGTCGGCGATGTCGGCGAGGATCCGCGCGTCGGGCGTGCCGCGGACCGGCGGACCGTCCAGGAACACGTAGCAATCCGGGTGCCGGCTGCGGATCGAATCCAGCAACAGGCGCATGCGGAACGAGGAGAAGTATTCGGACCCGAACTCGCGCGTCGTGCCGGCCGGGATCAATCGAAGACCGTTGACGCCGGTGTCGTAGATCACGTCCGACAGTTCGCCGTCGGGGTTCTCCAGGTACTCGACCAGCCCGCCTGCTGACGTGTCGATCTGCATCGTCGCGTCCTGCGACGGATGACGCAGGTCGCAATCGACCAGCAGCGCGCTCTTGGTTTCGTCGAAGGCCATCGCGGTGGCGAGGTTGCGCGCGACGAAGCTGCCGCCGCTGCCGGTGCTGACCGGCACGACCAGTGCGACGAAGGTGCCTTCCATCGCCGACAGCAGTCGCGTGCGCAGTTCGCGGAACGCGTCCACTTCCGGGCGCGAGACCGCGCCGCGGTGGATGGTCGCGCGGTCTTCCAGCTGGCTCGGCGTGAGCGCCGTGGCGCCGGCTGCGCGGGTGATGGCATGTTTGCCGTCGCGTTCGCGTGCCTGGTCCCAGGCGCCGGCGTCGAGATCGGGAACGGGTTGAGGCGCGCTCATCAGGTGTTCACCAGTTTCAGGACGAGGGTCAGGCCGTAGATCAGGGGCACCAGCAGGAAGATCATCGCGGCGATCACGTAGCGACGGGTCCCCTGGCGCCGCGACGGAGCGGTGGCGTAGCGCGGGACGGCGCCGAGCACGGGCAATCCCGAGGCGGTTTCGATCTGGAACGGCGAACGCACGCGCGGATCGAGCCGAACGAAACCGAACAGGAGCACCAGCGGTGCCAGCGCCGCGGCGCCGAGGCCAGCGCTCGCCACGTGCACCAGGCGCAGGCCGACGCCACGCAGCGGATAGCTCGCCGGTTCCTGTATGCGGAAACTCAGGCCGCGCTGTTCCGCGTCGAGGCTCATCGACACGCGCGCGTTCTCGCGGCGCTTGAGCAGGTCCTGGTAGAGATCGCGATTGACTTCGTAGTCGCGCGACAGCTCGGCCATCGTGCTTTCCGATGCGGCGATGTGGCGGCTGCGCGCCAGTTCCTGGTCGAGCAGCGCCTGGCTGGTGCTGATGCGCGAATTCACCGCAGCGGCCTGGCGGCGGTTCTCGGAGATCTTGCTCTTGATTTCGCCGTACAGCGGATTGAACGACGCCGAGCCGCCCAGCGCGGTGCCGCTGCCGTCGGGCGCGGGCGCCGCCGTGCCGGCGGTCTTGCGCGCCTGCTGGCGCGCGTCCTCGCGGCGCAGTTCGTCCTCGAGGTCGCGGATCTGGTGCTGCACGCGGACCACGTCGGGGTGCTGCTCGGTGTAGTTCATCAGCAGGCGGTCGTGCTCGGCTTCCAGCTCGGCCATGCGCGCGAGCAGCTGGCCAGAGCGCGTCTGCACGACGTTGATCTCGTTCTCGCCGGACAGCTGCGAATCCAGCGCGTTGCCCTGCGAATTCAGGTCCATCAGCTCCATGCGCGAGGTGTCGACCATGCGGCGCAGCTCGCCGATGCGCGAGTTGACGTCGCCGTCGATGCCGGGGCGCGCGTCGGGATTGGACTTGCGGTAGGCCTCGAGCTTGGATTCGGCGTCGATGAGCTTCTTGTGGTACGCGCGCACCTGCGAATCGATGAAGTCGTAGGCGTCGCGGCTCTCGCGTTCCTTGGTCGCCAGGCTTTCCTGGATGATCAGGTCGGCGAAGCGCTTGGTCACCGCGTGCGCGCGCGACGCGTCGGTGTCGGTGTACGACACGCGGATCAGGTTGTCGCGCGGATTGGAGATGATCGTGCGGCTGGTGATCAGCTCGATGATCTGGTCCTGCTGCAACGGCGTCGGGTTCTTCGCCATCCAGCCGCCGGTCTGCAGGATGTCGTTCATCACTTTGCGGCTGAAGGCCACCTCGCGCGTGATCGCGGCGCGGCTGACCGTGCTGGTCGGCACGGCGCGGCCTTCCATCAGCGGTTTGATGATGTTGCTTTCCTCGACCAGGATCGTCGTCTGCGAGTTGTACTTCTTCGGCAGCAGCAGGCCGAACAGAAGCGCCGCCAAAGCGATCAGCGTGAACACCGTCGCCAGAAGCACGGGACGGCGGCGCCATTCCTCGAACGCGACCGGCACCATCGCCGCGACCGCGGACGGACGGGTTTCCGGGACCACCAGGTCCATCGACGACCCGTTCACAGCGTGCGTTCCGGAACGGTGATGACGTCGCCCGGCGCCACCTTGAAGTTCGTGGTGAGGTCGCCGTCCTCGAGGATGTGGTCCAGGCGCACCGCGTAGCTGCGCGTGCCTCCGCCGGTCTTGCGATAGAGGTCGGACTTCGCCGGCGCGGCGAACTCGGTCACGCCGCCAGCGGCGAGCACGGCATCGAGCACCGTCATGCCCTGACGGAACGGGATCGAGATCGGCTGGCGCACCGCACCGGTCACGCGCACGCGCGAGAGGTACTCATGGCTGCGCAGGTCGGTGAGGATCACCGCCACCTGCGGATCGCGCACGTAGACGGCGAGCTTGGTCTGGATTTCCTTGGCGACTTCGCCCGGCGTACGGCCGCCGGCCGCGACGTCGCCAACCAGTGGCACCGAGATCTTGCCGTCCGGGCGCACCGGGACGGTGATGCCGAGTTCGGGATTGCGCCACACCGAGACCTGCACGATGTCGTCGATGCCGATCTGGTAGGCATCGACCAGGTTCTCGCTCTCCGCCGGCGGCGGCGCACCGGCGCTACCGCCGGACGACGCGCACGCGGAGAGGACGATCGCCAGGGCGATGGTGGTTACGAGGCGGAACAGTGGCATGTCGGAAACCCCCTTGCATCTCGATATCCAGCAACGCGACGGAGGCCGCGATCCGGCCATCTGGACGTGCCGCGCCGCCTGTCGGAAGGCTCGCCGGATTGGGCTGCCGGAATTCGCCGCGTCCTGCGTTCCAAGACACAGGACACCGGAGGGAACCGGCGTCCGGGGAGCAACCTGCGCATGCCGGCAGGGTGCATGTGCACAGCGGATGCGCGTGGGCGCGTTCGCGGTGCGTCGTCCTGTCAGGGTAGGGGCGTCATTCGATGCGAATCCTCGTATGCGGTGGAGCCGGTTACATCGGCAGCCACACCTGCGTGACGCTGGCCGAGCGCGGCCACCATGTCGTCATCGCTGACAGCGGTGTCAACAGTTCGCCGCGCGTGGTGCCGCGACTGCAGCGGCTGATCGGCACGCCTGTGCCGGTGCATCGCGTGGACATGCGCGATCGCCAGGCGCTGGGTGCGCTGTTCGCGGCGTACCGTTTCGACGCAGTGCTGCATTTCGCCGCGCTCAAGGCGGTCGGCGATTCCTGCCGTCGTCCGCTGGAGTATTTCGACAACAACATCAGCGGCACCATCGTGCTGTTGCAGACGATGCAGCAGGCCGGCGTGCGCCGTCTCGTGTTCAGCTCATCGGCCACTGTGTACGGCGAGCCGGCACAGGTTCCGGTGCGCGAGGACGCGGGCCTGCAGGTGATGAATCCGTATGGACGCACCAAGCTGGTCGCCGAACAGCTGATCGGCGACCTGTGCCAGTCCGATCCGGAATTCCGCGCGGCCAACCTGCGCTACTTCAATCCGGTCGGCGCGCACGCCTCGGGGCTGATCGGCGAGGATCCGTGCGGCGAACCGAACAACCTGATGCCCTACATCTGCCAGGTCGCGGTCGGACTGCGCGATCGCCTGCGCGTGTTCGGCGGTGATTACCCGACCGTCGACGGTACCGGTGTGCGCGACTACATCCACGTCGTCGACCTTGCCCGCGCGCACGTCGATGCGCTGGAATGCATGGCGCGCGCGGATCGCAGCTTCACCGTCAACCTCGGCACCGGTCGCGGCGTGAGCGTGCTGGAACTGGTTCACGCGTTCGAACGCGCTTGCGGGCGAACGATTCCGTACGAGATCGTCGAACGCCGCAGCGGCGACGCCGCCGCCGTGTTCGCCGATCCGGGGCTGGCGCACGAACTGCTCGGCTGGCGCGCGGAACACGACGTCGACGACATGTGCCGGGATGCGTGGCGCTGGCAGTCGATGAACCCGGATGGCTATCGCTCCGCATCGCGCCGGGTCGCGGTGCCGCGCGTGCGACGCACGCGTGCGGACGGAATGCTGGCACCGGCGCGCGCTTGAGCGCGCTTCGTCGAAGCGCGCTTACCACACCTGAGTCCTAATCCGATCCGCTGGCGCCGCTCGCGGCGATGGCCTTGTCTTCATCGCCGGCGAGCGCCTGCTGCAGGCCATCGCGCAGTTGCGCGGGCTTGCCGATCGAATTCCACACCGGTTCGCGGCCGAAGCGGACGAAGTAGGTGGACAGGAACGCAGGCGATCGGTCGGGCAGCGTGGCGAACAGGTCCGGTTCGAAATTGCCGTCCGCGGCCGGTGCGCCATAGCCCATCAGCGTGAGCAGCGTCGGATAAATGTTGAAATGACCGGCCTTGTCCTGGTTGCGTTGCGCGGCTTCGCGCAGGCGTGCGGACAGTTGCGGATGGCGCGTGACGGCGGCCAGCGGCACGCGTCCTTCGCCGGGCGAGGCGGGGCCGATGGTGCAGTGCGTCTGCATGCCGGCGCTGCCGTCTTCGTGGAAATTCTGGCCGTGGTCGGCGGTGTAGAGGATCAGCGTTTCTTCCAGCGCAATGCCCGACAGCGCCTCGCGGAAGAACGTGCGCGTGTTCCATGCCACGCAGTTGCGGTAGCTGTTGACCTGGCGCCAGCGCTGCTCGGCGTTCTCGGCGAGCCGGTAACCGGAATCGTCCGGGTCGACTTCGTTGGAGAAGTACGTGCGGTCCATCGTCGGCGAGTACAGCGTCGCGTCTGCCGGGTACTTGCCTTCGTATGGGAAGTGGCAGCCCATCTTGTTGACGTAGATGAAGCTGGGGCGCTCGCGCGCGAGCATGCGGTTGAGCAGGCGGCCTGCCTCGACATCGCGGCGTTCGGGCGCGAAGCCGGTATCGACCTGCACGAACTCGTCGATCTCGGCGACTTCGCGCTCGTCCATGAAGTTCTGCAGCTTGCCGCCCTCGCGCTGCGCGTCGAGGTAGATGGTGCGGTAGCCGGCCTGCGCCGCGTAGCGCCAGAACGAGGGATTGACCTGCAGGTCGCGCAGGTAGCTGTCGCGCGTGACGCCGTAGCGCACGCTGGCGTTGGACGTGGACGAGCAGTTGGCCGAGGACGCCGCGACGCCGAAATTGAACAGCGCGGCGCCGAGCGGACGCAGGCCGGTTTCCACGCCGTCGTCGACGTTGAGGTCCACGTAGTCGCCGCGCACGCTTTCGTCCATCACCAGCACCACGTGCCGCAGCGGACGCGTGCCCGCGTGGCGACGGGCGATGTCCTCGCGTTGCGGCGCGGCCGGCGCCAGCAGTTTCTCGGCACCCAGCACCGTCGCGAAGGCGGCCGGGTTGTACTGGCCCGGGAAGCCGTTGGAGCCTTCGCCGCCGCGCAGGTACAGGATGCCGGCGATCGCCAGCACCGGCAGCAGCTGCAGCACGCCGGCATTGCGCGCCAGCAGGCGCGGCAGGCGGAATCGGATGGACGAGGCTTCCAGCCACGGCGGCAGGTTGATCGCGACCACGCCCAGCAGCGACCACGCCGCCGCTTCGATCACTTCCGCATCGTGGAAGCCCGTCAGGTTGCCGATGAAGCCGATCAGGCCCAGCAGCTGTTCGAACTCGGTCAGGCCCAGGTGGCGCGAGGAAATCAGCGCGTGCGCCAGGTTGAAGGTGCTGCACAGGAAGAAGACCGCGCTCCACACGACACGCGCGAGCGGGCGCGCGTGGAACGCGAGTACCAGCATCGACAGCACGCACAACAGCCAGACCGCGGCGAACACCGCCAGGCCGGGTTGCAGCCCGATGTGGGCCACGCGCTCGGCCAGCATGCGGTTGGTGCCGAGCAGATAGACCGCGATCAGGACCAGCTTGACGGCGATCCATACCGCCGGTGCCTTGACGATCCATCTGCCCATTCGATCGAGCCCCCCGTGGTGCGCGCCCCCGCGACGGCGGGACCGCTTGGTCAGCCCGGCTGCGTTGGCCGGGATCCGGCCCGTCCCCTCGTCGTACGACGGGAAGACGGTCCTCGTTCTGGGGGAACGCAGATCGGCGGCCGGTACGGTCGCGCCGGTGACAAACGGTGGTGGGACGTCAGTTGATCAGGACGGCGGCGACCGCCTGCGGCTGCTTCATCCACGCGTAATGGTCCGCGCGCGTGCCCAGCGCGGCCGCGCCGAGCACATCGACGCGCGTCGCGCTGCGGCGCAGCTTGGACAGCAGGAAGCGCAGCGAGGATTCCGGGCCGAGCCAGTCGCTGTCGAGCACGACCGCGTGCGCATCGATCGCGAGCGCGGCCATCGCCGCTTCCAGGTCGACGTCGATGCCGGCACCGGCGTAACGACCGCTCAGGCCGGTACGGCTCCAGTCGCGGATGACGCCGCGCGCTTCCTGTCCGCCGAAACCGATGCGGCGACCGGGCAGGGCGCCGTGGTGATCGGCCAGCCACGCGAGGAAGCGGTAGACGAACGGCAGCCACCAGCGCGTGCGCAGCGGGAACGCGCGCCAGTACGGCGCACCGCTGCCGACCAGCCACAGCCGTTGCGCCGATCCCGGCGCGAGGCCGAGCCGGCAGCAGGCGAGCTGTCCACCGAGGCTGTGTCCGCCGACGATCCGTGGTGCGCCGGGCGCGTGCTGTTCGACCAGCGCTTCGCTGGCGGGAACGTCGAGCGTGAGGAGCTCGCGATAGCCCCAGTCGCTGTCGCGCGTCGCCCGCAGCGAACTGGAACCGCCGCCGCGCCATTCGTGCAGGAACACCGCGATGCCACGCGCGGCGAGCTCATCGGCGAAGGGAATGTAATGCTTCGAGGCGATGCCCAGCGCGGGCAGCCACAGCAGGCTCGCGCGCGGTGCCGTGGGCACGCGCGCGATCACCTGGTAACGATGGCCGTCGGCGCTTTCGGCGTCGAGTTCGAGCGATCGCACGGTCTTGGTCACGTCATCCATGCGCGCCGGCTCCGAAGTGGTCGAGGACGAGGACGTCGCCGCGCCCGGGGCGGTAGCCGCCGCGCAGCGCCGCATGCACGTAGTCGGCCGCACCCTCGCAGCTGCGGCGCAGGTCGTGGCCCAGGCACAGCCGCGCCGCGACCGCGGACGCGAGCGTGCAGCCGGTGCCGTGCGCGTCCACCTGCAGGCGCGGGTGTGCGAAGCCGTGCACCGTGTCGCCGTCGGCGAACAGATCGACGACTTCACCGTTTGCAGCGGCCGGCAGGTGGCCGCCCTTGAGCAGCACCGCGCGCGCGCCGAGTGCGCGCAGCGCGTCGAGCGCGGCATGCATCGCGTCGAGGTCGTCGATGCCGCGGCCGATCAGCAGTTCTGCTTCCGGCAGGTTGGGCGTGACCAGCGTCGCCATCGGGATCAACCGCGTGCGCAGCGCGTCGAGTGCGCTTGCTTCGAGCAGGCGCGCGCCGGAGGTGGACACCATCACCGGGTCCAGCACCACGTGCGCGGGGCGGTAATGCGCGAGCGCGTCGGCGACGGCGTGGATCACCTCCGCGTTGGCGAGCATGCCCAGCTTCACCGCGCCGATGGCGAAATCGTCGAAGCAGGCGTCGATCTGCGCGCGCAGGAAGCCGACGTCGGGCACGTGCACCGCGGTGACGCCGCGCGTGTGCTGCGCGGTGAGCGCGGCGATCGCGCTGAGGCCGTGCACGCGATGCGCGGCGAAGGTCTTCAGGTCGGCCTGGATGCCGGCACCGCCGCCGGAGTCGGAGCCGGCGATGGTCAGCGCGCAGGGCGGGAGGGTGGCGTCGTTCATGGCGACAGTGTGCCTGCCGGACCGCGACGGTGGCGATAGGCGGCGTAGGCCACGCCAGTGACGCCGGTGAGCAGCGCGGGCAGGTACAGCGTGCGGTAGGCGAAATGCGGGAACAGCAGCGCGCCGATCACGCCGCCGGCGAGGAAGCCGCCGATGATCGCCAGGCACAGCCACAGGCGGCGCGGTTCCGCGTGCACGCCGCGCAGGCGATGGCCGAGGAACACGCCCAGGTCGGTGAACATGCCTGTGAGGTGCGAGGTGCGCACGAGCGCGCCGCTGTAGGTCGCGGTCATCGCGTTCTGCAGGCCGCAGGCCATCGCCGCGAGCGCGGCGCCGGCGATCTGCTGGCGTTCGAACAGCGGCACCGCCGTTGCGAGCAGGATGGCTTCGATCGCGAGCGCGACGCCGTAGCGGCGCCCGAGTCGCAGCGTGCTGTCCTGGATGATGAAACCGCTGAGCACGGCGCCGCCGACGAATGACAGCACGACGATCAGCAGGTGCCAGCTCGATCGCGCATCGCCATGCGCGATCGCCGCGCCGAGCAGGGTGGTGGTGCCGGTGAGGTGCGTCACGGCCTGGTGTTCGAAGCCGAGGTAGCCGACGACGTTCACCATGCCCGCCACCAGCGCGAGGCTGGCGGCGCCGACCCAGACCCAGGTGGGCAATCGCGTGATCAACGGAGGCCTCGGCTCGGCGTGTGTGTGGAGGGCATTGTGCAATGGAGGTTGGAGAGCATGTTTGCTTCCACCTCTCCCCTTGCGGCGACCGCAGGGAGTGCAGAGCTGAGAGGTCGCCATGCGCAGCATGGCGGGAGAGGGGGGGGCGCGAAGCGCGCGACTGCTGCGCGCACCCCTCTTCCGGCGCTTCGCGCCACCTTCTCCCGCAAGGGGAGAAGGGAAAATCAACAACGTGCACTGTGAGAGTGGTAGTCCCTTCAGAGCACCTCGGACGCGTAATCCGCCAGGCGCGAACGCTCGCCGCGACGCAGCGTCACGTGCGCGCTGTGCTCCCAGTTCTTGAAGCGGTCCACCGCATACGTCAGGCCCGAGGTTGTTTCGGTCAGGTACGGTGTGTCGATCTGCTCCACGTTGCCCAGGCACACGATCTTGGTACCGGGGCCGGCGCGGGTGATCAGCGTCTTCATCTGCTTCGGCGTGAGGTTCTGCGCCTCGTCGAGGATCAACCAGCGGCTGAGGAACGTGCGGCCGCGCATGAAGTTGAGCGACCGGATCTTGATGCGGCTGGCGAGCAGGTCGTTGGTCGCCGCGCGGCCCCAGCTGCCGCCTTCCTGGTTGTGGGTGAGCACTTCCAGGTTGTCGGTCAGCGCGCCCATCCACGGTGTCATCTTTTCCTCTTCGGTACCGGGCAGGAAGCCGATGTCCTCGCCCACGCTCACCGTCGCGCGGGTCATGATGATCTCGCGGTAGCGCTGCTGGTCCATCGTCTGCGCCAAGCCCGCGGCGAGCGCGAGCAGCGTCTTGCCGGTGCCGGCGGTGCCGAGCAGGGTGACGAAGTCGATCTCCGGGTCCATCAGCGCGTTGAGCGCGAAGTTCTGCTCACGGTTGCGCGCGGCGATGCCCCACACCGCGTGCTGGTGGTGGCGGTAGTCGTCGACGATCTGCAGCACCACCTTCTCGTCGTTGAGGCGCGAGACCTTCATCTCCGATTCGTCGTCGCCCGGCAGGAACAGGAACTGGTTCGGATGCCAGTCGTCGTTCTCCTGGCGGTTGATCTCATAGAAGGTGCGACCCTTCTCGGTCCACGACTTCAGGTCCTTGCCGTAGCGCTGCCAGAAATCCTCCGGCAGCGCGGTCGCGCCGGTGTAGAGCAGGCTGAAGTCGTCGAGCGCGCGGTCGTTCTCGTAGTCCTCCGACACGATCCCGGCGATCGACGCCTTGATGCGCAGGTTGATGTCCTTGGAGATGAACACCACCGGCACGCCGGGGTCGCTTTCCTTCAGCGAGAGGATCGACCCAAGGATGTGGTTGTCCGGGATCACCGCGCCGAAGCGGCGGCCGGCGTCGAAGTCGCGGGTCTGGAAACGCAGCTTGCCGATGCTCTGCGCGCCGCGCAGCTGCAGGCCCTGCGGTCGGCTGAGCGGGATGCCGGTGGAGATCTCGTCGGTGCCGGTGCCTTCGATCAGTTCGTTGAGGAACCGGCTCACCTGGCGCGCGTTGCGGCTGGCTTCGGAGTTGCCCTTCTTGGCGTTGTCGAGTTCCTCGATGACCTGCATGGGCAGGAAGACATCGTGCTCCTCGAATTTGAACAGCGCGGTCGGGTCGTGCATCAGGACGTTGGTGTCTAGCACGTAGATCCGCTTGCTTCTGGTCATCGAACACTCCGATGCGGGTTGTGCGTGGAGAACGGACTGCGAAGGGGTGTTGCAAGGTGCGGGCCACGCGCGCACGGCGACGCTGCCGTGGCCCGCGGGGCGGGACGACAGGGCGAGGGGCGGGCGAGGTGGGTCACTGCGATGCGGCGGCCTTGAGGGCGTCGAGCACGGCTTGGGCGTGCCCGGGGACTTTCACCGGGCTCCATGACTGGGCGATGACGCCGTCGGGCGATATCAGGTAGGTGCTGCGCACGATGCCGAGCACCTTGCGGCCGTACATGTTCTTTTCCTTGATCACGCCGAACGCGTTGCACAGCGCTTCGTCGGCGTCGCTGACCAGGTCGAACTTGAATCCCTGCTTGGCGCAGAAGTTCTGGTGGGATTTGATCGAATCGCGCGAGACGCCCAGCACGGTCGCGCCGAGCTTGCGGAACTTCGGCAGCAGGGCGTTGAAGTCGATGCCTTCGGTGGTGCAGCCGGGCGTGCTGTCCTTCGGGTAGAAGTACAGCACCAGCCACTGCCCGGCGAAGTCCTTGAGCCGTGTGGTTTCGCCGCTGGACAGCGCCAGGGGCAGGGCGGAGACGTCTTTCGGGATTCGGTCGCCGGTGTCCAGCATCGCTCTCTCTTCGGTACTGCGTAGACCTCTGCCTGCCACGTTGCCTTGTCGCGGGGCTTTGCGCAATCGGTCAATCAGAACTTCATGGGGTCCATGATCGCGTCGAGGTTGAGGTGGTCGCAGAATTCCAGGAAATCGTCGCGCAGAGCGGCGATGTGCATGCTCGACGGCACCCCGATGGTGATCTGCGCCGAGAACATCTCCGCCCCGGTCTGCATGGCGCGGTAGCGCGAACTGTGCAGGCTCTCGATGGTGATGCCCTGGCGGTCGAAGAAGTCGGCCAGCTGGAACAGGATGCCCTGCTTGTCGGCGGCCACGACCTCGACCACGTACGGCAGCAGGTTCGACTGCGCCTGCTTGGCGCCGGTGCGGTACCACACCAGCTTCAGGCCTTCCTCGCGCTCAAGGCGGGTGAGCATGGCTTCGAGCTTGGCGACCGAGTCCCACGAGCCCACCGCGAGTGCGGTGACCGAGACGTCGCGGCCGACCGTGGCCAGGCGCGCGTCCACCAGATTGCAGCCCGAATCGGCGATGCGCCGCGTCACCGATAGCAGCGGCGACTCCGGATGCGTCGTGTAGGCGTTGATCAGGAGGTGGTTTTCGTTCGGCGACGGCCGGGCAGCGGAATCGGTCAAGGCGGCGCCTGTCCTGGTGGGCCCTGGGGCCCGGATACTGAATGGTGGCCCGTGAGGGGCTTGTGCTTGCGGGCAGCATACTTGCCCGCGCTTTCGGGCCGCAAGTAACATCCCGGGCAATTCCCGGGAGATCGCTGAGCGATCGGCCCCGCATCAACGGCCCGCGCGACTGCGCGGAAACTCCTGCAGACGGACACGGAACCTTGCGACTTTCCGGCAGTATCACCGCGTTGGCGACGCCTTTCACGGCGACCGGCGAGATCGACCTCGACGCCTGGCAGCGCCTGCTCGACGCGCAGCTCGAAGGCGGCACCCAGGCCATCGTCGTGGCCGGTTCCACCGGCGAGGCCGCCGCGTTGTTCGACGCCGAGTACGACACGCTCCTGCGCAGCGCGGTTGAACGCGTCGCCGGACGCATTCCGGTGCTCGCCGGCACCGGTCTGTCGAACACCGCCAAGACCATCGAACTCACGCGCCACGTGGCCGCGCTCGGCGCCGATGCCGCGCTGGTGGTGACGCCGCCGTACGTGCGTCCGACACAGGCTGGCCTGATCGCGCATTACCGCGCCCTCGCCGACGACGGCGCATTGCCGCTCGTGCTCTACAACGTGCCCGGTCGCACCGGTGGCGATCTGCTGCCGGAAACGGTGGCCGAACTCGCGCCGCATCCGCAGATCGTCGGCATCAAGGAAGCGCGCAGCGAAGCTGAGCGCATGGCCGCGCTGCTGGCGTTCAAGGACGAGGGCTTTTCGGTCCTGAGCGGCGACGACCCGACTGCCTGCCGTTCCATGCTGGCCGGCGCGGACGGCGTCATCTCCGTCGCTTCGAACGTGCTGCCGCGCGCCTTCCGCCGCTTGGCCGACCTCGCGCGCGGTGGCCAGCGCGACGCCGCGCAGGCGCTCGATGCGCGCATGTGGCCGGCTTACGACTTCCTCGGCGTCGAGCCCAACCCGATCCCCGTCAAGGCGCTGCTGGCGCGACAGGGCATCGGTCACGGGCTGCGCCTGCCGCTGCTGCCGTTGTCGGCGGCACATGCCGACACGGCGGCGAACATCGCCGCGCTGGTCGGCGAACTCGAACTGGAAAGCCGCGAATCGCTCGTGGCCTGAACCCCTGCAGGAGACTTACATGCGTTCCAACGTTTCGCTGTCCCGCGCCGCCGTGGCCGCTGTGTTGCTGGCCGGCATCGCGCTCGGCTCCGGCTGCAGCTGGTTCCGCAAGACCGACAAGCTGTACGCCCAGAGCCCGGAAACGCGCCCGCTGGAAGTGCCGCCGGACCTCGATCTGCCGCGCACCGACACCGCCGTCAACGTGCCCTCGCAGGCCGCCGCCGGCGCGATCAACTCCGGCCAGGCCTCGGGCGGCTTCACCGTCGCGGGCAGCCGCGATGAAGCCTTCGCCAAGGTCGGCGAAGCGCTCGCCGCCGTGCCGGGTGTGACCGTCACCAGCAGCGCGCAGGCGCTGGGCGTGTACGACGTCTCTTTCGACGGCAGCAACTTCCTGGTCCGCGTCGCCGGCGCCGAGGACGGTGCCTACGTGTCCGCCGTCGACCCGCGCGGCCTGCCGGCCACGGGCGACGCGCCGAAGAAGCTGATCGACGCGCTGCGCACCACGCTCACCGGCCGCTGAGCGGTTCCGGATCATGCAACGCAAAACGGGCGCCGCGAGGCGCCCGTTTTCATTGCGGTGTCCGGATGCGCGAACCGCGTCGCGCGCCGGACCGTCCGTGCTCAGCGCTCGAGCTTGTCGAGCTTGCCCGGCTTGCCTTCCCAGTCCTTCGCGTCGGGCAACGGGTCCTTGCGGGTGGTGATCACCGGCCAGGCCTTGGAGAGTTCCGCGTTGAGCGCGACGAACGCCTCCTGTCCGGCCGGCACGTCGTCCTCGGGGTAGATCGCGTTGATGGGGCATTCCGGCTCGCACAGCGTGCAGTCGATGCACTCGTCCGGGTCGATCACCAGGAAATTCGGGCCTTCGTGGAAGCAGTCCACCGGGCACACCTCCACGCAGTCGGTGTACTTGCACTTGATGCAGTTCTCGGTGACGACGAAGGGCATGGCGATGGTTCCGTGAAGAAAGGCCCGCGGGTCGCGCCCGCGGCAACCTGCATAGTTTAGCGATTCGGCCCCGCCGACCCCAAGCCGGGGCTGTGCGGGATGCAACGAAAAAGCCCGCGCATCGCTGCGCGGGCTTCGGATTTGGTACTCCCAACGGGATTCGAACCCGTGTTACTGCCTTGAGAGGGCGGTGTCCTAGGCCTCTAGACGATGGGAGCGGATGGAGCGGTAAACCCCGCGTCGGCTCTCAACGTAACGCGGCTTGCTAGTATATGCGCCGCCGTAGCCTCAGGCAACGGCCTACTTTCCAAGGACCCGCGGCATGCCCGCCTGATGCGACACGACATCCAACCCCATTTCCAGATCGTCCCGCGCGACCAGCACAACGTCTCGCGCCGCGACATCAGCCCCAACGCCCTGCGGGTCCTGTACCGGCTGCGCGAGGGCGGTTTCGACGCCTACCTCGTGGGTGGCGCGGTGCGTGACCTGCTGATCGGTGGCCATCCCAAGGACTTCGACGTCGCCACCAACGCGACGCCGGAAGAAGTCCGCGGCCTGTTCCGCAACTGCCGACTGATCGGGCGCCGCTTCCGGCTTGCGCACGTGGTGTACGGTCGCGAGATCATCGAAGTCGCCACGTTCCGCGCCAACAGCGACGACGGCAGTGGCGACCGCGAGCTGCACGAAGGCGGCCGCGTGCTGCGCGACAACGTGTACGGCTCGATCGAGGACGATGCGATTCGTCGCGACTTCACGGCCAACGCGCTGTATTACGCGATCGAGGACTTCTCGGTGCGCGACTACACCGGCGGCTACGAAGACGTGCGCAACCGCCTCATGCGCACGATCGGCGATCCGGAAACGCGCTATCGCGAGGACCCGGTGCGCATGCTGCGCGCGGTGCGCCTGGCGGCGAAGCTGGATTTCCAGATCGAGGCCGCGACCGCCGCGCCGATCCCGCAACTCGCGCCGCTGCTGCGCGAAGCCGCGCCGGCGCGACTGTTCGAGGAGTGCCTGAAGCTGTTCCTGTCGGGCCATGCGGTGCAGAGCTTCATCGGCCTGGAGCGCCACGGCCTTCTGCAGGCACTGCTGCCGGAAACCGCGGCCGCGCTCAAGGCCAACCGCAGCGGTGCACTGCGCCGCATGTTGCTGGAAGGCCTGAAGGGCACCGACACGCGCGTTGCCAACGACGAGCCGGTTTCCCCGGCATTCCTGTTCGCGCTGCTGCTGTGGCCGGCCTACTGCCGCGCGCTGGCGACGCTGCAGGCGCAGGGCGTGCATGCGGCCGAGGCGCAGCGTCGCGCCGCCGACCGCGTCACCGTGCACCAGCTCGAGACCATCGCATTGCCGCGCCGTTTCTCGCTGCCGATGCAGGAAATCTGGCTGCTGCAGTCGCGCTTCTCGCAGCGCCAGCGCAAGCGCGTGTTCCGCCTGCTCGCGCATCCGCGTTTCCGCGCGGCGTTCGATTTCCTCAACCTGCGCATGGCCGCGTCCGACGAACACGCAGAGGACGTCGCGTTCTGGCGCGAAGCGCAGGAAAAGCCCGGCGATGCGTTGGGCGCGCAGCTGGATGCGCAGCGCCAGGCCGACGTCGATGGCGAGTCGGGCGATGCGCCGCGCAAGCGCCGTCGCCGTCGCCGCAAGAGCGCCGCCGGCGACGAATGAGCGATCCCGCCGTCGCCTTCGTCGGGCTGGGCAGCAATCTCGGCGACAGCATCGCGATCGTGCGCGCCGCCCTGGCGGCGCTGGACGAATTGCCCGACACGCGCGTGCTGCGCGCGTCGTCGCTGTATCGCACCGCGGCGTGGGGCGTGACCGCCCAGCCGGACTTCATCAACGCGGTGGCGATGCTGCAGACCGCGCGCGCGCCGCAGGAACTGCTGCTGGACCTGCTCGACATCGAGCGGCATGCCGGGCGCCACCGCCTGGCCGATGGCAGCGACCGCTGGGGCCCGCGCACGCTCGATCTCGATCTGCTGGTGTATGGCGATCGCGTCATCGACGAACCGGGCCTGCACGTGCCGCATCCGCGCCTGCGCGAGCGCGCGTTCGTGCTGGTGCCGATGGCGGAAATCGCGCCCGATGCGCTGGTGCCGGGCGTCGGCCCGGTCCGCCAGGCGCTGGCGGCGATGGAAAGCGCCGAGGTGGAGGGGGTAACGTATGCGCAACCCCACGACCGCGCCTGAGCGTTCGCTCCGGCGCTGAACCTCCATGTACAGCGGAACGCCCAACGAAAAGCCCTGGACCGTGCCGGCGCTGGCCGACGCCAAGTGCGGCGGCCGCAAGCTGGTGATGCTGACCTGCTACGACGCCAGTTTCGCGCGCACGATGGACGCCGCCGGCATCGACCTGGTGCTGATCGGCGATTCGCTCGGCATGGTGGTGCAGGGGCACGACAGCACGCTGCCGGTGACGACGTCCGACATCGCCTACCACACCGCCTGCGTCGCGCGCGGCCTCGACAAGGCATTACTGATCGCCGACCTGCCTTTCCAGGCCGATGCCACGCCCGAGCGTGCACTGGATGCATCCACCGCGCTGCTGCAGGCGGGCGCGGCGATGGTCAAGCTGGAAGGCGCGGGGCACAAGCTCGAAGTGATCCGCTTCCTCGTCGAGCGCGAGATCCCCGTGTGTGCGCACCTGGGCCTGACCCCGCAATCGGTGCTGCGCCTGGGCGGCTACAAGGTGCAGGGGCGCGATGAAGCCGCCGCCGCACGCCTGCGCGAGGACGCGAAGGCCGTGCAGGACGCAGGCGCCACGTTGCTGGTGCTGGAATGCGTGCCGACGCCGGTCGCCGCCGCCATCACCAAGGATCTGACCATTCCCACCATCGGCATCGGCGCCGGCCCGCAGTGCGATGGCCAGGTGCTGGTGCTGCACGACCTGCTCGGCGTCAACTCGGGCCACCGTCGCCCGCGCTTCGTGAAGGATTTCCTGGGCGAGGGCGGGTCGGTCCTCGGCGCGTTCCAGGCCTACGCGACGGCCGTCCGCGAAGGCAGTTTCCCCGACGCAGAACATTCCTACGCCTGACCACGGCGACGAAAGACAGCACGATGATCGAAATCCTGACCGAACTGGCCGCGCTGCGCGCGCGCGTCTCGCAGTGGCGCCGCGAAGGGCTGCGCATCGCCTTCGTGCCGACGATGGGCAACCTGCACGACGGCCACTTCTCGCTGGTGAAGCTCGCGAAAACCCACGCCGATCGCGTGGTCGCCAGCGTCTTCGTCAATCCGACCCAGTTCGGACCGAACGAGGATTTCGCCCGTTACCCGCGCACGCCCGAGGCCGACGCACGCGGACTGGAAGCCGCAGGTTGCGATGCGGTGTGGCTGCCGTCGGTCGAGACGATGTACCCCTACGGCGTCGACGCGACCGTGCGCGTGCAGGTGCCGGGCGTGACCACCACGCTGGAAGGCGCGCATCGTCCGGGCCATTTCGACGGTGTCGCGACGGTGGTGTCGCGCCTGTTCAACCAGGTCCAGCCGGACGTGGCCGTGTTCGGCCGCAAGGACTACCAGCAGCTGGCCGTGATCCGCTACATGGTCCGCGACCTGGCATTCCCCATCGAGATCGTCGGCGCTGACATCGTCCGCGAAGGCAACGGCCTGGCGATGAGTTCGCGCAACCAGTACCTGACGGACGACGAGCGTGCACACGCCTCCCGCATTCGCCAATGCCTGTTGGGCATGGCGGCCGCCCTCCGTTCCGGGCAGCCGCGCGCGGAGATCGAACAGCAGGCCGCTGAACGCCTGCGCGCCGACGGCTTCGATCCGGACTACGCCGCCGTCCGCCGTCCCGACCTGACCGAGCCCGACGAGGGCGAACGCGGTCCGCAGGTCGTCCTGATCGCCGCCCGGCTGGGCCGGACCCGACTGATCGACAACTTCGAATTCGAGACCTGAAAGACGGCCCGGCGACGGTCGGGCAAGGGCCCCCAGCGATGGCCTGAACCGTTCCATCCGCGTCCGCAATCGTCGGCGCGGGGTGATGTTGCGGTGCGCCATGCGCTGCTAGACTTGGCCGATCACACGTCCGCACGTCCGCGGCCGGAGCCGAACACCATGCAACTCAACGTCCTCAAGGCCAAGATCCACCGCGCCACCGTCACCCATGCCGAGCTGCATTACGAAGGCTCGTGCGCGATCGACGGCCGCCTGCTCGACATCTCGGGCATCCGCGAGTACGAGCAGATCCACATCTACAACGTCAACAACGGCCAGCGCTTCGTCACCTACGCCATCCGCGGCGAGGAAGGCAGTGGCGTGATCTCGGTCAACGGCGCCGCCGCGCACTGCGCGCAGCCGGGCGACCTGGTCATCATCTGTGCCTACGGCCTGTGCGACGAGGCCGAAGCGGCCAAGTACAAGCCGACCCTGGTCTACGTCGACCGCCACAACGCGCTGACGCACACCAACCGCTCGATGCCGGCACAGGCCGCCTGACCGCCGAATGAGCACCGACGCCCGTCTGAGCCAACTCCGCGCCCAGGCCGGGCGTGCACTCGACACCCCGCTGCAGAAGCTGATCGCCGACGATCCTGCGCGCGCGCAGGATTTCGTCGTCCGTGTCGGGCCGATCTACGCCAACTTCGCCCGCCAGCGCTACGACCGCGACGCGCTGACCGCGCTGTTCGCCGCCGCCGAATCGGCGCACGTGCCGGCGCGGCTGAAGGCCCTGTTCGACGGCGAGAAGATCAACGTCACCGAAGACCGCTCGGTGCTGCACACGGCACTGCGCAGCGATCTGTCCGATGCGCCGGTCGCGAAGCAGGCGCATGCGCAGGCGCTTGAAGCCCGTGTACGCATGCGCGCGCTGGTCGATGAACTGGCAGCGAGCGACGTCACCGACATCGTCAGCGTCGGCATCGGCGGCTCCGACCTCGGCCCGCGCCTCGCGGTCGATGCACTGAGCGGTCCGGCTCCGGGCCGCTTCCGCGTGCATTTCCTGTCGAACGTCGACGGCCACGCCGCGCAGCGCGTGTTGGCCGGACTCGATCCGAAGCGCACCGCCGCGGTGCTGATCTCCAAGACCTTCGGCACGCAGGAGACGCTGCTCAACGGCACGATCCTGCGCGACTGGCTCGGCGGCAACGAGCGTCTGTACGCCGTGTCCGCCAACGTCCAACGCGCCGCCGACACCTTCGGCATTCCGCCCGAACGCATCCTGCCGATGTGGGACTGGGTCGGCGGGCGCTACTCGTTGTGGTCGGCGGTGGGTTTCCCGATCGCGCTGGCTATCGGCATGGACGCGTTCGAGTCGATGCTCGACGGTGCCGCGCAGATGGATGCGCACGTATTGCGCACGCCGCTGCCGCGCAACCTCGCCGCATGGCACGCGATGACCGCGGTGTGGAACCGCAACCTGCTCGGCTGCGCGACGCAGGCCGTGCTGCCGTACGACGAGCGCCTGAAGCTGCTTTCGAATTACCTGCAGCAGCTGGTGATGGAAAGCCTCGGCAAGTCGGTGCGCATCGACGGTTCGCCGGTCGAAGTCGAAACCGTACCGGTGTGGTGGGGCGGTGCGGGCACCGACACGCAGCACAGTTTCTTCCAGGCGCTGCACCAGGGCACATCGATCGTGCCGGCCGATTTCATCGGCGTGGTGCGCGCCGACGCGCCGTATCCCGACAACCACCGCGCGCTGCAGGCCAACCTGCTGGCGCAGACCGAAGCCTTCGCCAACGGTCAGGCCAGTGAGGACTCGCACCGGGCGTACGCGGGCGGCCGTCCGACCACGACGATCCTGCTCGACGCACTCACCCCGGAGTCGTTCGGCGCGCTGCTCGCGCTGTACGAGCACAGCGTGTTCCTGCAGTCGGTGATCTGGGGCGTCAACGCGTTCGACCAGTTTGGCGTGGAGCTCGGCAAGCAGGTCGCCAGCCGCCTGCTGCCGGCGCTGGCCGGTGAGGCGCAGGCCGACGATCCGGTGACGCGTGCGCTGCTGGAACAGCTCCGCGGCTGACGCTGGCACCGGTTGCGCCGCGCCTGTGCCGCGGGTCCGCGAAACCGGATAGAGTGCCGCTCACATTGACGTCGGCATTCAGGGGGAAGCCGCGATGAACTGGAAGAAGAATGCCGTGCTGGCCACGGCCCTGGTCGCATGCGCGGCCGGCGCGGTGCCGACGGCCTCGGCCGGCGAACATGGCGACAAGCTGTCGATGTGCATGCAGGCGACGCTCACCGCCGACGACAAGCGCATGCTCACGCAATGGATCTTCGGTGCGCTCGCTGCGCATCCGGCCGTGGCGCACATGTCCGCCGTCACCGAAGTGCAGCGCAAGGAATCCGACGTGGCGATGGCGCGCATGTTCGAACGCCTGCTCACCAAGGATTGCCGCAGCGAGGCGGTCAACGTCCTGCGTCTGGAAGGTACCGAGTCGTTCGGTAACGCTTTCACGGCGCTGGGCGAAATGGCCGGGCGCCAGATCTTCGAGGCCCCCGAAGTCACCGCAGTGGCCGGCCGCATGGTCCAGCAGATCGACCAGAAGGCCATCGAGAAGGCATTCACGGATGCCGCGCCGGGCCGCCCGAAGACGGGCAAGTAAGCCTCAGAAGCTGCCGTGGCGATGCAGGGCCCACTCGATGTGTTCGCGCACGAGTGGGCTTGCCGATTCGCGGCGTGAGCGCAGCGCTGCGATGACCTCCGGCGTGGACGGTGCATTGCCCAGTGCGACGGCGATGTTGCGCAGCCAGCGCTCGTAACCGCTGCGACGGATCGCCGATCCCTCGGTGCGTTGCAGGAATTCCGCCTCGCTCCACGCGAACAGCTGCGCCAGCGTCGCCTTGTCCAGGTCGTTGCGCGTGCGGAAATCGGGTTCGTCGGTGCGCTGGGCGAACTTGTTCCAGGGGCAGATGAGCTGGCAGTCGTCGCAGCCGAAGATGCGGTTGCCGATCGGCGCGCGCAGTTCCTCCGGGATCGCGCCTTCGTGCTCGATCGTGAGGTAGGAAATGCAGCGTCGTGCGTCGAGGCGATACGGCGCGACGATCGCCTGCGTGGGGCAGATGTCGATGCAGCGCCGGCACGTGCCGCAATGCGCGCTCGCCGGCGGATCGACCGGCAGCGGCAGGTCGACATAGATCTCGCCGAGGAAGAAGAACGAACCGCCGTCCTTGTCGATCAGGCAGGTGTGCTTGCCGATCCAGCCCAG
The DNA here is from genome assembly GCF_009765165.1 of Lysobacter panacisoli. Classification (NCBI taxonomy): domain Bacteria; kingdom Pseudomonadati; phylum Pseudomonadota; class Gammaproteobacteria; order Lysobacterales; family Lysobacteraceae; genus Lysobacter; species Lysobacter panacisoli. Next base: position 2,841,673 of record NZ_VLNU01000001.1, read on the forward strand.
CCCCGCATTGCGCGCGAGCGCGCGCTCCAGCACCGGTGCAGAATCGACGAACACGCGATGCCCGAACGGTCCGACCTCCTCGGCGATGCGATCGGCCAGTCGTTGCAGTCGCTGGCGCATGAGCTTGTGATAGTCGCGCCCCAGCGCATAACGCGCGACGTAGGCGCGTTCGCCGTCGTCGAGCGTGTCCCAGGCCTCGTCGCTGTCGCGGCCGTAATCCAGTCCGACCGAGACGACGCGGACCGTGCCTGGATGTAGTTCCTGCGGACGCGCGCGCAGGTCGCCGTGGCGCGCCATCCAGTCCATCGAACCGTACAGGCCCTGCGCGAGCCAGTCGCGCAGGTGCGCCTCGTCTTCGCCCAGTTCGATGCCGGCGATGCCGCATCGCTGGAAGCCGAATTCCCGCGCCAGTTCGCGCACGCGCTGCGCCACGGCGACGGGATCGGCCGTGAGCGGTATCGGCATTGGCGGAACGACGGGTTTCACGATACGCAAGTATAGAATCGCTGGATGTCTTCCGATGCCTTCCCGTTCGCCCAGGCGCTCCACGGCGCGGTCGCGCTGCGCACCGTGGAAGCGCGCGCAGCCGTTGCACTGGGCGATGCCTTCGAACTGATGCGCCGCGCCGGCCAGGCCGCGTGGCGCGACCTGCTCGCGCATTGGCCGCAGGCGCAGCGCATCGTGGTCGTGTGCGGCCCGGGCAACAACGGCGGCGATGGCTACGTGCTCGCGCGTCACGCGCACGAAGCGGGACGCGAGGTGACCGTGGTGCGCTGGCCCGACGCCGCGCCGCGCAGCGAGCTCGCGATGCGCGCGGTGGAGGCGTTCGGCGGCCGGGTCATCGCCTTCGACGGACGGCTTCCCGATGGCGATGTGATCGTCGATGCGCTGTTCGGTATCGGCTTGTCGCGCGCGCCGGACGAAAGCGCGCAAGCGCTGATCGCGGCGATCAACCGCGCGGGCGTGCACGTGCTCGCGCTCGATGTTCCCAGTGGCCTGGATGCGGAGCGCGGCAGTGTTCCCGGCGCCGCGGTCGTCGCGACGCGCACGGTCGAATTCATGGCCTGCAAGGGCGGGCTGCGCACCGGTGCGGCGCTCGATCACACCGGCGCGCTGGCGCTGGCGACGCTCGGACTCAACGCATCGGATTTCGCAGGCTGCGAACCCATCGCCGAACGCATTACGCCGATGGACCTGTCGCGCTGGCTCGGCCCGCGTCCGCGCGACAGCCACAAGGGGCGCAACGGTCGTGTGCTGTGCATCGGCGGCGAACACGGCAGCGGCGGCGCGATCATGCTGTGCGCTCAGGCCGCGTTGCGCAGCGGCGCGGGGCTGGTCGAAGTCGCCACGCGCGAGCGCCACGTCGCACCGTTGCTCGCGCGCCTGCCCGAGGCGATGGCCCACGAAGTCGGCGACGAAGCCGCGCTGCGCGAAGCACTCGGTCGCGCCGATGCGATCGCGCTCGGGCCAGGCCTGGGTCGCAACGAATGGGGCCTGCAGCTGTACGAGCGCGCGGTGGCGAGCGGCAAGCCGCTGCTGCTCGATGCCGATGCGCTGAACCTGCTTGCGACGAAACCATTCGCATTGCCGGCCGATGCGGTGATGACGCCGCATCCCGGCGAAGCCGCGCGATTGCTCGGCAGCACCACCGCCGATATTCAGCGCGATCGCTTCGCGGCTGCGCACGCGTTGTCCGAACGCTACGCCTGCGTGGTCGTGCTCAAGGGTGCGGGCACGATAGTCGCCGCCTCGCACGAAACGCCGCGAGTGATCGGCGCGGGCAATCCGGGCATGGCGGTGGGCGGCATGGGTGACGTGCTCAGCGGTGTGATCGCAGCGTTGCGCGCGCAAGGCATGAATGCATTCGATGCCGCCAGTTCCGGCGCATTGCTGCATGCCGCCGCGGGCGATGCGGCCGCGCATGAAGGCGGCGAACGCGGTCTGCTGCCTTCCGACCTGATGCCGTGGCTTCGACACTTCGTCAATCCGGAACCGATGCGATGAGCGAACGCTGGCTGCCCGATGCCGATGCAACCGATGCGCTGGGACAGGCGCTTGCACGCACGCGTCCGGCGAATGCGGTCGTGCATCTGCATGGCGATCTTGGTGCGGGCAAGTCGACGCTTGCGCGCGCGCTGTTGCGCGCACTCGGCGTGCAGGGTGCGATTCGCAGTCCGACGTACACGCTGGTCGAACGCTATCCGCTCAACGACGGCGGCGAAGCGTGGCATCTCGATCTGTACCGCATCGCCGACGCGGGCGAACTCGAATTCCTTGGGCTCGATGGCGCGGAAGTGCGGTTGTGGCTGGTCGAATGGCCCGAGCGCGGGGCAGGGCAGCTGCCCAGGCCGGACCTTACCGTCGAGCTGGCGATGCGTGGCACCGGCCGCGTGGCGCGCCTCGTGGCGGGGTCGGAGGCCGGCCGGAGCTGGGTCGAACGGGCCACCGCCGCCCACGGAGTTGCGGCCGACTCCTGAACGGATTTGCAGGAATGAACGGCAGGTACCGGATTCGTAAGGAAAAAGTGCTTGCAAAAGTAATGTTGCGGTGCTTGACTACAGGCCATGCGCGTCAAGGCCGCCACCGTCCAGAAGTTTCTGCTCGGCCTCGCGCTGCTGGCGGCCCTCGCGTGGAATCTCGCCCACGCCAGTGAAATCAAGGGCTTGGAGCTGAGCGACGGAGCTACGGGTACCCGCGCCGAAATCGCCCTCGACCGCGACGCCGCCTTCAAGGTCATCAACCTCAAGGGACCGGACCGTCTGGTGATCGACCTGCCGGCATCCAGCCTGTCCCGCCAGTTCCGCATTCCGACCGCGATCGGCGTGATCAAGTCGATCCGCACCGGCGAGCCGGCACCCGGTACCGCGCGCATCGTGTTCGACCTGGCCCAGCCGGTCGCCGTGCTGAAGCCGCGCATCGAGCAGTCCGGCGACGGCGCACGCCTGGTGCTCGAATGGCCGGGCGACGGTGCGTCCTCGGCGCCGATCGCTGCCGCACCTGCCGCTGCGACGCCGACGACCGCACCCGCTGTTGTCGCTCCCGCTCCGGCCACGACGCCCGTCCAAACGCCCACGCCCGCGGAAACCGCTGCGGCGTCTTCGGCCGCCACGACGCGCCTGATCACCGAGATCGTCGCCCGCAACGGCAACGCCCCGGCCACCGAGACCGTCGCGCCAGCACCGGCTCAGGCCGTTCCGGCGACGACTGCCGGCGCGTCCACGCAGACATCGACGCCCGCGAGCGCTGCTCCGGTCGCCGCGACCGTCGTGCCCGCTGCCAAGCCACCGGTCGCGACCACCATTGCGACCGGCGTTCCGACCCGCATCGCCACCGGACAGCCCACGCCGATGCCGGGCGCGAGCGTCGTGGCCACTGCTCCGGCCACGTCGGCGACCGACGGCGCGATCACAGCGGCGGCTCCGGCCAAGGCAATCAAGGACATGCGCGGCCGCGGCATGCGCCCGCTGGTGATCGCCATCGACGCGGGCCACGGTGGCCAGGATCCGGGTGCGCTCGGCCCGAGCGGCAAGCGCGAGAAGGACGTGACCCTCGCGATCGCGCGTGAGCTCGCCCGCCAGATCAATGCCACGCCTGGCCTGAAGGCCTACCTGACCCGCGACAACGACGTGTTCATCCCGCTGCCGCGTCGCGCCCAGCTGGCGCGCCAGGCCAAGGCCGACATGTTCATCTCGATCCATGCCGACGCGGCCGAGAACCGCTCCGCGCGCGGCTCGTCGGTGTACGTGCTGTCGCTCAAGGGTGCGTCGTCGCAGCGCGCGCGCTGGCTGGCCGACAAGGAAAACTCGTCCGACCTGATCGGCGGCGTGCGGCTGGAACAGACCAGCAACACGCTGGCGTCGGTGCTGCTCGACCTGACCCAGAGCGGCCACATGAAGGCCTCCGAGGACGCGGCGTCGCACGTGCTGGACGGCCTCAAGCGCGTCGGTGCGAACCACAAGCCGAACATCGAGCGCGCCAACTTCGCCGTGCTGCGCACCTCGGACATGCCGGCGATGCTGGTCGAGACCGCCTTCATCTCCAATCCGGACGAAGAACGCCGTCTGATGGACCCCGCGCACCAGCGCAACCTGGCGCGCGCGGTGCTCGACGGCGTCAACACCTACTTCATCCGCCAACCGCCGCCGGGCACGTTGTACGCCGCGCGCGCCGACGCGCAGTACGCCGCGTCCGACGCGGGCATCGGCGGCGGAAGCCTCTGATCGCGGCCGGGACCGGAATCGGCGACGCAACTGCGACGCCGTCGGCCAATGCCGGGGCTGCGTCGGCTATCATCGCGACCAATTCCCAGACGATGCCCCGCAGCGTCGCCGCCGTGCCGATCCGCCAGCTCCCCGACACCCTCATCAACCAGATCGCCGCCGGCGAGGTCATCGAACGACCTGCGTCGGTCGTGAAGGAATTGGTCGAGAACGCCCTCGATGCCGGCGCGCGCCGGATCGACATCGACCTGGAAGAGGGTGGCGTGCGCCTGATCCGCATCCGCGACGATGGCGGCGGCATTCCGCCCGACGAATTGCCGCTGGCGATCCAGCGCCATGCGACCAGCAAGATCGCCTCGCTCGACGACCTCGAAGGCGTGGCGACGCTCGGTTTCCGTGGCGAAGCGTTGCCGTCGATCGCCTCCGTCAGCCGTTTCGCGCTGACCTCGCGCCGCAATGGCAACGACCACGCCGCCACGCTGGAAGTGGATGGCGGCCGCATCGGCGCCGTGATGCCCAAGCCGCATCCGCAGGGCACCACGGTCGAAGTGCGCGACCTGTTCTTCAACGTGCCCGCGCGGCGCAAGTTCCTCAAGGCCGAGCGCACCGAGCTGGGTCACATCGAGGAATGGCTGCGCCAGCTCGCGCTCGCCCGTCCCGACGTCGAGCTGCGCGTCTCGCACAACGGCAAGCCGTCGCGGCGCTGGAAGGGCGAGGGCGACCTGCTGTCGGAAGTGCGCCTGCACGAAGCGCTGGGCGAGGAATTCGCGCGCAATGTGCTGCGCATCGAACACGAGGGCGCCGGCCTGCGCCTGCACGGCTGGATCGCGCAGCCGGCGTACAACCGCGCCAGCGCCGACCAGCAGTACCTCTACGTCAACGGCCGCGCGGTGCGCGACCGCAGCATCTCGCATGCGATCAAGCAGGCGTATTCGGACGTGCTCTTCCACGGACGCCAGCCGGCGTACGTGCTGTTCCTCGAACTCGATCCGCGCCGCGTGGACGTCAACGTGCATCCCGCGAAGCACGAGGTCCGCTTCCGCGATGCGCGCCTGATCCACGATTTCGTCTATCGCACGCTGCAGGATGCGCTGGCGGGAACGCGCGCCGGCAATGTCACGGGCGTCGCTGCGATGCCCGGGCAGGCGATGTCGCCGATGGGCGCGACGCAGGCGTTCGCCGGCAATGGCGGTCCGATGCCGTCCTGGCCCGAGCGCGCCTCGCAGGCGCCGCTGCCGATGCAGGTGGCGGAGACGCGCGCCGGTTACGCCGCGCTGTACGCCGGACCGTCGCTGCGTGCGGAATCGCCGATGCCTGTGGCATCGATGCCGCTTGCCACCGGCGAGGACGCGACCCTGCCGCCGCTCGGTTATGCGGTGGCGCAGCTGCATGGCATCTACATCCTCGCCGAGAGTGCCGAAGGTCTGATCGTCGTCGACATGCACGCCGCGCACGAACGCATCGGCTACGAGAAGCTCAAGTCCGCGCACGACGGTGAAGGCCTGCGCACGCAGCCCTTGCTGGTGCCGGCGACGCTGGCCGTCTCCGAACGCGAGGCCGAGGTCGCCGAGCGCGAAGGCGACACGCTGGCCGCGCTCGGGTTCGAGGTGAGCCGCAGCGGTCCGCAGTCGCTGACCCTGCGCAGCGTGCCCGCGCTGCTGGCGCATGGCGACGTCGAGGCGCTGCTGCGCGACGTACTCGCCGACCTGCGCGAACACGGCGAGTCCCGCCGCGTCGCCGCCGCGCGCGACGAACTGCTGGCGACGATGGCCTGCCACGGTGCCGTGCGCGCCAACCGTCGTCTCACTTTGCCGGAAATGAACGCACTGCTGCGCGAGATGGAAACCACCGAGCGCTCCGGTCAGTGCAATCATGGCCGTCCCACCTGGGCGCGTTTCACCCTGCCCGAAATCGACCGCTGGTTCCTGCGAGGACGTTGATGACTGCTCATGCGAAGGCTGCTCTGGGGATTGCCGTAGTGATCGCGTTGGCGCTCGCGGCCACTGGTTGTGGCAAGCAGGACGACAAGGTGTCGGACGAACAGGCCCAGGCGACTCAGGCGGCCTTCAATCAGGAGCTGCAGCTGTGGCGCCAGCAGCGCGTCGCCGGCCTGACCAAGCCCGACGGTTGGACCAGCCTCGTCGGCCTGCACTGGATCGAACCGGGCGCGCACTACATCGGCTCGTCCGCGGGCAACGGCATCGAACTCGCAGTCGGCCCTTCACATTTCGGCATGATCGACCTCGCCAACGGCCGCCTGCGCTTCGTGCCGGAGAAGGGCGTGGCGATGACGCTCGACGGCGCGCCGCTCACCGGAGAGACGATCCTGCGCGCCGACGATGCGCCGGCCGGTCCGAGCGTGATCACGTTCGACGAAGGCAAGGGCATCGCCACCGTGATCAAGCGCGGTCCGCGCTATGCGCTGCGCGTGAAGCATGCCGACGCGGAGACGCGCACCGGCTTCCGCGGCCTGGAGTACTGGCCGGCCAGCAGCGACTGGCGCGTGACCGGTCGTTTCGTCGCGCACGAGCCGGGCAAGACGCTGGAGATCGCCAACATCATCGGCACCACCGACGCGGTGCCGAACCCGGGCGCGATCGAATTCGAGCGCGAGGGCAAGACCTACCGCATCGAGGCGCTCGACGAAGGCGCCGAGACGCTGTTCCTGGTGTTCGCCGATCGCACCAGCGGACACGGCAGCTATCCGGCCGGTCGCTTCCTCGACGTCCCCAAGCCGGGCGTTGGCGGCACGGTGCTGGTCGATTTCAACCAGTCCTACAACCCGCCCTGCGCGTTCACGCCGTTCGCGACGTGTCCGCTGCCGCCGCCGGAAAACCGCCTGGATCTGCTGGTGCAGGCGGGCGAGAAGACCTACGCCCATGCCGCCCCGTGATGCCGAGAGCCGCCCTGCGATGCGCCGTCTGAAGATCCTCGGCCTGTCGCTGCTGGCCGCGGCCGGCCTGATGTCGGTGGCGTTGGCCGTCGAGCAGGCAAAGTCGCCTGCGCCGACGGCCGCGACCGTCGCGCCGGCCAAGGCGCCGCCGGTGCCGCTGTTGTGGAAGGTCTCCGACCGCGACAACGCGGTGTACGTGCTCGGCTCGTTCCACCTGCTCAAGCAGGACGACTATCCGGTCTCGGCCGACATCGACCGCGCGTTCGAGGCCTCCGGCAAGATCGTCTTCGAAGTGCCGCCGGAGGAAATGAACGATCCGGCGATGGCGCAGAAATTCCTCGCCGCCGCCGGCTTTGCCGACGGTCGCACGCTGAGCCAGGTGTTGCCGGCGTCACTGCGCGAGAAGTTCAATCGCATCCTTGCCCAGCGCGGCGTGTCGATCGCGCAGTTCGACGGCTACGAGCCGTGGTTCGTGAACCTGTCGCTGATGCTCGGCATTTCGCAGCAGATGGGCTTCCGCCCCGAACAGGGGCTGGACCAGTACCTGATGCAGCAGGCGCTCGCCAAGGGCAAGCCGACCGGCGGACTGGAATCGATCGACACCCAGTTGCAGGTGCTCGACTCCACGCCGATGACGGAACAGATCGCGTCGCTGAAGGAGTTCCTCGACAAGCCGACCGAAATGCCCGGCATGCTCGGCGACCTGCACGATGCCTGGCGCAGCGGCGATCTCGCGCGTCTGGACGCGCTCAGCCGCGAAGACATGCTCGAGAAGACGCCGCAGACGTACCGCCTCATCAACGTCGAGCGTAACGACGCGTGGGTGCCGCAGATCCAGCAGATGCTGGACGGCGTGAAGAAGGGCGAGACGCTCGTCGTGGTCGGCGCGCTGCACCTGCTTGGCGACGACGGCGTCATCGAAAAGCTGCGTGCGAAGGGCTACACCGTGGAGCGGGTGTGCTCGGCCTGCGCGGTTCCGGCAGTCGGCGCGGCCGAAGCGAAGTAACGCGCGTTGCCGGCGCGCGTCACGCCGCCGGCAACATCTCGATGCAATCGACCGGGCACGCCGGCACGCACAGCTCGCAGCCGGTGCACAGCGGTTCGATGACGGTGTGCATGTGCTTGGAGCCACCGACGATGGCGTCCACCGGACACGCCTGGATGCACTTGGTGCAGCCGATGCAGTCGGCTTCCACGATCACCGCGACGATCGGCGCCTTGTGTTCACCGCGACTGCGATCGTAGGGCTTGGCTTCGACGCCCAGCAGGTTCGCCAGCGCACGCGCACCGGCGTCGCCGCCCGGCGGGCAACGATCGACGTCCGCCTCGCCGCGCGCCATTGCCTCCGCGTACGGGAGGCAACCCGCGAAGCCGCATTGCCCGCATTGCGTCTGCGGGAGGATGCGGTCGAGTCGTTCGATCAGGTCGGTGCTCATGCGTCCTCTCCCGCCGGGAGAGGCAGTGCGCTTCAGCGCACCGGCATGCCCGGCTGCACGCCGGCGTCGGCGTCGAGCAGGTGCAGCGAGCCACCGTCGAAACCGGCCGAGAGGATCATGCCCTCGCTGATGCCGAAACGCATCTTGCGCGGCGCGAGGTTGGCGATGAACACCACGTTGCGACCGATCAGCTTTTCCGGCTCGCCGTAGGAGCCGCGGATGCCGGAGAAGATCTGGCGCTTGCCCAGCTCGCCCGCGTCGAGCTCGAAACGCAGCAGCTTGTCGGAACCATCGACGAACTCGCAGGCCACGACCTTGCCCACGCGCAGGTCGAGCTTGGCGAAATCGTCGATGCCGATGTACGCGCCATCGACGGCCGGGGCAGGCGCGGCAGCTTTCTCCGCCTTCTCCACCTTCGCCCGCGCAGCGACATCGGTCTTCGGGGCTTCGGGCTTCAGGGATTCCTTGGAGGCTTCGATCATGGTTTCGATGTGCTTCGGGTCGATGCGGGTGAACAACTCGTTGAACGGCAGCATGGATTCAATCGGCTGACGGAGATCGTCCCAGACGGGCGCCCGGTCGAGCTTGAAGAGCTTCAGCGCATTGCCGCAGAGAGTCGGACAGATGGGATACAGGCAGATCGCCAGGCGATAGAACGCCCGCAGGACCTCCGACGCGACAGCATGCAGCTGAGTGAGTCTTGCAGGGTCCTTTGCGAGAGCCCAGGGCGCCTGATCGTTCCAGAATTTGTTCAGGTCATCTGCGGTCGCCATGATGTTTCGAGCGATGAAGCCGAAGTTCCCTTGCTCGTACCAGCCGTGGATGTGCGGGATGTCCTCGAGGATCTGCTTGTCCAGTTCCAGGGTGCCTTCGAATCGCACCCCGTCCTCGGGATACAGGCGCCCGTCGAAGAGCTTGGTGATGAACCCCGAAGCCCGGCTGGCCAGGTTGACGAACTTGCCGACCAGATCCGAATTGACGCGCGCGACGAAGTCACTCAGGTTCAAGTCGAGATCGTCGACGCCACCGGACGACTTTGCCGCGTAGTAGTAGCGCAGCGCTTCCGGATCCAGCCCCGCGTCGAGGTAGGTGCGCGCCATCACGAAGGTGCCGCGCGACTTGGACATCTTGGCGCCGTCCACGGTCAGGTAGCCGTTGACGTGCAGGCGCGTGGGCGCGCGGAAACCGGCGCCGTGCAGCACCGCCGGCCAGAACAGGCCGTGGAAGTTGACGATGTCCTTGCCGATGAAGTGGTGCAGTTCGGCCTGGCTGTCGCGCGCGAGGTAGGACCAGAAGTCGAGCCCTTCGCGCTCGCACAGCGCCTGGAAGCTCGACAGGTAACCGATCGGCGCGTCCAGCCACACGTACAGGTACTTGCCCGGATGTCCGGGGATCTGGAAGCCGAAGTACGGCGCATCGCGCGAGATGTCCCACGCGCGCAGGCCGCCGTCGGCATCGAGCCATTCCTGCAGCTTCGCCTTCACGCCGGGCAGGGCGACATCGCCGGCCAGCCATTCGCGCAGGAAGCCTTCGAACTGGCCGACCTCGAAGAAGAAATGCTCCGACTCGCGCAGCTCCGGCGTGGCGCCGCTGATCACCGAGCGCGGTTCCTTCAGCTCGGTCGGCGAGTAGGTCGCGCCGCAGTTCTCGCAGTTGTCGCCGTACTGGTCGGGCGTGCCGCAGTTGGGGCAGATGCCCTTCACGTAGCGGTCCGGCAGGAACATGCCCTTGGCCGGGTCGTACAGCTGCGCGACCGAGCGGCGGCGGATATGACCGTTGTTCTCGAGCTTGGCGTAGATCGCCTCGGTCAGGACGCGGTTGCGCTCTGAATTGGTCGAGTCGTAGTGGTCGAAGGCCACCCCGAAATCGGCGAAATCGCGCTCGTGGCTGGCCTGGATGCCGGCGATGAAGTTCTCCGGCGTCGTCCCGGCCTTCTCGGCGGCGAGCATGATCGGCGTGCCGTGGGTGTCGTCGGCGCAGACGTACCAGGCCTTGTGTCCGGCCATTCGCTGCGCGCGGCACCAGATGTCGGCCTGGGTGTAGCCCACCAGGTGGCCAAGGTGCAGCTGCCCGTTGGCGTAGGGCAGGGCGCAGGAAACGACGAACTCGCGTGACATGGGTCTGGCTGGCGATGGCTGGCGAAAAGAGCCGCGATTATCGCACGCGCTCCCCGTTCAGCCCCGACACCGCGCGCATGCCGCAAAACGAAAACGCCCCGGACTGGCCGGGGCGTCGGATTCCGCGGGTTGCGCGAAGGATCAGCGGCGATTCCAGGTCTGGCTGCGACCCAGCAGCGAGAAGCCCATGAAGCCGCGCACTTCCAGCTTCTTGCCGTCGGTCGACGGGGTCACCTTCACCGAGTAGATCTTGCCGCTGGCCGGATCGAGGATCTGGCCGCCCTCCCACACGTCTCCCTTCTGCTTGATGCCCCACAGGATCACCATGCCCTTCACCGGCTTGTCCTTGCGATCGCCGGAGCACTTGTCGCAGACCGGGTTCGGGCCGCGGTCGGACTGCAGGATCTCGGTGACGCGGCCGGCGAGGCTGCCGTCCTTGGCCTGGTAGATCTCGACCACGGACTTCGGCTTCTGGGTCTTGTCGTCGACGGTGGTCCAGGCGCCGACGGGCGTGTTGTTCTGCGCGAAGGCGCTCAGCGGCAGGGTCAGCAACAGCAGGGCAAGCAACTTGGTACGCATGTGTCCCCTCCCAGGGATTCGGTAGCGGCCGCGCTGAGCGCGCGGTTGGGGCAGTTATACCGCATCCGTCGGCGTACGGACTTCGCGCGGCGGCACGTTCCCGACCGGCCTTCGCGATGATCTCCGTCAGGCAGGAGCACGGCCGGAACCCGTAAAATCACGGGCGGAATCATCCCCCAGCCAGGCCGTCCCCGTGAGTGAATCCCTGCAAGCCCGCATTGCCGCGTTGTCCCTGCCCGACGTGGGCCTGACCCTGGCCGAGGCCGGCGTCCGCATCCGCGCCGTCGCCAACGACGGCCGGGCGGTGGTCGAACTGACCCCGGGCTTCCCCTGCGCGACACTGCGGCCGTGGCTGGAAGCGGAAGTCGCCCGCGCGGTGCAGGCCGAAGGGCTGGCGCTGGCGCGGCTGGAACTGCATCCGCGCATCGTCTCGCACGCGGTCCAGCCGACCCTGTCGCCGCTGACGAACGTACGCAACCTGATCGCCGTGGCCTCGGGCAAGGGCGGTGTCGGCAAATCGACCACCGCGGTGAACCTCGCGCTGGCGCTGGCCGCCGAGGGCGCGCGCGTGGGCGTGCTCGACGCCGACATCTACGGCCCCAGCGTGCCGACCATGCTCGGCCTGAGCGGTCGTCCCGACAGCCCCGACGGCAAGACCATCGAGCCGATGCACGCGCATGGTGTCGAGGCGATGTCGATCGGCCTGCTGATCGAGCAGGACACGCCGATGATCTGGCGCGGTCCGATGGCGACCTCGGCACTCACGCAGCTGCTCGGCGAGACCCGCTGGGGCGCCGAAGCGGGACTGGACTACCTCGTCGTCGACCTGCCGCCGGGCACCGGCGACATCCAGCTGACCCTCGCGCAGAAGATCCCCGTGGCCGGCGCCGTCATCGTCACCACGCCTCAGGACGTGGCGACGCTGGACGCGAAGAAGGCGCTGAAGATGTTCGAGAAGGTCAACGTGCCGGTGCTGGGCCTGGTCGAGAACATGGCCGTCCATGTCTGTTCCAACTGCGGCCACACCGAACACGTGTTCGGCGAGGGCGGCGGCCAGCGCATGGCCGCGCAGTACGGCGTCCCGCTGCTGGGCAGCCTGCCGCTGGAAATCGGCATCCGCGAACAGGGCGACGCCGGCGTCCCCATCGTCGCCGCCCAGCCGGACGGCGCCGCCGCCGCGGCCTATCGCCTCACCGCGCGCCGCCTGGCGATCGAGCTGGCGCGCCGCCCGCGCGTGGCCACGCCGCTGTCGGCCTCGCTGGTGTGACGCCTCTGGCCGCGGCCTGCCGCGGCTGACACAATCGCCCTTCCTTGCCCCCGAGTCGCCCGCACCGCATGAGCATCAAGTCCGATCGTTGGATCCGTCGCATGGCCGAACAGCACGGCATGATCGAGCCGTTCGAGCCGGGCCAGGTCAAGACCGGCGCCGACGGCCACCGCATCGTCAGCTACGGCACCTCCAGCTACGGCTACGACGTGCGCTGCTCGCGCGAGTTCAAGATCTTCACCAACATCAACTCGACCATCGTCGATCCCAAGCATTTCGACAGCGGCAGCTTCGTCGACGTCGAGGGCGATTACTGCGTGATCCCGCCGAACTCCTTCGCGCTGGCGCGCACGGTCGAGTACTTCCGCATCCCGCGCGACACCCTGGTGGTGTGCCTGGGCAAGAGCACGTACGCGCGCTGCGGCATCATCGTCAACGTGACGCCGCTGGAACCGGAGTGGGAAGGCCACGTCACGCTGGAGTTCAGCAACACCACGCCGCTGCCGGCGCGCATCTACGCCAACGAAGGCGTGGCGCAGATGCTGTTCTTCCAGTCCGACGAAGTCTGCGATACCTCGTACAAGGACCGCGGCGGCAAGTACCAGGGACAGGTCGGCGTCACGCTGCCGCGCACCTGATCGCGACAGTCCGTATCCGCACGCGCTTGATCGCGCGTGCGTCGATCGCGGCACCGGAATTGTCTGATGGGAACCGATGCGTCATGGCCGCCACAATCGGCCGGACGCAATCGCGCATACGAAGGAGCGGAACCATGAACACCATAGCGAAGCCGCGCATCGTCGCACTGGCCTGCACGCTGTGCCTGATCGGCACGGCGCACGCCGGCAAGCTCAGCGACCTGCTGAACAACCAGAACCTGCAGAAGGCGGGTGTCCAGGCGGTGCAGGGCCTCACCATCTCCGACGCGCAGGTCGCGCAGCTGGGCGCGGAGTCGGTCGCGAAGATGGACCAGGAAAATCCCGTCGCGCCGGCCAGCAGTCCCTACGCCAAACGCCTGGCCAAGCTGACGCAGGGCATGCAGAACGAAGACGGGATGGCGCTGAACTTCAAGGTCTACCTCGTCAAGGACATCAACGCCTTCGCCGCGCCCGACGGTTCGGTCCGCGTGTTCGCCGGCTTGATGGACGCGATGGGCGACGCTGAGCTGATGTCGGTGATCGGTCACGAGATCGGTCACGTCAAGCACGGCCACAGCAAGGAACACTACCGCGCCGCCTACCTCGCCAGCGCCGCGCGCACCGGCGCCAGCGCGATGGGCGGGACGGTGGGTTCGCTGGCCGCTTCCGACATCGGCGCCATCGGCGAAGCGGCGCTCAACGCGAAGTTCAGCCGCGCCAACGAGACGCAGGCGGACGAGTACGGCGTCGACTTCCTGCGCCGGCACAAACTCGACCCGCAGGGTTCGGTGCGTGCGATGCAGGTGCTGTCCGCGAAGGGCGGTTCGGGCAAGACCGGCTTCTTCGACGATCACCCGTCCTCGCCGGAACGCGTCAAGCACCTGCAGCAGTACATCGCGAAGAAGAAGTAAGCCCGTCTGTCACGGGCTTCGACGCAAGGGCCGCCGGGAGGCGGCCTTTGCATTGGTGCGGCATCAGCGCCGCACGTAGGTGACGAAGAATCCCTGCAGGTCGCCGTTCTCGGTGTAACCGACCACGCTCACGACATCGAAACCGTTGGCGTTGAACGCGCGGTGGGACTGGTTGAGTTCGGTCGCCGAGCCGCTCTTGCGCGCGCCCAGGTCGACGTCGACATAGAGGCTGACGGTGCGCTGGCCGCTGCCCGCGGCTTCGGCTGCTTTCTTGTCGTAGAACGACTGCGAGGCCGCGATCGCGAGCGCGGGCATGAGCAGCGCCGCGGCCAGCGCGGTGGCGAAGATCTTGCGCATGAGGTGTTCCCCTGTGTGGTGCGTGTCTAGTGCGTGGTGCCCGCTGCGAGGCGGACGTCGTGATCGACCGTGAGCGCCACAGCGACGGCCAGGCGCAATGCCTGGGTCACCACCGTTGGCGGCAGGCTGGGAGCGCCCGGATGCCGCGCGGCCTGGGCGGGAGCATACGGAATGTGGACGAATCCGCCGCGGACCTGCGGCACATTCCGCAGCGCGTGCATCAATCCGTAGAAGACGTGGTTGCAGACGAAGGTGCCGGCGGTCTGCGAGATCTCCACCGGGAATCCCGCCTCGCGCAGAGCTGCCAGCATTGCCTTGATCGGCAGGTCGCTGAAGTACGCGGCCGGGCCGTCGCCGCAGACCGGTTCGTCGATCGGTTGCGCGCCGGCGTTGTCGGCGATGCGTGCGTCGTCCACGTTGATGGCGACGCGTTCCAGCGAGATCTGCGCGCGCCCGCCGGCCTGGCCGACGCAGATGACCAGCGCCGGTTCGAGTTCGTCCAGCGCCTGCCGTAGCGCCGACAGCGACGCGCCGAACTCGACCGGCAAGCGACGAGCGACCACGCGATGGCCTTCGATGGTGTCGCCATCGAGCGCGCGCACGGCGTCCCAGCTCGGGTTCTCGTCCTCGCCGCCGAACGGCGCGAAGCCGGTGAGCAGGACGGTGGGAATGCGCTTGCTCATGGGCCGATCATCGGAAGGCCAGCCAGTACATCAGCAGCAGGTTCACCACGAGCAGCGGAATCGCGGTCGGCAATTGCGCGCGGATCACCGCGTTGGGATCGTCCAGTTCCAGCAGCGCGGCAGGAACGAGGTTGAAGTTGGCCGCCATCGGCGTCATCAGCGTGCCGCAGTAGCCGGTCAGCATGCCGAGGGAGCCGAGGATCGCCGGTGCCGCACCGTGCTGCTGGATCAGCAACGGCAGGCCGATGCCCGCCGTCATCACCGGGAATGCGGCGAACGCGTTGCCCATGATCACGGTGAACAGCACCATGCCCAATCCGTAGGCCAGCACGCACGCGACGCGACTGTCGGATGGGATCACCGCCGACACCAGCGACGCGACCGCTTCGCCTACGCCGCTGGCCGCGAACACGCCGCCCAGTGTCGCCAGCACCAGCGGCAGCAGCGCAGCCCAGCCCATCGTGTCGAGCAGGCGACGTCCTTCGCCGAGCGCTGCGACGGGACGTTCGCGCGTGACCAGCACGGCGACGATCGTCGCCAGCACGCAGGCCAATGCGAGGCCGATGAGCGTGATGCTGCCGGCACCGAACAGCTTTGTCCCGCCGATTGCGAGCGTCGGCCCGAACAGCACGATCAGCACCGTCACCGCCGGAATCAGCAGCGCCGGCCAGAACAGGCGATGGCCGAGTCGCTGCGCGGAGGCGAGGCGTTGCGCTTCGGGCGCTTCGGCGATGTGCTCGCGGCGCATGCGCGTGGCCAGCAGCGCCAGCGCGATCACCGCGGCTCCCGCCAGCTGCGAGGGCAGGGCGTTGCCGAGCTTGGAGGCATCGAGGATGGGTTTCCCGCTCGCGAACAGCACCGCCAGCAGGCCCCAGAACGCCGCGTGCGCGAAGCGGCGTTCGCGGAGGTTGCGGCCGCCCGCGTACAGCAGGAACAGCGCGAGCAGCAGGTAGAAGTGCTCAATCGACAGCATCGCGCGCCTCCGCCGTCGTCGCCTTCTCTGCCATTCGACGGTCGAGCGCGCGCTGGAAGAACACGATGCGCACCGCATGGATCACGAACGCCGCGATCGCGGTCGGGATCGCCCACAGCGCGATCTGCAGCGGTTCCAGCACGATGCCGTGCTCGGCGTAGAAACCCTGGATCAGCAACACGGCGCCGAACGCCAGGAACACGTCCTCGCCGAAGAAGCGGCCGACATTGTCCGTAGCGGCGGCGAGCGCATGGACCTTCTGCGTGTCCTCGCGCGTGACCGGGCCATTCGGTTTGGACGCGGCGGATTCCGCCATCGGCGCGAGCAGCGGTCGCACCGTCTGCGCATGCCCGGCGATGTCGATCAGGCCGAGCATGCTCAATCCCTGTCGCGCTGCGAGATACCCGGTGAGCAGGCGCGCGAGGGTGAGGCCGCGCCACCGCGCGATCCAGCGCAGCGCGTGCTCGCGCAGGCCGGCGCGTTCGAGCAGACCGATCGTGGGCAGCGTCATCGCGAACATCAGCAGTGCGCGGTTGGAGACGAAGCTCTCGCCGAGCAGCGCCAGCAGTTCGCCGATCGACTTGCCCGCGGCGAGTCCGCTGACCAGTCCCGCACTCACCACCACGATCACCGGATTGGCGCGCAGCACGAAGCCGACCACGACCCACGCAACGCCGAGCAGCGGCCAGTAGTTCATGCCGTCGCCCCGAACGACACCACCGCGATCCCGTCCGCCTCAAGTGCCCCGCGCACCGCGCGCGCGAACGCGACCGCATCCGAGCGGTCGCCATGCAGGCACAGCGTGTCGGCGCGCAGCGGCACGATGCGACCGTTGCTGGCGACGACCTCGCCGCGTCCGGCCAGTCGTCGCACCTGCGCGATGGAGGCATCCAGCGAATCGATCACCGCGCCCGGCGTGCCGCGTGGCAGCAGCCGTCCGCGCGCGTCGTAGCCGCGTTCGGCGAAGACTTCGTGGGCGACACGCAGGCCACGCGCGGCGCCGGCCTCGGTCAGCGCCGAACCGGACAGTCCGAACAGCACCAGTGACGGATCGAATTCCGCGACCGTGGCGGCGATGGCATCGGCCACCGCGCGGTCGTCGGCGGCGACGTTGTAGAGCGCGCCGTGCGGCTTGACGTGCGCCAGGCGCACGCCTTCCTCGTCCGCGATCGTGGTCAGGCGCCGGATCTGCTCGCCCACCATGCGCGCGATTTCGGCCGCGGGCACGTCGAGCGCGCGCCGGCCGAAGTGCTCACGGTCCTCGTACGACGGATGGGCTCCCGCGGCGACGCCGTGCGCTCGACACAGGCGCAGCGTCGCGCGCATCGTCGCCTCGTCGCCGGCGTGGCCGCCGCAGGCGATGCTGGCCGAGCTCACCAGCGGCAGGATCGCCGCGTCGTCTCCACAGCCTTCGCCGAGATCGCAGTTGAAGTCGATGCGCGGGTTCACGTCGCAGGCAGGGCGCGGCGTCAACCGCGCTTGAACAGCATGCCCAGGCCGACCACGATCAGGATCGCGGGCCACCAGGTCATGAGCAGGCGACCCAGGCTCATGTCGGTGAAGCCGAGGTTGTTGAGCAGGAACAGGGTGCCGATCACGACCAGCACCAGCGCGCCGACGATATGGGATTTCATGGAAGTCCGCTTTGAAGGTTGAGGGTTCAGACCGCGGCGAGGCGCGCGTCGATCATCACGCCGATTCTGGCGAGCCGCGCACGCGCAGCGCAAGCCAGCCGATGGGCGGTCGCCGGATCGCAGGGCGCGAAGTGCAGCGTCTGTCCCGGAATGCACTGCGCCAAGCGCGGCAGGTCGGCGGCGATGACGTGGCCGAGGCGGGGGTAGCCGCCCACGGTCTGCGCATCGGCCATCAGCACGATCGGGCAGCCGTCGGCCGGCAACTGGATCGTGCCCGGTGCGACCGGCTCGGACACGCCGTCGGCCGGCGGGGCGGGGAGGGGATCGCCCTGCAGGCGCAGGCCTTGGCGGTTGCTGTTCGGATTCACCTGCCATACGCGCCGCGCCAGCGCGGAAGCCGCCGGATGCGCGGACGGGCAGTAGCGGATCGGTGCTTCGACCGGTTCATCGTGTGCGGGATCGATCCACCAGACAGGCGCGTTCAGGCGCGGAACGCCGGTCATCGCGCCTTCGCCGAGCGCGAGCACGTCGCCCGCCGCCAGCGGCCGTCCTTCGCCGCCGCCGAAGCCGCCGCGCAGGTCGGTGCTGCGGCTGCCCAGCACGGGGTCGACGTCGATGCCGCCGTCGATCGCCAGCCATGCGCGCGCGCCGTCGTGCAGTGCGCCGAGTTCGAGGGTGCCCGCCGGAAGTTCGACCGGCCGGCCCATCGGTACCGGTTCGCCGTCGAAACGCGCCGACACCCGCGCGCCGAGCAGGGCGATGCGCACCGGCGCGTCGAACTGCAACGTTGGTCCGCGCAAGGTCAGCTCAAGCACGGCCGCATCGTCCGGATTGCCGACCAGCCGGTTCGCCAGCGTCGCCGCGCCGGTGTCGAGCGCGCCCGCGAGCGCGACGCCGACATGGCGCCAGCCACGGCGTCCCGCGTCCTGGACCGTGGTCAGCAGGCCCGGCCTGAGCACGCGCAGCGTGCGTGCGTCGCGATGTCGCGAATGCGATGTCACGGGTACGTCTGCGGCAGTGCCTTCGCTCTCGACGAAGCGTACGCGGTCGCCCGGTTGCAGCAGCGTCGGCGGTTGCCGGTGCGGATCGAACAGCGCCAGCGGCGTGCGTCCAAGCAGACGCCAACCGCCGGGACTTTCGCGCGGGTAGATGCCGGTCTGTGCGCCGCCGATGGCCACGCTGCCGGCGGCGACGCGCGCGCGCGGCGTCGCCAGTCGCGGCAGCGCGAGGGCGGGATCCAGCCCCGACAGGTAAGGGAAGCCCGGCGCGAATCCGATCATCGCCACGGTGTAATCGCCCGCGCCGTGGCGTTCGACCAGCTGTTGCGGCGACAGGCCGAGTTCGGCGGCGGCGGATTCCAGGTCAGGACCGTCATCGCCGCCGTAACGCACTGGAATCTCGACGATTCGCGCGGACGTCGCGGGTGGGTTGCCGGCGTCGACGTCCTGCGTCATCGCGAATGCGAGCAGTGCCTCGTGCACGTGTGCCGGGTCCGTCGCGGCATCGACGAACACGCCAAGGCTCGCGAACGCCGGAACGAGGTCGCGCAGCCACGGCGGATGGGCCCTACGCAGGCGCGCCGCCATCGCGTGCACGCGTGCGTTGAGCGCGGGGTCCAGCCGCTCGCCGAAGCGCAGCAGCCAGGCGTCGTCGGCCAGGCGTTCGACGTCGCAGACCGCGGGAACGGTCACTTCGGCAGCGCGTCCTGCAACTGGCGGATGCGCGCGACCAGTGCCTCGGGCGAGTACGGCTGCGCGGTCGCGGTGCCCCATACCGGGCGCGGCCACGCGATGTCGTCGGGGAATCGCGCGATCACGTGCACGTGCAGTTGCGACACCACGTTGCCCAGCGCCGCGACGTTGAGCTTGTGCGGCTCGAACGCCGCACGCAGCGCATGGCACGCGGCGTTGATCTCGTGCAGCAGCGTCGCCTGCTGCGCCTCGTCCAGATCGATCAGTTCGATCGCCTCGGCAACGCGCGGCACCAGGATCAGCCACGGATGGTTGGCATCGTCCATGAGGCGCAGTTCGCTGAGCGCGAAGTGCGCGACCGGATGCGTGTCCTGTGCGAGCTGCGGATGCAGCTGCCAGGGTTCGTGGGCTCCGCCACGGTTCATCGCAGGTTCTCCTCGAGGAAGTCGAGCGTGCGTTGCCACGCCAGTGCGGCCGTGGAGGGATCGAAGACGTGGTTGTCCACGTCGCGGTTGAATGCGTGGCCGACGCCCGGATAGACGTGCACCGTCGCGCTTGGCTGCTTGAGGCGATGCTGTTCGATCGCCTCGGGCGGGATGCTCGTGTCCTTGTCGCCGAAGTGGAACATCATCGACGTGCGCAGCGGTTCGTCGAGGAAGGGCAGCGTGCGGGCGCCGTAATACGACACGGCCGGCAGCCCGAGGCGCGCGTTGGCGAGGAAGGCCACGCTGCCGCCCCAGCAGAAACCGACCGCGCCGACGCGCAGGCCTTCCTGCTGCAGTTCCTCGGCCGCGACGCGCACGACGTCCACCGCGCGATCGAAGCCCAGTTCGTTGCGCAGGGCGACGCCGCGCTGGGTGCCGGCCTCGTCGTAGTCGAGCTCGACGCCCGGTGCGACCGGGTCGTACAGGGACGGTGCCATCGCCGTGAATCCGGCCGCGGCGAGGCGTTCGGTGACGGCGCGGATGTGCGCATTTGCGCCGAAGATCTCCTGCAGCACGACCACCGCGCGATGCGACGGGACGCCCGGATCCGCGCGCCAGGCGCGGACGGGGCCGTGTGGGGTGTCCAGATCGATCCAGCGGGACATGGGTCTGTTCAGTTTGAATGGGGGGACAGGGCAGGCCGATTCTAGCTCCGGGGCTATAATCCGCAGCCTTCCCGTTCGCCGCCCGCCGTCCTTCCGGATGGCCGGCACGCCTGTTTCTCTGTCAGCGGTACGTCCATGTCCCTCGCCAATCCCAAAGTCGGTTTCGTCAGCCTCGGTTGCCCCAAGGCGCTCGTCGATTCCGAACGCATCCTCACCCAGCTGCGCGTGGAGGGCTACGACATCGTCCAGACGTACGACGACGCCGACGTGGTGGTGGTCAACACCTGCGGTTTCATCGACTCGGCGGTGACCGAATCGCTGGACGCCATCGGCGAAGCGATGGCCGAGAACGGCAAGGTCATCGTCACGGGCTGCCTCGGCAAGAAGCCTGAGCAGATCCGCGAAGCGCATCCGGACGTGCTCTCCATCAGCGGTCCGCAGGACTACGGCAGCGTGATGAGCGCCGTGCACGCGGTCCTGCCGCCGAAGCACGATCCGTTCCTCGATCTGGTGCCGGACACGGGCATCAAGCTCACGCCGAAGCACTACGCGTACCTCAAGATTTCCGAAGGCTGCAACCACCGCTGCAGCTTCTGCATCATCCCGTCGATGCGCGGCGACCTCGTCAGCCGCCCCGTCGATCAGGTGCTGCGCGAAGCCGAGAAGCTCGCGATGGGCGGGGTCAAGGAACTGCTGGTCATCTCGCAGGACACCAGCGCCTACGGCGTGGACGTGAAGTACGCCGAACGCGAATGGCGCGGAAAGTCGTACCAGACGCGCATGAAGGCGCTGTGCGAAGGCCTGGGCGAACTCGGCATCTGGACGCGCCTGCACTACGTGTATCCGTATCCGCACGTGGACGAGATCATCCCGCTGATGGCGGACGGCAAACTGCTGCCGTACCTGGACATCCCGTTCCAGCACGCCAGCCCGCGCATCCTCAAGCTGATGAAGCGCCCCGGTGCGGTCGACAAGACGCTCGAACGCATCCAGCGCTGGCGTTCGATCGCGCCGGACATGGCGATCCGTTCGACCTTCATCGTCGGTTTCCCCGGCGAGACCGAAGCGGAGTTCGAGGAGCTGCTCGATTTCCTCGACGAAGCGCAGCTCGACCGCGTCGGCGCGTTCGCCTATTCGCCGGTCGAGGGCGCCACTGCCAACGCGCTGCCCGACGCGGTGCCGGAAGAAGTGAAGCAGGAGCGCCTGGCGCGCTTCATGGAACGGCAGGCGGAGATTTCCGCCGCGCGCCTGGAGGCGAAGGTCGGCACGACCCAGCGCTGCCTCGTGGACACGCTCGACGGCGAACTCGCGATCGCGCGTTCGATGTACGACGCGCCGGAGATCGACGGCCTGGTGCAGATCCAAAACGGCTTCATGGCCGGCCTCAAGCCGGGCGAGTTCGTCGACGTCGAGATCCTCGGCAGCGACGAGCACGACCTGTTCGGCGAGGTTGCGTTCGACGATTGAGGCGACAGCGGTGTCGATGGTCGCCAGCTTCTGCCCGTCGTTCCCGCGAAGGCGGGAATCCAACTGTGCGTGCTTCACGCTCTCCGGAGGACGGAATCGGATCAGCGGATTGGATCCCCGCCTTCGCGGGGATGACAGCAGGAATCCGACGGGGATGACGGCACGCCCTCAGCGCGTAACCACCCACGTAACCGCGGCGCATGCCAACGCCATCCCGACCAGTCCGCCGGCGACGAGGAATCCGTAGCGCCGGTGGCCGCTGGCGAAGGCCAGCACCGACTTGGCTGCCGCGCTCGACGAGAGCAGCCCGGCGATGCCCCATTGCGCATGCTCCAGGCTGAGGCCGCCACCGGCCGACAGCTGGGCGATGCTCGCCGCTGCGGCATGCAGTTCGGCCAGTGCGACCAGCATCGCCGTGACCAGCGCGCCGGCATCGCCGAACACGCTGCGCAGCCACGCCGACAACACGAGTACCGCGGCGATGATCGCCGCCAGCAACAACGCGTGGCTGAGCTTGAACGCGCGGGCCTGCGGCTCGCGTGGCAGTTCCGGTGTTTCGCCTTCCTTGTGCAGCCCGATCGCCGCGATGGCGAGCAGCATGCCGACGGCCGCGGCCAACGGCCACGCGCTGGCGCGCAGTAGTGCCGGCGATGCGGCGGCGAGGATACCGACGAGCAACAGCAGCGAGGCGAGGTTGGACAGCAGCGCGGCCGATGCGGCGGTGTTCGCGAGCCGCGCGTCGTCGCGCGTGCGCTGGCCGAAGCCGGCGACGGCCGCGGTGGATGATGCGAATCCCGAGAAGAATCCCGCGACCGGCAATCCCCATCGCGCACCCACCGCACGCAACGCGATGTGGCCGAGCATGCCGACCGCCATCACCAGCACCACCAGCTTCCACAGCCGCGACGGCACCAGCACGCCCCACGGATCGACCGGCTCGCCTGGCAGCATCGGCAGAACCACCAGCGCGGACGCGGCCAGCAACAGACCGTCCTGAACCTCGCGCTCGCTGACGATGTCGCGTGCGAATCGCTGCAACGGCTGCTTGGCGAACAGCAGCACCGCCGCGATCACGCCCAGTCCGGCGGCAAGCGCCGCGTCCTGTTGCGCGAGCGCGGCCAGCATCGTGGTGACCAGCAACGCCATCTCGCCGGTGAGGCCCGGGTCGGAGTCGCGCGTGCGCATGTGCGATGCGACCGCGAGCGCACCCACGGCCAGCACCACCGCCACCAGCGCCGCACCGCCGAAATCCGCCGCCACGCCCGCGGCGAGGGCGACCATCGCGTGCGTGCGCACGCCGGCCACGGTCGCGCCGCCGCCGACATGGTGGCGTTCGCGCACGACGCCGATCAGCAGGCCGATGGCCAGTGCGGTGAACAGGTTCTGCGGCTGGATGTCCATGCGGCTCCCGAAACGATGCGTGCAACGCTACCGCAGCCGGCGAGCGCGCGTCATGCCTGGGGACGCCACACCATCGGCGTGGACGGGATGCCGCGCTCGCGATCTTCCTCGCCGACGGCCTGGAAGCCGAGTCGCCGATACACCTCCAGCGCATGGCGCGAGGCGTTGACCGTCACCGGTGCGGCGGGATCGGCATGCGCGCGTACCGCTTCCCAGAGCCAGCGGGCGATACCGGAACGTTGCGCGTCCTCGCGCACGAACAGGTGATACAGGTGCGAAGGCAGGCGCAATGCGGCGACGCCGACGATCTCACCGTCGCGTTCGGCGACGAGGTAGCGATGACCGTCGCGCAGGCGTTCGGCGGTAGGCGCTTCGGCCATCGAATCGAGCAGTTCCGCCGCACCTTCCGTGGTGCAGTCGCCGGCGATCCAGCGCTGCGTGAGACCGACGACCAGCGCGCTGATCGCGGTGGCATCGGCCGGCACCGCGTCGCGCACGATGATGCCGTCAGCCGCCGTCATCGCCGTAGGCGACATCGACGATCACGAAGCGCGCCGCACCGCCGGGCAACACCGCCTCGAACTCGTCGTCCAGCCGCTTCTTCAGCATCGCGCGCGCCAGCGGCGAATCGATGCTGATCCAGCCGGATTTCGCGTCGGTCTCGTCGGGGCCGACGATGCGGTAGCGCTGGCTCTCGCCGCTGGTGGTCTGTTCGATCTCGACCCAGGCGCCGAAGAACACGGCGTCCGGGTCGCTCGGCATGGTATCGACCACGCGCAGCGAGGGCAGGCGCTTGCTGAGGTAGCGCACGCGCCGGTCGATCTCGCCGAGCTGCTTCTTGCGATACGTGTATTCGGCGTTCTCGGAGCGGTCGCCTTCTGCCGCGGCGGCGGCGAGCGCCTTCACCACTTCCGGCCGCTTCACGCGCCACAACTCATCCAGCTCGGTCTTGAGCCGGTCGTGGCCGCCGCGCGTGATCAGCGCGGTGCTGCTTTCCGAGGGTGGTCGCCAGCGACCCATGCGTTGCTCCGGTGATGCGTGCCGCACATGGTGGCGCATCCGGCGCGAAGCGCAATCGTCGCGATGCGCTTCACGCGGCGTGCGCGTTACTGCGCCGTGCGCTTGAGGTTGTAGGGCAGGTTGCTTTCGATCGCCTTGCCCTGCTGGTCGAGCTGGCGGATCTCGTCCTTCGACAGGATCGCGAACAGGCGGTCGTTGTCGCTCTTGCTGTTCGGATCCAGACGCAGGCGCGTGTCGCTCTCCTCGACGGTCCACGTCCCGTCGCCCTTGTTCGGCGGTGCGGGACGGTCCTGGTAGGTCTCGGTCAGCGTGTAGGTGCCGTCGGCGGCGAGCACGATGCGCGTGTCGATGCCGGGGCAGTCGGCGCAGGGCAGGGTGCCGGCGAACGTGCCGGCGAAGGCTTTCGCATCGAACGGCGCGGCGGCAGTGGCGGCATCCGCGGCCGGCGCTGGCGTAGCCGGTGCGGCTTCCGTTGCCGGCGTGGCGGACGTTGCAGGTTCGGCCGGCGTCTGCGGCTTGCAGGCGACGAGGGCCAGCGAGGTCAGTCCGGCGAATGCGAGATAACGGGCAGCTTTCATGTGAAGGTGCTCCTTGCGTCGGGGGATGGGGAACTAACGACGGCTTCCGCCGAAAATGCTGCCCAGCAGGCCACGCACGATCTGCTGGCCGATGCGGCTGCCGACGGTGCGCGCGGTCTGCTTGGCCATCGTCTCGACCATGCCCTGGCGGCGCTTCGTGCCGAACACGGCGTCTTTCACGGACTGGCCGAAGCCGCTGTCTTCGGTGTCGTCCTGTTCGCGCGTGCGCGCCGGCGGTGCCTTGGCCTGTTGCGCGGCGGATTCGGCGCGCGTGGTGAGCATCTCCGCCGCCGAGTCGCGATCGATGCGTTCGTCGTACTTGTGCCCGACAGGGCTGCCCGCGCGTACCTGCGCGCGCTCGGCATCGGTGATCGCGCCCATCCGGCAACGCGGCGGTGCGACCAGCGTGCGCTCCACCGGCATCGGAATGCCCTTGTCCTGCAGCGTCGAGACCAGCGCTTCGCCCGTGCCGAGTTGCGAGATCGCCTTGGCGACGTCGAGCGCGGGGTTGGGCACGAAGGTCTCGGCCGCGGTCTTCACCGCCTTCTGGTCGCGCGGGGTGAATGCACGCAGCGCATGCTGCACGCGGTTGCCGAGCTGGCCGAGGATGTCGTCGGGCACGTCGTCGGGGAACTGCGAGCAGAAATACACGCCCACGCCCTTGGATCGGATCAGGCGCACCACCTGTTCCACGCGCTGCTGCAGCGCCGGCGGCGCGTCGTCGAACAGCAGGTGCGCTTCGTCGAACACGAAGACGAGCTTGGGTTTGTCGAGGTCGCCGACTTCCGGAAGTGTTTCGAACAGTTCCGACAGCAGCCACAGCAGGAAGCTCGAATACAGACGCGGCTTCAGGATCAGCTGCTCGGAGGCGAGAATGTTGACCACGCCGCGACCATCGGGTGTGGTGCGCATCAGGTCGGCCAGTTCCAGCGCTGGTTCGCCGAAGAACATCTCGCCGCCTTCCTGCTCCAGCCGCAGCAGCGAACGCTGGATCGCGCCGATCGACTGCGCGCTGACCAGGCCGTAACGCGTGGAGATGTCCTTGCGTTCATCGGCGACCAGGCCGAGCAGAGCACGCAGGTCTTCGAGGTCGAGCAGCAGCAGGCCGCGGTCGTCGGCCAGCTTGAACACGATGTCGAGCACGCCGGACTGGGTGTCGTTGAGTTCGAGCACACGCGCCAGCAGGGTCGGGCCCATCTCGCTCACGGTGGTGCGCACCGGGTGCCCCATCTTGCCGAACAGGTCCCAGAACACCGTCGGGTTGGCTTCGTTGGCATAGCCCTCGATGCCGATCTCCGCCACGCGCGCCTGCAGTTTCTCGTTGCCGGTGCCAGCGACCGCCAGGCCGGCGACATCGCCCTTCACATCCGCCAGGAACACCGGCACGCCAAGCCGCGAGAAGCCTTCGGCCAGCGTCATCAGCGTCACCGTCTTGCCCGTACCGGTGGCCCCGGCGACCAGCCCGTGGCGATTGCCGAACTTCGGCTGCAGGTACACGTGGCCCTGCGAGTCGGGCAGGGACGTCGGCGTGGTGACGGCCTTGCCGATGAGGATGGGGAGCGTGGAGTCCATGTCCGGTTCCGGGGGAAGGTGCAGGGATTGTGGACGAGCGCGGCGGCGCGGCGGAAGCGTGCCCTTCACATGCGCGCCAGCCGGGACTTTTTCCCATGTTCTGCCCGCGAGGCGCGCTGGCGGCGTGACGGCGAGCCCGTTCATGCATCCGGATGTCGACAAGGCTTGCCGCGGCTCGAAGCGCGCGGCTAACCTGCCGGCTGCCCCCGCTGTCGCCCGTTGCCGTCCATGCCTGTATTTGCCCGTCCTTCCGTCGCGCTGCTCGCGCTCGGCCTGGTTGTCTCCGTTCCCAACGCCCACGCCCTTTCCAAGCGCGACCAGGCCGCGGTCGATGTCCTCAACCAGCGCATGCAGGCGGCGGAGACACGCTATCGCCAGGGCCTGGTACAGATCGGCAACGCCGATCCGGCCGGACGGACCGAGGTGGACGCCGCGCTGGAGGACATGGAAGACGTGATGGCCGCCTGCGTGAAGCAGAAGGGCTGCTCGCCCACGACCATGCTCACCGCCTACAAGCGCCTGCTCAAGCAGAACGCCGACGTCGCCGCCGGCGACGAAGTGCCCGAGGACAACGACGACGAAGGCGCCGGCAGCATCACCGCCGACGTGCCCGAGGCCGCGCGCGCCGCCGCGCTGCTCAGCGCCGACGGCCAGCAGTTCGTGAAGATGGTCCAGTACAACCCGGCCGTGCAGGCCGGCATCCGTCGCTGGCTGACCGACATGCGGCCGGCACTGATGGACACCTTCGAGAACTACCAGTACCTGCGCCAGAACATGTGGCCGCAGTTCCAGCGCGCCGGACTTCCGGAGGCACTGCTGTTCGGCGTGATGGCGAAGGAATCCAACGGCCGCGTGCATTCGACCTCGCGTGCGGGCGCAGCCGGCCCGATGCAGTTCATGTACTCGACCGGCCGCCGTTTCGGTCTCGGCGAGGACGGCACGGGCTTCGACACGCGCTACGACGCGCGCGCTTCCTCGCAGGCGGCGGCGTCGTACTTCAACGAGCGCCTGGGCCAGCTCAACCGCAGCATCGAACTGTCGCTGGCCGCGTACAACGGCGGCGAGGGTCGCGCGCAGCGCGTCTACAACAGCTCCGGCGGCCGCAATTTCTGGGACGAGTCGGTCTACAACCAGTTCCCGGCCGAAACCCGCGACTACGTGCCGATGGTGATCGCCGCGGCATGGCTGTTCCTGCATCCGAAGGAATACGGCCTGACCCCGCCCAAGGTCGATGCGCGCCCGGCGCCGTTGCGCCTGAGCAAGGGCAGCTCGATCTACGAGCTCACCATCTGCCTGGGCAACGGCGGCACGCGCGATGGATTCATGCGCGCACTGCGCAATCTCAACCCGCGCTACGAAGCCGATCGCTGGCTGCCGGCCGGCACTACGCTCAGCGCAACCAGCAAGATCGTCGCGCTGTACAACCGCCATTGCATCAGCGGCCAGCGCGCCGACCTGGCGCACACGCTCGTCACCAGCGATGCGAGTTCCGCCATCGTCCGCACCGGCCCGGTGACGCCGCTGCCGGACGACGACGCGGTGTACGAGGCCGAAACCGCCGGCACCGGCGCGGCCGGCGCGACCGCCGCCAGTGCCGCGCCCAAGCCGCGCAAGCCGGCGCGTCCGGGCTCGTACACGGTCAAGCGGGGCGAAACCCTTACCGCGATCGCGCAGAAGTTCCAGTGCGATACCGGCGACCTCGCCAAGGCCAACAAGCTCAAGGCCCCGCGCTACGCGATCCGCCCCGGCCAGAAGCTCAAGCTGGACGGCTGCGAGGGCTGAGGCCCGCACGGGCGAATGCCCGCCAGGCCCGGACGGTTGAGCCCGGGCCCCGGACGGAGGAAGCTACGCCGGTCGAAGGGGACGACAGGGGGATGGGCATGGCCTGGAACTGGATCGCCGGACTGTTCCGGCGCCGCGACGCTGCCGCGCAGCCGGACGACGCCGCGAAGCAGCAGGAACTCCTCGAGGAACTGCGCAGCTACATCGTCCGCGACCTGCGCGGCGGTTACCTCGAGGTCGACACCATCGTCGACAACGCGCTGGAAGTGATCGACGCACAACCGCACGGCGCCGACGAACTGCGCGCCCACGCGCAGCAACTCTTGCAGTCGGAAATCGCGGCCTACCGTCTCGACGCGGCCGGCTGGCCCGACGTGACCGACCACGACCGCCTCGAACAGGCGTTCTCCACGCTGGAGACGCAGGGCGTGGTGTGCCGGCAGAACTTCACCTGCTGCGGCACCTGTGGCGTGGCGGAGATCGGCGACGAGATGCATGCGACGCGCGAGCGCGGCGGCCCCGTCAACGGTTACGCGTTCTTCCACATGCAGGACACCGAGAGCGCCATCGACGGCTACGGCCTGTTCCTGAACTACGGCGCGGTCGAGGAAGGCGAGGCGGCGGCGGTGTCGGTTGCACGCAGCATCGTCGATACGATCTCCTCGGTCGGCCTGCCGGTGGAATGGGATGGCGACTGGGGCAAGCGCATCTTCGTGAGGCTGCAATGGCAACGACGACTGGCACTGTGACACGCACGGGTTCCTTCACATGGGCGGTGGCGATCGCCGCCGGCCTCGCCATCGCCGGTGCGTACCTGCCGGCGATGCCGTGGCTGCACTGGCTGTTCAAGCCGCTGACGACACTGCTGATCGCGTGGAGCGTGTGGCGGATGGCGTCCGCCGTGCCGCGCTATCGCACGTGGTTGCTGGTCGGGCTGGTGCTGTCGACGTTCGGCGACGTGTTCCTGATGTTGCCGGTCGATGCGTTCGTGCCGGGCCTGGCGAGTTTCCTGCTCGCGCACCTGGCGTACCTGCTGGCGTTGCGCCAGCGCGGGCGGTGGTTCGCGTCGTTGTGGCCGTTCGCGCTGTACGCGCTCGTCGCGGGCATCGTGCTGTCGCAGCTGTGGCCTGGGTTGCCGGATGCGCTGCGCGTGCCGGTGGTCGTCTACGTGGTCGTACTCGCCGCGATGGCGGCGCAGGCGCTGGCGGTGTGGTGGCGACAGCGCGATGCCGCCAGTGCGAGCGCGGCCATCGGTGGCGCGTGCTTCGTGCTGTCCGATGCGTTGCTGGCGTGGGACCGCTTCGTCGTGCCGTTCGCGGCGGCGTCGGCTGCGGTGCTGGCGAGCTATTGGCTCGCGCAGTGGGGACTCGCGCGCTCGCTTCCGCCGCGCGATTGAGTAGCCCGGGTAAGCGAAGCGCACCCGGGTTTGCATATCACCTCGCGTGACATCCCCGGGTGCGCTTCGCTTACCCGGGCTACAGAGCCTGCAAGGCGATCCGTCGATTCAGCGACGCGTGGCGAGCTTCTCGCCCAGCCGCACTGGCGATTCCGCGCCCAGCGACGGATTCATGGCCGCCACGCCCGGCGGCAGCAGCACGATCACGGTCGAGCCGTAGTTGAAGCGCGCCATCTCGGCGAAACGCTCCAGGGTGATGCCCTTGCCGCGATAGTCCTTGCGGTTGATGCGGTCGCCGTATCGCGGGATCTCCACGCCGCTCCACACCGTTTCCACGCCCGACACCAGCAGCGCGCCGACCATCACCATCGCCATCGGGCCGAAGTCGGTGTCGAAGTGGCACACCAGCCGCTCGTTGCGCGCGAACAGGCGCGGCACGTTGGCCACCGCCGCGGTGCCGACGCTGAAGAGGCGGCCGGGCACGTGCACGGTCTCGCGCAGCGTGCCGGTCCACGGCATGTGCACGCGGTGGTAGTCCTTCGGCGACAGGTAGACCGTGGCGAACAGGCCGCTGTTGAACGGCTCCGCGGCGGCTTCGTCGCCGAGCAGTTCGCTCGCGGTGAACGACTGGCCCTTGGCCTGGAAGATGCGGCCGTTCTCGATCGGCCCGCACTGGCTGACGTGACCGTCGGCCGGCATCAGCAACGCGCGCGGATCGGCATCGGGCACGCGTGCGCCCGGCTTGAGCGCGCGGGTGAAGAACGCATTGAACGTGGGGTAGGCTCGCGGATCGGGTTCGGCGGCCTCGCCGAGGTTCACGCCGAAGCGGCGCGTGACGGTGTCGATCAGCCACTGCTTCAGGCCGGGCGATTCCGAATACGCGAGCGAACGGGCCATCGACGACAGCAGGCGGTGCGGCAGGACGTAGGTGAGGGCAGTGACCAGGCTCATGGATTCGACGTGTGTGCGGAGGCTGCCGGCGCGCGTGGCCGGCGTGCGGGATGCGTGTGGCGTGCCGCGAGGTTAGGGCGCGGCCGGCGACGCCTGCGTCAAGGCGGTCATGTCAGCGGCGATGGCCAGCGGCTCGAACGGCGGCTGCACGATGCCGGCCATGCGCCCCTGCGGATCGAGCACGGCCATCGAGGCGCTGTGGTCCATCGAGTACTGGTCGGCCGGGATGCCCTCCGGCGCCGGCACCTTGGCGAACACCATGCTCAGCGACTTGGCGAAGTTCTCCAGCGCGGGCACGTCGGCGGTCGCGGCCAGTGTGTCGCGGTGGAAGGCGTGCGCGTACGAGCCGATCAGGTCGGGCGTGTCGCGCTCGGGATCGACCGAAACGAACAGCAGGCGCGGGCGCACGGATTCCGGCAGCGCGGCCCACTGCTTCTGGGCCTTGGCCATTTCCGCCAGCGTGGTCGGGCACACGTCCGGGCAATGGGTGAAGCCGAGGAAGACCAGGGTCCAGTGGCCCTTCAGTTCGCCCGGGACCAGCGCGGTGCCGTCGGACTGGCGCAGGTTGAAGGTCGGCAGTTCGCGCGCCGGCGAGAACAGGCGCACGGCCCGCGTCTGCGGCAGCGATGGCCCGGCAGGCGGCGCGAAGAAGTGCTGCGCGGCCCACAGGCCGAGGGCGGCGGCCAGCGCGGCGATCAGGATGTAGACCGTGGTGCGGTTGAACATGGCGTGGACGGGGCGATGAGGATGCGCCGGGCATGATACCGGGCGCGGCCCCTTATAATCGCCGACCCCCTCCGCAAGGCCCCGCCATGACCGGCATCGCGACCCCCGAGACCGTGCAGTTCCAGCAGGTCTCGATCATCGACCTGATCCGCTACGGCGGCAGCCGCTTCAACGAGGCCGGCCTGACCTTCGGCCACAGCTACGACAACGCACTGGACGAAGCGACGCAGCTGGTCCTGCACGCGCTGCACCTGCCGCACGACCTGAGCCCCGTGTATGGCGCCTCGCGCGTCACCGCGGACGAGCAGGCGCGCGTGCTGGCGCTGTTCGAGCGCCGCGTGCGCGAGCGCGTCCCGGCCGCCTACCTGACCGGCGAGGCCTGGTTCGCGGGCCTGAGCTTCAAGAGCGATGCGCGCGCGCTGGTGCCGCGTTCGCCGATCGCCGAGCTGATCACGACCGGCTTCGAGCCGTGGCTGGGCGGTCGCGAAGTCGAACGCGTGCTCGACCTGTGCACCGGTTCGGGCTGCATCGCCATTGCCACTGCGCACTACCACCCGCACTGGGAGGTCGACGGCGTCGACATCAACGACGACGCATTGTCGCTGGCGAAGGAAAACAAGGAACGCCTGCACGCGGGCAACGTCACCCTGCGCAAGTCGGACCTGTTCGAGGGGCTGAAGGGCCAGGTCTACGACCTGATCGTCACCAATCCGCCGTACGTCACCGACGACGAGACCGATGCGCTGCCGAAGGAATACTCCTTCGAACCCGAACTCGGCCTGCGCGCGGGCCACGACGGCCTCGACCTCGCGCTGAAAATCCTGCGCGACGCGCCGGACCACCTGAGCGAGCAGGGCCTGCTGATCTGCGAAGTCGGCGAAGCGGAAAACGCGCTGGTCGAACTGCTGCCGGAGCTGCCGATGGCGTGGGTGGAATTCAAGGTCGGCCAGATGGGCATCTTCGTGGTCGAACGCGCGGACCTGGTCGAGCATCACGCGAAGATCAAGGCGCTCGCGGACGCACGCTGAGGCATCCTCTGCTGTTCCCTTCTCCCCTTGTGGGAGAAGGTGCCCAAAGGGCGGAAGAGGGGTACGCGCAGCGTGCACGGCTTACCCCTCTCCCTGGCCGCCTGCGTCGGCCTGTCCCTCTCAGCTCTGCACTCCCTGCGGTCGCCGCAAGGGGAGAGGGAGGCAAGCAAGGCACTTGCTTCTCACAACGGTCGCAGCAGCAACCAAATCCGATTGCTACAGTTGGGCCTGACCTGAGCGGATCCTCCCGTGTCCAGCAACAGTTTCGGCAAGCTCCTCACCGTCACCACCTTCGGCGAAAGCCACGGGCCCGCGATCGGCTGCGTGGTCGACGGTTGCCCGCCCGGCATCGCCATCGCGCCGGAGGATTTCCGCCACGACCTCGAGCGTCGCGCCACCGGACGCACGCGCCACACGTCGCAGCGCCATGAGGCCGACGAGGTCGAGATCCTCAGCGGTGTGTACGAAGGCGTCACCACGGGCACGCCGATCGCGCTGCTGATCCGCAACACCGACCAGCGCAGCAAGGACTACGCGAAGATCGCAGAGCAGTTCCGGCCCGGCCACGCGGACTACACCTACTGGCAGAAGTACGGCATTCGCGATCCGCGCGGTGGCGGGCGTTCGTCCGCGCGCGAGACCACCATGCGCGTGGCCGCGGGCGTGATCGCGAAGAAGTGGCTGGCCGACCGCCACGGCGTGCACGTGCAGGGCTGGCTGTCGCAGATCGGCGAGATCGTGCCGCACGGCTTCGATCTGTCCGCGGTCGAGAACAACCCGTTCTTCTGGCCCGACACGCGCCAGGTGACGGAGCTGGAGCTGTACATGGACGCGCTGCGCAAGTCCGGCGATTCGGTCGGCGCGCGCGTGGACGTGATCGCGACGAACGTGCCGCCCGGCTGGGGCGAACCGATCTACGGCAAGCTCGACGGCGAACTGGCCAGCGCGTTGATGAGCATCAACGCGGTCAAGGGCGTGGAGATCGGCGACGGTTTCGGCGTGGTCGCGCAGAAGGGCAGCGAACATCGCGACCAGATCACGCCGCAGGGCTTCGCCAGCAACCACGCCGGCGGCATCCTCGGTGGCATCAGCACGGGCCAGCCGGTGCGCTGCTCGGTGGCGTTCAAGCCGACGTCGAGCCTGCGCCTGCCGATCGACAGTCTCGACATCCACGGCGATGTCGCCGAAGTCGTCACTACCGGTCGCCACGATCCGTGCGTCGGCATCCGCGCGACCCCCATCTGCGAGGCGATGGTCGCACTGGTGCTGATGGACCAGGCGCTGCGCCACCGCGCGCAGTGCGGCGACGTCGGTGAGGTCACACCGCGTGTTCCCGCACAGCGCGATGGCTGATACACGGCTACGCGTCTGGGTCTCGCAACCGCTGTTCGGCGACATCGTTGGACGGCTGCGCGAGCACTTCGACGTGGTCGAGACCGCGCGCGTGGGCAAGCATTCGCCACAGGACATCGCGCACGCGCTCGCGGGCTGCGACGGCGCACTGGTCACGCTCAACGATCCCATCGGCGCCGCCGAGGTCGCGAACGCGCCGCGCCTGCGCGCCATCGCGAATGTCGGCGTCGGCTACAACAACCTCGATGTGTCGGCGCTGACGGCGGCGGGCGTCGTCGTCACCAACACTCCCGACGTGCTGACCGAAACCACGGCCGACTTCGGCTTCGCGCTGATGATGGCCGCCGCGCGCCGCATCACCGAGGCCGAACGCTGGTTGCGCGACGGCCAGTGGCGGCAGTGGAGTTTCGAGACGCTGCTCGGCAGCGACCTCCACGGCGCGACGCTGGGCATCCTCGGCATGGGCCGGATCGGGCAGGGCATCGCGCGTCGCGCGTCGGGTTTCCGCATGCGCGTGCGCTACCACAACCGCTCGCGCCTGCCCGCCGACGTCGAACGCGATTGCCGCGCTGAGTACGTCGACCTCGACACGCTGCTGTCCAGCGCCGACCATCTCGTGCTGGTTCTGCCGTATTCGCCGGCCGTGCATCACCTCATCGATGCCACTGCGCTGGCGAAGATGAAGCCCACCGCGACGCTGACCAACATCGCGCGTGGCGGCATCGTCGATGAGGACGCGCTGGCCGAAGCGCTCGCCAGCGGTCGCCTCGCCGCGGCCGGACTGGACGTGTACGAGGGCGAGCCCGCGGTGAACCCGCGCCTGCTCGCCTTGCGCAATGTCGTGCTGACGCCGCACATCGCGAGCGGCAGCCTCGCCACGCGGCGCGCGATGGTCACGTTGGCTGTCGACAACCTGATCGCTGCGCTCGGCCACGGCCCGGACGCGGGACGTCCGCCCACGCCGGTGAACGCCGACGCACTGGCGGCGCGGGATGCGAAAACGGGACTCAAACGCGGCGCCTGACTCGCTCCGCCACCGTTCGATCCGCCGGATAATTGCCGGCACCCGCTACGCCAATCCACGCCGTCCGCCATGCAGCGACTCGTCCAGATCCGCTCCTACCAGCTCAGGCCGCACGCGCGCGCCGCGTTCCATCGCGCGTTCGTCGAGCAGGCCGTGCCGATGCTGCGCGAATGGGGCCACGACGTGGTGGCCTTCGGGCCGTCGCCGCACCAGGCCGAGGGTTATTTCCTGATCCGCGCCTACGACGACCTGGCCGACCTGGAATCCCGCCAGGACGCCTTCTACGCCTCGCCGCAATGGCGGCAAGGTCCGCGCGAAACCGTGCTGGCGATGATCGAGCAGTACCTGGATGCGGTACTGTGGCTGTCTCCGGACGCCATCGAGGACCTGCGACGCCGCAACGGCGGCAGCGCGGGCCCGTCCGGCTGAGCGCGGACACGCATGCAACACCCTCCGGAATGGGTCCGGCGGTTCCACACGCGGTACTTCCAACCACGACAAGAAGGAAACAATGAACGCCAAGAACTCCTGCAACGTAGCCATCGTCGGTGCGACCGGCGCCGTCGGCGAAGCGATGCTGCGCATCCTCGTCGAGCGGAAATTCCCCATTGGCAACTTGCACCTGCTGGCGAGCGCCCGCTCGGCCGGCGAGAAAATCGAGTTCGGCGCGAAAAAAATCGTGGTGGAGGACCTGGCGACGTTCGACCCGTCCAAGGTCGACATCGCGCTGTTCTCGGCCGGCGGCAGCGTGTCCAAGGAATACGCGCCGAAGTTCGCCGCGGCGGGCGCGGTGGTGATCGACAACTCCTCGGCGTTCCGTTACGACGACGACGTGCCGCTGGTCGTGTCGGAAGTGAACCCCGAACAGGTGAAGAACCGTCCGCGCGGGATCATCGCCAACCCGAACTGCTCGACCATGCAGATGCTGGTCGCGCTGGCGCCGATCCACCGCAAGGCCGGCATCGAGCGCATCAACGTGGCGACCTACCAGTCGGTCTCCGGCGGCGGCCGTTCGGCGCTGGAGGAACTCGGCCGGCAGACCGCTGCGCTGATGAACTTCCAGGACGCGGATCCGCAGCGCTTCCCGGTGCAGATCGCGTTCAACCTGATCCCGCACATCGACGACTTCCAGGACAACGGCTACACCAAGGAAGAGATGAAGCTGGTGTGGGAGACGCGCAAGATCCTCGGCGACGACAGCATCCAGGTGAACCCCACCGCGGTGCGCGTGCCGGTGTTCTACGGGCACTCCGAGGCGGTGAACGTCGAGACGCGCGAGAAGATCAGCGCGGCGCAGGTGCGCGAGATGCTGCTGTCCGCACCGGGCGTGGAAGTGGTGGACGAGCCGAAGGCGGGCGGTTACCCGACTCCGGTGACCCACGCGTCCGGCAACGACCCGGTGTACGTCGGCCGCATCCGCGACGACTACTCGCATCCGCGGGCGGTCAACCTGTGGATCGTGTCCGACAACATCCGCAAGGGCGCGGCGCTGAACGCGGTCCAGGTGGCCGAGCTGGTCCTGGCCGAACGCGGCTGAGGCGGGCGTAGCCCCCAATCCGTCGCCGATGTCGCAATCGGCGGCGGTTTCAATTGCTACCGGACCCGCCGACGGCTAGAGTCGCGCCGGGGGACGGGCACGGGATCCGAAGTGAAACAACAGGTTGTCAAACAAAGCTCGGCCAGACGCTACGCGCGCACCGCGCTGGGGCTGGCTCTGGCCTTGGCCAGCGGCGCGGCTTCGGCGCTGGGCCTGGGGCAGATCGAGGTCAAGTCCCGGCTCGGCCAGCCGTTCCTGGCCGAGATCCCGATTATTTCCAGCGATCCGAGCGAACTGGAGAACATCCAGGCCGAGCTCGCCTCGCCCCTCGTCTTCGCCCGCATCGGCCTGCAACCGCCGATGGGCCTGGTCGCGCAGTTGCAGTTCACCTCGGCGCTGGACTCCGCCGGCCGACCGGTCATCCGCGTCACCACCGAGCAGCCCGTCACCGAACCGTTGCTGACCTTCCTGGTCTCGGTCGACTGGGGCCAGGGCCGGCTGGTGCGCGAATACGCCGCGCTGGTCGATGCGCCGCGCACGGTGTCCGCGCCGCTGCAGCCGCAGATCGACGAGACCGTCGTTTCCGCACCGAACACCATCGAGCGGCCGGTCGAAGCCGCGCCGCCCGCCACCGAGCCGCCGCCGGAAGTCGCGAGCGAGGAAACCACGGCCGAAGAAGGCACCGGCACGGAAATCGCGCCGACGCCCGAACCACAGCCGCAGACCCAGGTCGCGGTGGCGACGCCGCCGCGCGCGCCGGTGCCCGACGTGGCCCGCGAGCTGTCCGGCGACTACGAAGTGCGCCGCGGCGACACGCTGTCGCAGATCGCCGGCCGCATGGAAGGCGAGGGCTTCACCCTCGACCAGGCCATGATCGCGCTGTTGCGCGCCAACCCCGATGCGTTCATCGGCGGCAACATCAACCGCCTCAAGGCCGGCGCGGTGCTCGCGCTGCCGCCGGGCGACGAACTGGCCAGCGTCGATGCCAGCCAGGCACGCCGTCTGGTGGCGAGCCAGGTCCAGCAATGGCGCGATGCGCGCCGCGCGGTGCCGCAACCTGCGCTGGAAGGCGACATCGTCGCCTCCGCCGCAGCGGCGACGTCGGCGGGTGCGACACCAGCGAGCAGTGGTGCAACGGCGTCGGCAGCGGGCGGCACGACCGCGGATGCGCGTCTGGAAATCGTCCCGCCCGGCGCGAGCCGCGCCACCCAGGCGGGAACGCAGTCCGGCATCGAGGCCGGTGGTGAGGGCGAGATGCTTCGACAGGAACTGCAGCAGAACCAGGAAACCATCGCGGCCCGCGAGGCCGAGGTGAAGGAACTCAAGAGCCGCGTCGCCGAGCTCGAACAACTGCAGCAGAAGCAGCAGCAGTTGATGGCGATGAAGGACAGCGAACTGGCCGCCGCGCAGCAGCGCCTGGCCAAGAGCAACAACGAAGCCGCGCCGTCCGGCGGCTCGGCCCTGCCGTGGGCCATCGGCGGCGGCGCGCTGCTGCTGGTGCTGGTCGGTGGCTGGCTGTGGCGTCGTCGTCCTTCGAAGCCGGTGTTCCGCGCGCCGTCCGCCGCTGCGCCGTCGATCGCCGATGCGTTCGCCGAACCCTTGGCCGACGAGCCGGAAGCGGTCGAGGCCGCGATCGTCGAAGCGCAGGCGGAAGAAGCGCGCGTGGAGGAAACGCCGCGCGCTGCTGTCGTCGAATCCGATGAGCCGCCGTTCGAACTCACCCCGCAGCCGACCCGCGCGCGTCCCGCGCCGACACCGTCCGCACCGATCGCGCCGGCCTGGCACGTCGCCTCCAATGGCGGACGCCGTGGCCACGTCGAACCGACTCTGGCGACGCAGCCGGGGCAGGAGCGCCTGGAACTCGCGCGCGCCTACCTCGACCTGGGCGACACCGAAAGTGCGCGCCAGCTGCTCAGCGAAGTCGTGATCAACGGCGATCTGGCCGCGCGCCAGCAAGCGTCGCGGATGCTGCAAGAGCTGGATTGACCGTGGCGCAGGACACGTCCGGCGTCGACACCAACACGCTGGACGCACCGCCGGCGCGGCGTTTCGCGCTCGGCGTGGAGTACGACGGCAGCGGTTTCTGCGGTTGGCAGCGCCTGAGCAAGCACGGCGAACCCGAACGCGAAGGCGAGGAAACCCTGCAGGCGGCGCTGGAGAACGCGATCTCCTTCGTCGCCGGGCATCCGGTGGAGACCATCTGCGCCGGCCGCACCGACGCCGGCGTGCACGCGGCCTGCCAGGTCGTGCATTTCGACAGCCATGCGCAGCGCGATCCGCGCAGCTGGATGCTCGGCGTGACCAGCCGCCTGCCGCCGCAGATCGCGGTGCGCTGGGCGCAGGCGGTGCCGGACGATTTCCATGCGCGCTTCTCGGCGCGTGCGCGCCGCTATCGCTACCGCATCCTCAATCGCCCGATACGTGCCGCGCTGCAGCGCCAGTACCTGAGCTGGGAACGCCGTGCGCTCGACGCCGACGCGATGCATCGCGCCGCGCAGGCACTGCTCGGCGAGAACGACTTCTCCGCGTTCCGCACCGTGCACTGCCAGTCGCCGCACGCGTTCCGCGAGTTGCAGCAGATCCTCGTCACCCGCAGTGGCGACGTGGTCGAAGTGGAAGTGCAGGCCAACGCGTTCCTGCACCACATGGTGCGCAACATCGTCGGCAGCCTGCTGATGGTCGGCAGCGGCGAGAAGCCGGAGGGCTGGATCGCGGAACTGCTCGCCGGTCGCGACCGCACCGTCGCCGGTCCGACCGCACCGCCGACCGGATTGCTGTTCCTCGGCCCGCGCTATCCGGCGCAGTGGGGCCTGCCCGCAGAGGTGACGTTGTGAACGCACCGCTGCGCACGCGCATCAAGTTCTGCGGCATGACCCGCGCGCAGGACGTCGCGCTCGCCTGCGAGCTGGGCGTCGACGCGGTGGGTTTCGTGTTCGCCGCGCGTAGCCCGCGCCGGCTCGGGGTCGATCAGGCCGCGGCGCTGCGTACGCACACAATGCTGTTCGTCGATGTCGTCGCGCTGGTGATGGACAGCCCGGCCGAGCTCGTGCGCGAGGTGATCGCGCAGGTGCGGCCGACGCTGCTGCAATTCCACGGCGATGAGGATGCGGCGTTCTGCCGCAGCTTCGGCCTGCCGTACCTCAAGGTCATCGCGATGGGCGAGGGCGGCGATGCGGCGACGCAGGCGAAGGACCATGCGGACGCATCGGCATTCCTGCTCGACAGCCACGCGCGCGGAGCCGGTGGCGGCACCGGCAGGCCCTTCGACTGGACACGCATTCCGCGCGATCTCGGCAAGCCGTTCCTGCTCGCTGGCGGCCTCGGCCCGGACAATGTGTTCGACGCCATCCGCGATGTGCACCCGTGGGGTGTGGATGTGTCCAGCGGCATCGAGTCCGCACCGGGTGAGAAGGACGCAGCGAAGATGCGTCGCTTCGTCGAGGAAGTGCGGCGCGCGGATTCGCTGCGCGGTTGATTCGTTGGCTGATCGTTCCTGTGCAGGCGGGAGTCCAGCGTTTCTCGGCCTTTTTGCTGTCATTCCCGCGAAGGCGGGAATCCAACCAACAGACGCCATTCCGCTCTATGCAACGCTTGATGCCCTGATGCGTGGATTCCCGCCTTCGCGGGAATGACAGCACCTTCCATGTCGGCATGCGCTTCACACATTAGGCCAGCTCACCGCGCAGCCATTCCGCCAATCGCGCCACGCGCGGATCCGTACTGCGCCTGGGCGCGACCAAAGCCCAGCGGCCGTCGGTGTCGACGAATCCCCACGGTGCGATCAGGCGCCCGGCGCGCATGTCCTCCGCGACCAGCGGTTCCGGTGCGATCGCCACGCCCAGCCCCGCTTCGGCGGCTTCGAGCAGGTAGTACAGATGCGCGAAGCCGGTTCCCAGCTGTAGTGCCGACGGATCGAGTCCGTTGCGCCGCGCCCAGTCGCTCCACGCTTGCGGGCGTGAGGCGGTATGCAGCAACGGCAACGCCAGCA
Source organism: Lysobacter panacisoli (assembly GCF_009765165.1). Taxonomy (NCBI): domain Bacteria; kingdom Pseudomonadati; phylum Pseudomonadota; class Gammaproteobacteria; order Lysobacterales; family Lysobacteraceae; genus Lysobacter; species Lysobacter panacisoli. The sequence continues at coordinate 2,881,985 of NZ_VLNU01000001.1, forward strand.
GCGCGTCGGGCGAGGCGTCGCGGAGGCGATCGACACCGGCGAAGCGCGGGCCGACCACCGGTCCGATGCGCTCGATCGCCAGTTCGTGCACCTGCCACTCCGCGGGCCACGGTGGTTCGGCGATGAGCAGGGCCGCGTCCATGCCGGCGAGGCGTGCGTCCGGAACGGTCTCGCTGGGCGACAGATGCAGGGTGAGGTCGGGCATATCACGGGCGAGCCGGTCCAGGCGCGGGATCATCCAGCGCGCCAGCAGGCTGCCCGGACAACCAAGCACAAGCGGCGCGTGCGGGCGGCGGCGCAGTTCGGTCCAGGCCTGGCGTAGCGGGGCGAACGCGACCTCGGCAGCTTCGTGCAGGCGATGGCCGGCGGGGGTCAGTGCCAACCCGCGGCCTTCGCGCACGAACAAGGGCGTGCCCAGCGCCTCTTCCAGCGCCTTGAGATGCCGGCTGACCGCACCGTGGGTGACGTGCAGCTCCTCGGCAGCGCGGCTTACGCTGTCCAGCCGGGCCACGGCCTCGAAGGCGCGCAGGGCGTTGAGCGGGGGCAGGTCGCGGCTCATGGATGTGTGAGTAATCCTGACAGGTCGTGCCGATTTTATGCATGGTCTGTGCGATCTGTCGCCGATAAAGTCACGGCATGGAGATCACCGACTTCCACGCTTGGCCGGACGCCGCCGGTCACTTCGGCCGCTACGGCGGGCGCTTCGTCGCCGAGACCCTCATCGGTCCGCTGGAGGAACTGGCCGCCGCCTACGACGCCGCCCGCGTCGATCCGGCGTTCAACGAGGCGTTCGATCGAGACCTCGCCCATTACGTCGGCCGTCCCAGTCCGATCTACTTCGCGGAGCGGCTCAGCCGCGAGGTCGGCGGCGCGCGCATCCTGCTCAAGCGCGAGGACCTGAACCACACCGGCGCGCACAAGATCAACAACACCATCGGCCAGGCGCTCCTCGCCAGCCGCATGGGCAAGACCCGGATCATCGCCGAGACCGGCGCCGGCCAGCACGGCGTCGCCAGCGCCACGGTCGCGGCGCGGCTCGGACTGGAATGCGTGGTCTACATGGGCGCGACCGACATCGAGCGCCAGAAGATCAACGTCTACCGGATGAAGCTGCTCGGTGCGACGGTAGTGCCGGTGACCAGTGGTTCGGCGACGCTGAAGGATGCGCTCAACGAAGCGATGCGCGACTGGGTGACGAACGTGCGCGACACGTTCTACATCATCGGCACGGTCGCCGGCCCCGATCCGTACCCGCGCATGGTGCGCGACTTCAATGCCGTGGTCGGCCGCGAAGCGCGCGCACAGATGCTGGCCGAGTACGGGCGGCTTCCCGACGCGGTGACTGCGTGCGTGGGCGGCGGCAGCAACGCGATCGGCATCTTCCATGCCTTCCTCAACGATCCGTCGGTGCGCCTGGTCGGCGCCGAAGCGGCGGGCGAGGGCATCGCCACCGGCCACCATGCGGCGTCGCTCGCGGCCGGTCGTCCCGGCGTGCTGCACGGCAATCGCACCTATGTGCTGTGCGACGACGACGGGCAGATCATCGAAACCCATTCGGTCTCGGCCGGCCTGGACTATCCGGGCGTCGGGCCGGAGCACGCGTTCCTCAAGGATGCTGGCCGCGCGCAGTACGTCGGCGTCAGCGACGACGAAGCGCTTGCCGCGTTCCACCAGCTGTCGCGCACCGAAGGCATCCTGCCCGCGCTCGAATCCAGCCATGCGATCGCGCAGGCGATCAAGCTCGCGCGCGAACTCCCGCCCGATGCGATCGTGCTGTGCAACCTGTCCGGTCGCGGCGACAAGGACGTGCACACCATCGCCGCGCGCGAAGGGATTTCGCTCTGACCCAGAACCCATCGACGTCAGCGCCCTGCAAGGGGAAGGTCGGGGAGGCGGCGGGCCCCTCCCTCCTCCATCCCGCCGGCTTCCGGGCCTTCCCCTTGCAGGGCGCGACGAACCACGGCGGATTGCCATGAACCGGATCGACCGACGCTTCAACCAACTGCGCGAGGCCCGCCGCAAGGCGCTGGTACCGTTCATCACCGCGGGCGATCCCTCGCTGGAGGCGACCGTACCGGTGATGCACGCGCTGGTCGAAGCCGGTGCGGACGTGATCGAGCTGGGCGTGCCGTTCTCCGATCCGATGGCCGACGGTCCGACCATCCAGCGCAGTTCCGAACGTGCACTCGCGCGCGGCGCCGGACTGGCGTTCGTGTTCGACAGCGTGCGCCGTTTCCGCGAATGCGACGCCGATACGCCGGTCGTGCTGATGGGCTACCTCAATCCGGTGGAGATCCGCGGCGCGGAGCGCTTCGCGCGCGAAGCCGTGCACGCGGGCGTCGACGGCGTGCTGCTGGTCGACCTGCCGCCGGAGGAATCGTCCGAGGTCCGCGCCGCGTTCCAATCGCACGGACTCGCGCTGATCCTGCTCGCGTCGCCGACCACCACCGACGCGCGCCTGCGCCTGCTCTCCGACGATGCGCAGGGCTACCTCTACTACGTCAGTTTCGCCGGCGTGACAGGCGCGGACCGTCTCGACACCGGCGCCGCATCCACGCACCTGCAGGCCATTCGCCGGCAGAGCCGGGTGCCGGTGGTCGCTGGCTTCGGCATCAAGGACGCGGCCAGTGCCGCGGCGATGGCGCGCGAGGCGGACGGCGTCGTGGTCGGCAGTGCGCTCGTGGCCGAACTGGCCGATGCGGCCGATCCTTCCGTGCAGGCCCGTACGTTCCTGGCACCGTTGCGCGCCGCCCTGGACGCCACCACGGGCTGAGCGGCCTTCGCAGGTCTCTGCGCTAAACTGGCCCGCTCGGCCGGACCCCACTCCGGCTTTCACCAAGCCTGAACGGGGAATACCCAACGCATGTCCTGGCTCAAGAAACTCATGCCCTCGGGCATCCGCACCGAAACCGGCGCGTCCAAGCGCCGCAGCGTGCCCGAAGGTTTGTGGGAAAAGTGCGACCGCTGCGGCGCGGTGCTCTACCGCCCCGAACTCGAGGAGAACCTCGAGGTCTGCCCGAAGTGCAGCTTCCACATGCCGATCCGCGCGCGCGTTCGGCTGACGGCGTTGTTCGATGCGGACAGCACGCGCGAGATCGCCGGCGAGCTGGGCCCGACCGACGTGCTCAAGTTCCGTGACCAGAAGAAGTACTCCGATCGCATCAAGGCCGCGCAGAAGTCGACCGGCGAGCGCGACGCGCTGGTCGCGATGGAAGGCACGCTCAAGCAGCGTCCACTGGTCGCCGCCGCGTTCGACTTCCCCTTCATGGGCGGCTCGATGGGTTCGGTCGTCGGCGAGCGCTTCACCCGCGCTGCCGAGCGCGCGGTCGAGCTGGGCTGCCCGATGGTGTGCTTCACCGCGACCGGTGGCGCGCGCATGCAGGAAAGCCTGTTCTCGCTGATGCAGATGGCCAAGACGTCCGCCGCTCTCGCGCGCATGCGTGCGAAGGGCCTGCCGTTCGTCTCGGTGATGACGCATCCGACCACCGGCGGCGTGTCCGCTTCGTTCGCGATGCTGGGCGACCTCAACCTGGCCGAACCGGAAGCGCTGATCGGCTTCGCCGGCCCGCGCGTTATCGAGCAGACCGTGCGCGAGACGTTGCCGGAAGGTTTCCAGCGTTCGGAATTCCTGCTCGAGCACGGCGCACTCGACCAGATCTGCGATCGCCGCGAACTGCGCGACCGCCTCGCCACGCTGATGGCGTTGATGATGAAGCAGCCCGCGCCCAGCGACGAGCCCGAGGCCGCGGCGTGACCCATCGGCGCTCGTGCCTGCGCCGGGACAGGTGCAGGGGCAGGGCGCCGATGCACGTCTCTTTCCAGATCGTCCCTTTCCATATCGACTCCGTTCCCGCGCCGCGGGAACGCGAGGGAGCAAGCCGATGAGCCGCAAGTATTTCGGAACCGATGGCATCCGTGGGCGCGTGGGCGAAGGTCCGATCTCGGCCGACTTCGTCCTACGCCTGGGTAATGCCTACGGCCACGCGCTGCCGCGCCGCGACTGGCGAAATCCGGTGGTGATCATCGGCAAGGACACGCGCATCTCGAACTACATGTTCGAGGCCGCGCTCGAAGCCGGTCTCGTCGCCGCGGGCGTGGACGTGCAGTTGATGGGCCCGATGCCGACGCCGGCCGTGTCGCACCTCACGCACTCCATGCGCGCCGACGGTGGCATCGTCATCTCGGCCTCGCACAACCCGCATCACGACAACGGCATCAAGTTCTTCTCGGCCGAAGGCGAGAAGCTGGACGACGCGACCGAGCTGGCGATCGAGGCGGCGCTGGAACAGCCGTTCCGCACCGTGCCGTCCGAGCAGCTGGGCAAGGCCGTGCGCACGCGCGACGCGCTGGGCCGCTACATCGAGCACTGCAAGTCGTCGGTGCCCAAGGGCTTCGACCTCGGCGGACTGCGCATCGCGATGGACTGCGCCAATGGCGCGACCTATCAGCTCGGTCCGCTGGTGTTGCGCGAGCTGGGCGCGCGCGTCGACGCCATCGGCATCGATCCCAACGGCATCAACATCAACGACGGCGTGGGCTCGACCCATCCCGAGACGCTGGCCGCGCACGTCCGCGCGACCGACGCCGATGTCGGCATCGCCTTCGACGGCGACGGCGACCGCGTGCTGTTCGTCGACAGCGACGGCGTGGTCTGCGACGGCGACGACCTGCTGTACGTGCTTGCCAGCGACTGGCAGGCCAGCGGCCGCCTGAGGGGCCCCGTGGTCGGCACGCTGATGACCAACTACGCGCTGGAACGCGCCTTCGCCGAACGCGGCATCGGTTTCATCCGCGCCAAGGTCGGCGACCGTTACGTGCACCAGCAGCTGATCGCCAACGACGGCGTGCTCGGCGGCGAAGCGTCCGGCCATCTGCTGTGCCTGGACCGCGCCAACACCGGCGATGCCATCGTCAGTGCGCTGCAGGTGCTGGAAGTGCTCAAGCGTCGCGGCATCTCGCTGCGGCAGGCGCTGGACGGCTTCAGCAAGGTGCCGCAGAAGACCGTCAACGTGCGTTTCCAGGGCGATTCGCGCCCGGTCGAGGCCGCGTCGGTGCAGGCCGCACTTGCGGATGCGCAGGCGGCAGTGGCCGGTCGCGGTCGTGCGTTCCTGCGTCCATCGGGCACCGAGCCGGTGGTGCGCGTCACGGTCGAAGCCGACGACGCCGGCCTGATGCAGTCCACGCTCGATCGTCTCGCCGCAGCGGTCCGCGAAGCGGTGTGAGGCATTCCGCCCTCCCGCAACGGGAGGGCGTTCCATATCGCAAGACTCAGCGCTTCTGAAATCGCGTGAGCTGCTCCCACGAACTGCTCACTGCGTGCGGCGAAACTTCGGCGTCGTGGAGCGCACGGTATTGGCGATCGACCACCGTGGCCGATCCGAAGTTGTCGAACAGGTAGATGCGCTCGCCGTCGCGGATGCCGCGCTGCGACCAGCTTTCCACCAGCAACGGGCGTGTCGCCGGGATATTCCCGAACAGGTCCACGCCGGTCGAATAATCCGCGGTGTCGTTGCGGCAGTTCAGCGCATGGCGCATCACGGTCGGGACGAAGTCCTCGTGCGAGGTCGGCGCGGTCGTCACGCCCGGCGCGCGGCCCGGCCAGTGCAGCACGAACGGCGTGCGCAGCTGCCAGTCGGAGAAGTTGCCGTTGTGGCCCCAGTAGTTCTGGCGCAGCTCGTTGAACTCCTCGCCGTGGTCACCGGTGATGAGCACGACCGTGTTGTCGGCGATCGCGCTGTGCTTCAGTGCATCGAGCAGCTGGCCGATCATCTGGTCGCTGTAATGCACGGCCGCGCGGTAGCGGTTGAACTCCGGCGTCGGGTCGTGCTCAGGCCCGAGCTTGAGGAAGTTAACTTCCTGCGCCATCGGCTGGAACGGCGACTGGAAGCCTTCCGGCAGGTGGTACGGCGCGTGCGGCGCATCGAGGAACACGAAGCCGAAGAAGCGTTCGTTCGCCGAATGGTTGCGGATGTCCGCCTGCAGGCGATCGACCACGTAGCGGTCGCGTTCCGCGCGACCCAGTTCCGACGGCGCGTTGACGATGCGATCGCGCACCTGCGCGAACACCGTGCGGTCGAATTCCGGGCTGTACAGCGGGGCGCTGCCGTAGATGTGCATGCGGTAGCCATCGCGCTGCATCAGGTCGATCATCGCCGAGCCGCGCTGCTGCGCGAGCATCGCCTGCCAGTAGCCGCCGGGCAGGCCGTACATCAGGCCGAACAGGCCGAAGCGCGTGGCGTTGCCGGTGCTGACGTGGTTATCGAAGCGCTGCGCGTCCTGCGCATAGCGCGCGGTGTTGGGCATCACTTCGGGAACGAGCATGTCGTGGCGCAGCGATTCGACCATCACCACCAGCACGTTCAGCGCCGGGCGCGCATCGCACTGCAACGACTGGCGTGGATAGCCGAGCACGTTGTCGCCGGCATTGGGAAGCGTCGACGCGCTCGCCGTGTGCACACCCAGGCGCGCCAGCGTGTCCTTCATCGTGATCGGCTGCGCCCACGGGATGTAGGCCAATTGCGCGAGCACCGCGCGATCGCCGCGCGCATCCGACACGGCCGTCATCACCTGGCCCAGGGCCAGCCACACCGCCACCGCCCACCAGGCGCGGCGGATGCCGATCAGCCCGGGGCGACGGTCGAGCGCACGCCACCACAGTCGTGCGGCAAACGCCTGCAGCGCGAACAGGGCAACCACCGCGAATGCGATCAGCACCCACATGCCGGCCGAGAACGTGACCTGGTCGCTCAGCGCGCCGCCGAAGATCATGTTGGCGACCATCGCGTTGAGGTGGAACCGGTACAGCTCGAACACCTTCGCATCCGCCAGCAGCAGGCAGATCCACAGCGACTGCAGCGCCACGGCGGTGCCGATCATCCAGCGCGGATTGCGGACCAGACGGCCCACCACCCACGCGGGCAGTGCCACCAGCGCGCCGAAGAAGATGAAATGACCGGGTAGGGCGAGCAGCAGGAACAGCGCCGAGCGCCAGTCCGACGCGGCGCTGGCCAGCGGGATGTTGCTGCAGGTGATCAGCGACCCGAGCAGGGCATTGGCGAGGATGAAGCCGGTCAGCCAGGCGGAGCGGTGTCGCGGCGACGCGGCGGCGGAAGCGGGGTCCATTCGTCGAGCAGGCCAAGCAATGCAAAGGGGGCGACATTATCTCGTAACAATCCCGTGCTGACGCGGCCTGGGGTGGCCAGCCTGAACCGCCGTTTCAGCCGGGCGGGGCGGCGTATCATGTGCGGCCCGCCTTTCCATCCTTTCCGCAGGTCCGTCCCGTGAACCGAATCCCGACCCTCGACATCCGCCGCTTCACCGATCCGGCCGCCCCCGGCGACCGCGAGGCGTTCGTGGCTGAACTCGGGGCGGCCTATCGTGAATGGGGCTTTGCGGGCATCCGCGGCCACGGCATCCCGACCGAACAGATCGACGCCTCCTACGACGTGTTCAAGCGCTTCTTCGCGCTGCCGGACCAGGCCAAGGCCCGCTACCACGTGGCCGGCAGCGGCGGCGCGCGCGGCTACACGCCGTTCGGCGTGGAGACCGCCAAGGACTCCAAGCACTACGACCTGAAGGAGTTCTGGCACGTCGGCCGCGAGATCCCGCGCGACTCGAAGTACGCCGAGGTGATGCCGGCCAACCTGTGGCCGGACGCAGACATCCCGGGCTTCCGCGACCAGGCCTACGGCCTGTACGAATCGCTGGACCAGCTGGGTTCGCGCGTGCTCAGCGCGCTGGCGCTGCACATCGGCCTGCCGGAGAACTACTTCGCCGACAAGACCAATTCGGGCAATTCGATCCTGCGTCCGATCCACTATCCGCCGATCACCGCCGACGACATCCCCAACGTGCGCGCCGGCGCGCATGAAGACATCAACCTGATCACCTTGCTGGTCGGTGCCAGCGCGGAAGGCCTGGAAGTGCTGTCGCGCAAGGGCGAGTGGGTGCCGTTCACCGCCGACGCCGACACCATCGTGGTCAACATCGGCGACATGCTGCAGCGCCTGACCAACCACGTGTACCCGTCGACCACGCACCGCGTGGTCAACCCGCCGGGCGAGAAGGCGCGCCAGCCGCGTTACTCCACGCCGTTCTTCCTGCATCCGAATCCGGACTTCCTGATCGACGTGCTGCCTTCGTGCATCACTCCGGACAACCCGAGCCGCTATCCGGAACCCATCACCGCGCACGGCTACCTGGAAGAGCGCCTGCGCGAGATCAAGCTGAAGTAAGCCTTCAGCGCACGTCGATTCCCGCCGCCTGCAACGCCTCGCGCCAGGCGGCGAGCTTGGCCGCCGGCGGTATCGAAGCGTTGGCCGGGCTGGTCGAAGGCAAGCGCCGCGAAATCGCGCCGAACCCGGCCAGCGACGGCGCGAAGCGCGCATACGCGGCTTCCGCCTTCGCGCCGTTGAACAGCACCGTGCGCACGTCGCGGTGCTGCGCGAAAAACGCGGTGAAATCGTTGGCCTGTGCGGTGTCGTCGCGGATCGCCGAATCCAGGCTGCCTTCGCGCTCGCAACGATCGAGCACGTCCCACAGCGCGATTCCTGCATCGAGGAGTCGCTGCAATCGATCCTCGTAGGGCAGGGTGGGTGCGGCGCCGACCAGTTCGCCCATGATCGGCCAGAAGCGGTTATGCGGGTGCGCGTAGTAGCGCTGCGCCTGCAACGAGGCCGCGCCCGGCATGCTGCCCAGCACGAGTACGCGCGCATCGTGCGCCGCGACGGGCGGGAAGCCTTGCAGGAGCGGCCGGTTTTGCGACGTCGATGCGGTCATCGGATCGGATTCTCGCCGACGTGGAGTAAACTTGCCGCCGCTCGCGGCCCCGGTCGCCGGCATCGCACCCGAACACGTTGCACCGAACACGCTAAGGAGTGGCCATGCGCCGCAGAATCGTTGCCGGAAACTGGAAGCTGCATGGCGATCGCCGCTTCGCCCAGGAGCTGCTCGACGCACTCGTCGCGCGCGACCTGCCGTCGTCGGTCGAATGCCTGATCCTGCCGCCGCTGCCGTACCTCGCGGAGCTGATCTCCCGCTACGGCGACCGCGGCCTGAAGTTCGGCGCGCAGGATGTGAGCAGGAACCAGAAGGGCGCGTACACCGGCGAAGTGTCCGCCGCGATGCTCAAGGACGTCGGTGCGGTCTACGGTCTTGTCGGCCACTCCGAGCGACGCCAGTACCACGGCGAGACCAGCGAGCTGGTCGCGCGAAAGTTCCTCGCGTGCAAGGCGGCCGGACTGGTGCCGATCCTGTGCGTCGGTGAAACCCTGGGCGAGCGTGAGAACGGCCAGACCGAGTTCCGCATCCAGGAACAGTTGGAGCCGGTGTTCGACCTGGGCGGCAAGGACGCGCTGGACGGTGCGATCGTGGCTTACGAGCCGGTCTGGGCCATTGGTACCGGCAAGACCGCCACGCCGGAACAGGCGCAGGAGGTCCACGCATTCATCCGTAGCGAAATCTCTGCGCGCGATGCTAGAATCGCTGGCTCGCTGCCGATCCTGTACGGAGGTAGCGTGAAGGCCGACAATGCCGCCGCGCTGTTCGCGCAGCCGGACGTCGATGGCGGCCTGGTCGGAGGCGCCTCGCTGGTCGCCGACGATTTCCACGCCATCGCGGTTGCGGCGGCGCCCTGACGAAACGCGGACCTGTCCGCCGGACGTCGTTCTCGAGACGAATAGCAGAATCCAACGATGCTGTTGATCCTCAACGTCATCTACGTGCTGATCGCAATCGCGATGATCGCGCTGATCCTGATGCAGCGCGGCGCGGGTGCGCAGGCCGGTTCCGGCTTCGGCGGCGGCGCCTCGGCGACGGTCTTCGGCGCGCGGGGTTCGGCGAACTTCCTGTCCAAGGCCACGAAGTGGCTGGCGATCTCGTTCTTCGTGATCAGCATGGGCATGGCCTGGTACGCGACGCGCAAGGCGGGTGGCGATGCGGCTCCGACGCAGGCTGCCGGCGGCATGATGTCCGAAGCGCCCGCGGTTCCGGCGCAGGGCGGTACTGCCCCGGCCGTGCCGACCGCTCCTGCGGCCACGGTGCCGCAGGCGCCGGCAACGCCCGCTCCGCAGGTCGAAGTACCGGCAGCGCCGGCACAGCAGGCCCCGGCCGCGACGCAGTCGCCTGAGTCGGCAAAGCCCCAGCCCCCTGCGGGCGGCTGAGGCAACGCGGTAACATTTGTTTTCATCGGCCCGGCACGGAAGGCCGGGTACGGTCAGCGATGGCCGGAAGCGACCGCAGCCTGCAATGGCACGGTCGAGTCAGGACGACACAACTTGGTTTGATTGCCCAGGTGGCGGAATTGGTAGACGCACTACCTTGAGGTGGTAGCGACGTAAGTCGTGGGGGTTCGAGTCCCCCCTTGGGCACCACACCGTAACAACTCGAAGACCTGCAACACCTAGCACCACCGACCGAGGTGCGGCACGCACGGCGGGCCGACTCTCGCGCGGGGATGACCCAGGCGGCTACCGCCGAGCCAGATCGCCACAGGGCGACCGAGCTAAACGAAGCGAGAGAACAACGAGTGCTGGCCGAATACCTGCCGACCCTGCTGTTCCTGATCGTCGCCGGAGGTATCGGCGTCGCCCTGCTGGTGGTGGGCAAGGTGCTCGGCCCCCAGCGCCCGACCCTCGAAAAACTCGCACCCTACGAGTGCGGCTTCGAAGCGTTCGAGGACGCGCGCATGCAGTTCGACGTGCGCTATTACCTCATCGCCATCCAGTTCATCATCTTTGACCTGGAAATCATCTTCATCGTGCCCTGGGCTACCGTGTTCCGAGAACTCGGTCCGGTCGGCCTCATCGAAATGGGCATCTTCGCCGGCATGTTGCTGCTCGGCTTCGTCTACGTCTGGAAGAAGGGAGCACTCGAATGGGAGTGATCCAGAGTGTCTCTGAGTTGATGCACAACCCGCTGCCGGAAGGGCAGCTGGATGACATCCTTCGCCCCGAGGGCGACAACCCGCTGCTGCAGAACGGCTTCGTCACCACCAGCATGGATGCGCTGTGGAACTGGGCGCGTACTGGCTCGATGTGGCCGATGACCTTCGGTCTGGCGTGCTGCGCGGTCGAGATGATGCACGCCGGTGCAGCGCGCCTGGACCTGGACCGCTACGGCGTGGTGTTCCGCCCGTCGCCGCGCCAGTCCGACGTGATGATCGTGGCCGGCACGCTGGTCAACAAGATGGCTCCGGCGCTGCGCAAGGTCTACGACCAGATGCCCGATCCGAAGTGGGTCATCTCGATGGGCAGCTGCGCCAACGGCGGCGGCTACTACCACTATTCGTACTCGGTGGTGCGCGGTTGCGATCGCATCGTGCCGGTCGACGTCTACGTCCCGGGCTGCCCGCCGACCGCCGAAGCACTGGTCTACGGCATCCTGCAGCTGCAGAAGAAGATCCGTCGCGGCACCAATTTCGGCGACAACAAGCAGGGCGTGCGCTGACATGGCAGAGACCGCACAAGCGTTCGCCGATCGCCTGGGCGCGCGTTTCGCCGAGGCGATGGTCGTCGTCGCACAGCCGCGCGGCGAGATCACCGTCGACGTCGCCGCGTCGCAGTGGCTCGCCACCGCGATCGCCCTGCGCGACGAGTTCGGTTTCGAGCAGGCGGTCGACGTCAGCGGCGTCGATTACCTCAGCTACGGCAGCGACGAGTGGGACACCGACGTGTCCTCGGAAGGCTTCTCGCGCGGCGTGGAAGGCAAGAGCGCCGGTCGTTTCGTGTGGGGCGAGCAGCCCAACGGCGCGGCCGCCGCACCGGAGCGCCGCTTCGCCGCGGTCGCGCACCTGCTGTCGTGCCAGCACAACCGTCGCGTGCGCCTGCGCACCTTCGCCGACAACGACGATCTGCCCGTGGTCGATTCGCTGACCTCGGTGTGGCCGGGCTTGAACTGGTTCGAGCGCGAGGCGTTCGACCTGTACGGCATCGTCTTCGAAGGCCATCCGGACCTGCGCCGCATCCTGACCGACTACGGTTTCGTCGGCCATCCGTTCCGAAAGGACTTCCCGCTGATCGGCAACGTCGAAGTGCGCTACGACGCCGACAAGAAGCGCGTGGTGTACCAGCCCGTGTCGATCGAACCGCGCGTGGGCGTGCCGCGCGTGATCCGCGACGACGCCCGTTACGAGACCGCGCAGGGCGAGGCCGCGCAGCGCGCCGAGGTGAAGAAGTGAGCGCCCAGCTTTCCAACGGCAAGTCCAACACGTCGGGCCTCGGCAGCGGCGCCGAGATCCGCAACTACACGCTGAACTTCGGCCCGCAGCACCCGGCCGCGCACGGTGTGCTGCGCCTGATCCTCGAGATGGACGGCGAGGTCGTGCATCGCGCCGACCCGCACGTCGGCCTGCTGCACCGTGGCACCGAGAAGCTGGCCGAGTCCAAGCCGTTCAACCAGTCGATCGGCTACATGGATCGCCTGGACTACGTGTCGATGATGTGCAACGAGCACGCCTACGTGCGCGCGATCGAGACCCTGATGGGCATCGAGGCGCCGGAGCGTGCGCAGTACATCCGCACGATGTTCGACGAGATCACCCGCATCCTGAACCACCTGATGTGGATCGGTTCGAACGCCCTCGACCTTGGCGCGATGGCGGTGTTCCTGTACGCGTTCCGCGAGCGCGAAGAGCTGATGGACTGCTACGAGGCGGTCTCCGGCGCGCGCATGCACGCGACGTACTACCGCCCCGGCGGCGTGTACCGCGATCTTCCCGATCGCATGCCCAAGTACAAGGAATCGCCGTGGCGCAAGGGCGGCAAGCTCAAGCGCTTCAACGAGTGGCGCGAAGGTTCGCTGCTGGACTACCTGGAAGCGTTCACGGACGACTTCCCCAAGCGCGTCGACGAATACGAGACGCTGCTCACCGACAACCGCATCTGGAAGCAGCGCACGGTCGGCATCGGCGTGGTCTCGCCCGAGCAGGCGCTCGCGTGGGGCATGACCGGCGCGATGATCCGCGGCTCCGGCATCGCCTGGGACCTGCGCAAGAACCAGCCGTACGCCAAGTACGCCGAAGTCGACTTCGACATCCCGGTGGGCGTCAACGGCGACTGCTACGACCGCTACCTGGTGCGCGTCGAGGAGATGCGCCAGTCCAACCGCATCATCAAGCAGTGCGTGAAGTGGCTGAAGGCCAATCCGGGCCCGGTCATCGTCGACAACTTCAAGGTCGCGCCGCCCAGCCGCGAGGACATGAAGGACGACATGGAAGCCCTGATCCACCACTTCAAGCTGTTCTCGGAAGGCTATTGCGTGCCGGCCGGCGAGACCTACGCCGCGGTGGAAGCGCCCAAGGGCGAGTTCGGCTGCTACCTGGTCTCGGACGGCGCCAACAAGCCCTTCCGCGTCAAGCTTCGCGCGCCGGGCTTCGCGCATCTTTCGTCGATGGACGCCATCGTCAAGGGCCACATGCTGGCCGACGTGGTGGCCATGATCGGCACCTACGATCTCGTGTTCGGCGAGGTCGACCGCTAAGCGCGGCGACCCGTTGAGGAATCTGCACAAATGAAGGCGACCGGAAATTTCGAGGCCTGTCAGCACGTCGACCCGCTGGTCGCGTTGTCCGACAAGACCCGCGCGCACATCGACCACTGGCTGGCCAAGTTCCCGCCGGACCGCAAGCGTTCGGCGGTGCTGCAGGGCCTGCATGCCGCACAGGAACAGAACGGCGGCTGGCTCAGCGACGAACTGATCGCGGCCGTGGCCAAGTACCTGGGCCTACCGCCGGTGTGGGCCTATGAGGTCGCCAGCTTCTACTCGATGTTCGAGACCGAGCAGGTCGGCCGCAACAACGTCGCCTTCTGCACCAACATCAGCTGCTGGCTCAACGGCGCCGAGGACCTGGTCCGCCACGCCGAGAAGAAGCTCGGTTGCAAGCTGGGCGAGTCGACGTCCGACGGCCGCGTTTTCCTCAAGCGCGAGGAAGAGTGCCTGGCCGCGTGCTGCGGCGCGCCGGTCGTCGTCATCAACGGTCACTACCACGAGAAGCTCGACGCCACGAAGGTGGACGAGCTGCTCGACGGCCTGAAGTAAGGCGGTCCTCCACATGGCGCACGAGCATCACGACTACTCGCAGGGCTACGGCCCGGTCGGTCCGGCCCCGCAGGAGCACAGCGTCGTCTACACGACGTTGCACTACGACACGCCGTGGTCGTACGAGAACTACCTCAAGACGGGTGGTTATGCCGCCCTGCGCAAGATCCTGAGCGAGAAGATGGATCCGGCCGCGATCGTCGACATGGTCAAGGCGTCCGGCCTGCGCGGCCGTGGCGGCGCGGGCTTCCCGACCGGCCTGAAGTGGAGCTTCATGCCCAAGGGCAGCGGCACCCAGAAGTACATCCTGTGCAACTCGGACGAGTCCGAGCCGGGCACGGCCAAGGACCGCGACATCCTGCGCTACAACCCGCACTCGGTGGTCGAAGGCATGGCGATCGCCTGCTACGCCACCGGTTCGACGGTCGCCTACAACTACCTGCGCGGCGAGTTCCACCACGAGCCGTTCGAGCATTTCGAGCAGGCGCTGAAGGAAGCGTACGAGCACGGCTGGCTGGGCAAGAACGTGCTCGGCAGCGGCGTGGACATCGACATCTACGGCGCGCTCGGCGCCGGCGCCTACATCTGCGGTGAGGAAACCGCGCTGATGGAGTCGCTGGAAGGCAAGAAGGGCCAGCCGCGCTACAAGCCGCCGTTCCCGGCCAACTTCGGCCTGTTCGGCAAGCCGACCACGATCAACAACACCGAGACGTACGCCTCGGTGCCGGCGATCATCCGCAACGGCGCGGAGTGGTTCCTCAACCTCGGCAAGCCCAACAACGGCGGCCCGAAGATCTTCTCGGTCTCCGGCCACGTCGCGAAGCCGGGCAACTACGAGATCCGTCTGGGCACTTCGTTCTCGGAACTGCTGCAGATGGCCGGCGGCATGCGCCCGGGCCGCAAGATCAAGGCGGTCATCCCGGGTGGTTCCTCGATGCCGGTGCTGCCGGGCGAGACCATGATGGGCCTCACGATGGATTACGACTCGATCCAGAAGGCCGGTTCGGGCCTGGGTTCGGGCGCGGTCATCGTGATGGACGACACCGCCTGCATGGTGCGCGCCTGCCAGCGCATCGCGCGGTTCTACTTCAAGGAAAGCTGCGGCCAGTGCACGCCGTGCCGCGAAGGCACCGGCTGGATGTACCGCATGCTGACCCGCATCGTCGAGAAGCAGGCCACGCTGGACGACCTGCAGATGCTGCGCGCGGCGGCCGGTCAGATCGAAGGGCACACCATCTGCGCCTTCGGTGAAGCCGCCGCCTGGCCGGTGCAGGGCTTCCTGCGCCATTACTGGGACGAGTTCGAGTACGCGATCGTGAACAAGCGCTTCCTGGTGGACGACCAGCGCAACGGCACCGTCGTCGAGAAGGTGGCTGCATGAGCGCGCAACCCGTCAATCCGAACCTTCCGCCGGATCACGTCACCGTCTTCATCGACGGCGTCGAGATGGCCGCGCCGAAGGGCTCGATGATCATCCAGGCCGCCGACAAGGCGGGCATCGCGATCCCGCGTTTCTGCTATCACGACAAGCTGGCCATCGCGGCGAACTGCCGCATGTGCCTGGTCGAAGTCGAGAAGATGCCGAAGCCGGCGCCGGCGTGCGCCACGCCGGTCATGGACGGCATGCGCGTTTCGACGCGCAGCGACAAGGCGCTGAAGTCGCAGCGCAACGTGATGGAGTTCCTGCTGATCAACCATCCGCTCGACTGCCCGATCTGCGATCAGGGCGGCGAGTGCGAACTGCAGGATCTGTCGCTGGGCTACGGGCGTTCGGTCAGCCGTTTCGCCGAGCGCAAGCGCGTGGTGCCGGACGAGGACATCGGTCCGCTGGTCGCCACCGAGATGACCCGCTGCATCCAGTGCACGCGCTGCATCCGCTTCACCGCGGAAATCGCCGGCACGTACGAACTGGGCGGCATGTACCGTGGCGAGAACCTGCAGATCGGCACGTACGACGGCAAGCCGTTGACGACCGAGCTGTCCGGCAACGTCATCGACGTGTGCCCGGTCGGTGCGCTGACCAACAAGGTGTTCCAGTTCAAGGCGCGTCCGTGGGAACTGATCGCGCGCGAATCGCTGGGCTACCACGACGCGCTGGGCAGCAACCTGTTCCTGCACGTGCGCCGCGGCGAAGTGCTGCGTACCGTGCCGCGCGACAACGAAGCGGTCAACGAATGCTGGCTGTCGGACCGCGACCGCTACTCGCACCAGGGCCTGTACGCGGACGACCGCGCCAGTGCGCCGATGGTCAAGGAAAACGGCGAGTGGCGTGATGCCTCGTGGGAGGAAGCGCTGGCGAAGGCCGCGAAGATCCTGCGCGACAACGGCGCGGACCGCCTCGGCATCCTCGCGCATCCGGCGACCTCGAATGAGGAGGGCGCGCTGCTGGCCCGCCTGGCCGAAGCGCTGGGCACCGGCAACATCGACCACCGCATCGCGCAGCACGACCTGAGCGACGCGGCCACGGCGACCCCGTTCGCCACGCCGGTCGCCGACATCAACCACGCCGACGTCATCGTCATCGTGGGCTCCAACCTGCGCCACGAACTGCCGCTGGTCCACCAGCGCGTGCGCAAGGCCTGGACCCACGGCGCGAAGGTGCACGTGGTCAACCCGGTCGATTTCGACTTCACCTTCGACATCGCCAGCAAGCGCATCGTCGCGCCGTCGCAGATCGCGGCCGCGCTGTCGGATCAGGCGCTGGTCGACATCGCCAAGGCCGGTACCCGCGCCGTGGTGATCGTCGGCGCGCTGGCCGAGAACGGCGCGCATGCCGCCGCGATCCGCAAGGCCGCCGCGGATTTCGCCGTCGCCACCGGCGCTTCGCTCAACCGCATCCCGCAGGGTGCCAACGCTGTCGGCCTGTCCGACTACGGCGTGCTGCCGACCGCGCGCGACGCGCAGGCGATGCTGGCCGACGCGCGTTCGGCCTACATCCTGTACGGCATCGAGCCGGGCCTGGACTTCGCCGACACCGCGACCGCGATCAAGGCGCTGAACCCGGCCCAGGTCGTGGCGTTCAGCACCTTCGCGTGCCGTTCGACCCGCGCCGTCGCTGACGTGATCCTGCCGATCGGTCTGCTGCCGGAAATCGATGCGACCCTGACCAACCTCGACGGCCGCCAGCAGGCGACCGTGGCCGGTGGCAAGCTGCCGGGCGAGGCGCGCGCAGGCTGGCGCGTGCTGCGCGCACTGGGTGGCGAGCTGCAGGCCAAGGGCTTCGACTTCGTCGACCTGCCGGGTCTGCGCGCGGGCATGAAGATGCACGAGGTCCAGGTCGCCGCAGGCAAGGCGCCGAACCTGTCCGGCGACGGTCTCGAAGTGGCCACCAGCGTCGCGATCTATCGCAGCGACGCCGTGGTGCGCCGTGCGGCCGCGCTGCAGTCGCATCCGCTCAACGTCGAGCCCAAGGCCGTGCTGCATCCGCAGGACGCGTCCGCGCTGGGCCTCGCCGACGGCGTGGTGGCCAAGTTCAACACCGCCGCCGGAACCGCGACGTTGCCGGTCGTCGTGAGCGACAAGGTCGCGCGCGGCACCGTGTGGGTCGAGAGCGGCCACGGCGCCACCGCGCCGATGTCGGGCCGCGTGCAGGCGGGGAGGGCATGAGCATGACGAATGGACTGTTCACCACGCAGATCGTCGACCCGCTGCGCGAGTTCTTCCTGTCGTTCGGCATGATCGGTGCGATCGTCTGGATCGTGCTGAAGATCCTGCTGATCGCGATGCCCGTGATCATCAGCGTGGCGTTCTACGTGGTCTGGGAGCGCAAGCTCATCGGCTGGATGCACGTGCGCCACGGACCGATGTACGTGGGCCGCGGCATCCTCCAGGCATTCGCCGACGTGTTCAAGCTGCTGTTCAAGGAAGTGATCCAGCCGACCAAGGCCGAGAACTTCCTGTTCAAGCTCGCGCCGCTGATCGCGCTCGCGCCGGCGTTCGCCGCGTGGGCGGTGGTGCCGTTCGACACGCAGGTCGTGCTGTCCAACGCCAATGCCGGCCTGCTGTACCTGCTGGCGATGACCTCGCTGGGTGTGTACGGCATCATCCTCGCCGGCTGGGCGTCGAACTCGAAGTACGCGTTTCTCGGCGCGATGCGCGCCGCCGCGCAGGTCGTCTCGTACGAAATCGCGATGGGCTTCGCGATGGTCGGCGTGATGGTCGGCGCCGGTAGCCTCAACCTCACCGACATCGTGATGGCGCAGTCGGGCAACGGCGGCTTTACCGAGTGGTTCTGGGTGCCGATGGCGCCGCTGTTCGTCGTCTACTTCATTTCCGGCGTGGCCGAGACCAACCGCGCGCCGTTCGACGTGGTGGAAGGCGAGTCGGAAATCGTGGCCGGCCACATGGTCGAGTATTCGGGTTCGGCGTTCGCGCTGTTCTTCCTCGCCGAATACGCGAACATGATCCTGATCAGCTTCCTGACCTCGATCTTCTTCCTCGGCGGCTGGCTGTCGCCCATTCCGGCGTCGTGGATCCCGGACGTGCCGGTTATCAGCACCGTGCTGAGCGATGGCTGGTGGTGGCTGTTCGCGAAGGTGGCCTTCTTCGCCAGCTGCTTCATCTGGTTCCGCGCCTCGTTCCCGCGTTACCGCTACGACCAGATCATGCGCCTGGGCTGGAAGGTGTTCATCCCGCTGACCATCGCCTGGATCTGCGTGGTGGCGGTGATGGCGTACTACGGCATCTTCGAGCCGGGCAAGTAAGGACCAGTCAGGCATGAATCGCATCGTTTCCTACTTCAAGAGCCTGCTGCTCATCGAGCTGCTGCAGGGACTGGCCCTCACGGGCAAGTACCTGTTCAAGCCGAAGTACACGCTGATGTACCCGATGGAGAAGACGCCGCAGTCGCCGCGCTTCCGCGGCGTGCACGCGCTGCGTCGTTATCCTAACGGCGAAGAGCGCTGCATCGCCTGCAAGCTGTGCGAGGCGGTGTGCCCGGCGCTGGCGATCACCATCGACTCGACCAAGCGCGAGGACGGCACGCGCCGCACCACGCGTTACGACATCGACCTGTTCAAGTGCATCTTCTGCGGCTTCTGCGAAGAGTCCTGCCCGGTCGACTCGATCGTCGAGACGCACGTGCACGAGTACCACTTCGACAAGCGCGGCCAGAACATCCTCACCAAGCCGCAGCTGCTGGCGATCGGCGACCGTCTCGAAGCCGAGATCGCCGAGCGCCGCGCCGCCGATGCCCCCTTCCGCTGAGGCCTGACGAACATGGATCTCGCCCAGATTGCCTTCTTCGTCTTCGCAGCGGTGGCCACGGCCGCCGCGGTTGGCGTCATCAGCGTGAAGAACCCGGTGCACGCGGTGCTGCTGCTGGTGCTCACGTTCTTCTCCGTCGCGTGCACGTGGATCATCGCCGGCGCCGAGTTCCTCGGCGTGGCCCTGATCCTGGTCTACGTCGGTGCGGTGATGGTGCTGCTGCTGTTCGTGGTGATGATGCTGGACATCGACACCGCGCCGCTGCGCGAGGGTTACGTGCGCTACCTGCCGGTCGGCCTGGTGGTCGCGGTGATCATGCTCGTGGAGATGCTCACCCTGATCGGCGTGAAGGCCAACGTCGCCACCGCGTTCCCGGCCGATCCGTCGGCGGGGGGCAACACGCAGTGGATCGCACGTGCGCTGTTCACCGAGTTCCTGCTGCCGTTCGAAGTGGCCGCGGTCATCCTGACCGTCGCCGTGATCGCGGCGGTCACGCTGACGCTGCGCCGCCGCGTCGGCGCGCGCCACCAGAGCCCGTCGGCGCAGTCGCGCGTGCGCGCCGCCGATCGTGTGCGCATCGTCAAGATGGACGCCGTGAAGCCGGTCGCGCCGGTCGCGGACGTTCCGGCAGAGGAGGGAAAGCCGTGAGCGAATTCTTCGGAGCCGGGCTCGCGCTCGGCCACTATCTCGCCCTCGGCGCAGTGCTGTTCTGCATCAGCGTCGCCGGCATCTTCCTGAACCGGAAGAACGTGATCATGCTGCTGATGTCGCTGGAGCTGCTGCTGCTCGCGGTGAACATCAACTTCGTCGCGTTCTCGCGCCAGCTCTCCGATCCGGCCGGCCAGGTGTTCGTGTTCTTCATCCTCACCGTGGCCGCCGCCGAGGCCGCCATCGGCCTGGCGATCCTGGTCACGCTGTTCCGCAACCGGCGCACGATCAACGTCGCCGAAATCGACACCATGAAGGGCTGACGCAGTGGAGCACGCCATCTCCAAGACCGTCCTGCTGGCCATCGTGCTGGCGCCGCTGCTGGGCGCCATCATCGCCGGCCTGTTCCGCCGCCAGGTCGGCCGCGCCGGCGCCCACTGGGTGACCATCCTTGGTGTCGCCGCGAGCTGCATCCTGTCGATGCAGGTGCTGTGGCAACTGCTGCAGGGTGCCGCGCCGTTCAACGAGAACGTCTACACCTGGTTCCAGGTCGGCGGCTACGAGGCCCACATCGGCTTCATGGTCGACAAGCTGACCGCGATGATGATGGTGGTCGTCACCTTCGTCTCGCTGCTGGTGCACATCTACACCATCGGCTACATGGCCGAGGACGACGGTTACCAGCGCTTCTTCAGCTACATCTCGCTGTTCACCTTCTCGATGTTGATGCTCGTGATGAGCAACAACTTCCTGCAGCTGTTCTTCGGCTGGGAAGCGGTGGGCCTGGTGTCGTACCTGCTGATCGGTTTCTGGTTCAAGCGCCCGACCGCGGTGTTCGCGAACCTGAAGGCGTTCCTGGTCAACCGCGTCGGCGACTTCGGCTTCCTGCTCGGCATCGCCGGCGTGCTGTACGCGTTCAACTCGCTGGACTACGGCACTGTGTTCGCACGTGCGGGCGAGCCGGGCATCGCCGCCGCGCAGTTGCAGCATGCCTGGCCGGTCCTGGCGCAGGCGGACAACCTGTTCCATTCGATCGGCGGCTGGTCGCTGATGACGGTCATCTGCATCTGCCTGTTCATCGGTGCGATGGGCAAGTCGGCGCAGGTTCCGCTGCACGTGTGGCTGCCGGATTCGATGGAAGGCCCGACCCCGATCTCGGCACTGATCCACGCCGCGACGATGGTGACCGCCGGCATCTTCATGGTCGCGCGCATGTCGCCGCTGTTCGAGCTGTCGCAGACCGCGCTGCTGTTCGTGTTGTTCATCGGTGCGACCACGGCGTTCTGGACCGGCCTGATCGGCATCGTGCAGAACGACATCAAGCGCGTCGTCGCGTACTCCACGCTCTCGCAGCTGGGCTACATGACTGTCGCACTCGGCGTGTCGGCGTACAGCGCCGGCGTGTACCACCTGATGACGCACGCCTTCTTCAAGGCGCTGCTGTTCCTCGGCGCCGGTTCGGTCATCATCGGCATGCACCACGAGCAGGACATGCGCCGGATGGGCGGCCTGAAGAAGTACATGCCCATCACGTACTGGACGATGCTCGTCGGCACGCTGGCCCTGATCGGCACGCCGTTCTTCAGCGGCTTCTACTCGAAGGACACCATCATCGAGGCCGCCGCGCACCACGCGCACCAGTCGCACCATTGGATCGCGACCTACGCCTACTGGGCCGTGCTGCTGGGCGCGTTCGTCACCGCGTTCTACAGCTTCCGCCTGCTGTACCTGACCTTCCACGGCAAGGAACGCTTCCACGATCCGGTGCCGGACCACTACGTCGCGCCCGAGGCCGATTCGACCGAGCACGAATCCGCGCTCGCCGAAGAGCACGGCCACGGTGCCCATCACAACGACGCGCATGGCCACGGCCATGACGACCACCACGCGCACACGCCGCACGAGTCGCCGTTGGTGGTGACGGTGCCGCTGGTCCTGCTGGCGATCCCGTCCGTGCTGATCGGCTACCTGACCGCCGGCCCGATGCTGTTCGGCACCGACATGGGCGGCCATCACACGCAGCTGCCGTACTTCCTCGGCGCCATCGACCTCAACGCTGCACGCGACACCGTCGCTCAGGTAGGCGCCGAGGTGTGGCACGGTCCGGTCAAGTACGCACTGCACGGCTTCAAGGCCCCGGCGTTCTGGTTGACGCTGGCCGGCTTCGCGCTCGCGACCGTCATGTACTGGTGGAAGCCGGAGCTGCCCGCGAAGGCGCGCCGCATCTTCGCCTGGCCGGTGCGCGTGCTGGAGGCCAAGTACGGCTTCGACAATCTGTGGATCGGCGGTTTCGCCGGTGGCGGCCTCGGTCTGGGCAAGGTGTCGCGCGCCATCGACACGCACGTCATCGACGGTGCGGCGGTCAACGGCAGCGCCCGCGTTGTCGACCTGGTTGCACGCCTGACCCGCCGGATGCAGTCCGGTTACCTCTATCACTACGCCTTCGCGATGATCCTCGGCCTGATTGCTTTGCTGGCCGTTCTGATCCGCTTCTGGCACTGATTTCCGACAAGGACCCGACGTGAACTCCGAGCCCTTGCAAAGCACTTCCTTCCTGCTCAGCGTACTGATCTGGCTGCCGATCCTCGGCGGCGTGGTCACCCTGGGCTTCGGCAACGAACGCGCCGGCGCGGCGCGCTGGTTCGCCTCCGCGGTCGCGCTGGCGACGCTGGTGGCCAGCGTCGCGCTGCTCACCGGTTTCGACTGGACCACGCCGGCGATGCAGTTCGTAGAGAACCGCGAATGGATCCCGGCGTACGACATCCGCTACCACCTCGGTGCCGACGGCATCTCGGTCGCGCTGATCGTGCTGACCACGCTGACCACGCTGTTGGCGATGGTCGGTGCCTGGACCTCCGTCGACAAGCGTGTCAGCCAGTATTACGCCGCGTTCCTGGTGCTCGAAGGCCTGATGATCGGCGTGTTCTCCGCGCTCGACGCCATGCTGTTCTATGTCTTCTTCGAAGGCATGCTGATCCCGATGTTCATCATCATCGGCGTCTGGGGCGGCCCGCGTCGCGTGTACGCATCGATCAAGTTCTTCCTTTACACGTTCCTCGGCTCGCTGTTCATGCTGATCGGGCTGATCTACCTGTACCTGAAGGGCGGCAGCTGGCAGCTCGCGGACATGTACGCGCTGCAGCTCAACGCCACCGAGCAGATGTGGTTGTTCTTCGGATTCCTGGTCGCCTTCGCGGTCAAGGTGCCGATGTTCCCGGTGCACACGTGGTTGCCGGATGCGCACGTTGAGGCGCCGACCGCCGGCTCGGTGATCCTGGCCGCGATCATGCTGAAGATCGGTGGCTACGGTTTCGTCCGCTTCGTCCTGCCGATCGTGCCGGATGCGGGTGCCGAGTGGGCGTGGCTGGTGATCGCGCTGAGCCTGATCGCGGTGGTCTACGTCGGCCTGGTGGCGCTGGCCCAGGACGACATGAAGAAGCTGATCGCGTATTCGTCGGTCTCGCACATGGGCTTCGTCACCCTGGGCACCTTCATCTCGTTCGCACTGGTACGCGACGCCGGTAACACCGACGCGGCGCGCCTGGGCCTGCAGGGTGCGATGGTGCAGATGATCAGCCACGGTTTCGTGTCGGGCGCGATGTTCTCCTGCGTCGGCGTGCTGTACGACCGTATGCACACGCGCATGATCAAGGACTACGGCGGCGTCGCCAATGTGATGCCGTGGTTCGCCGCGTTCGTCGTGCTGTTCGCGATGGCCAATTCGGGCCTGCCGGGCACGTCGGGCTTCGTCGGCGAGTTCATGGTGATCCTGGCCAGCTTCCAGCAGCATCCGCTGGTGGGCTTCGTCGCCGCGAGCACGCTGATCATCGGTGCTGCGTACACGCTGTGGCTGGTCAAGCGCACCATCTGGGGCGAGGTCGGCAACGCGCACGTGGCCGAGCTGGAGGACATCAACCCGCGCGAAGCCGTCGTGCTGGGCGTGTTCGCCGCCGGCGTGCTGGTGCTCGGCATCTGGCCGAAGCCGCTGACGGACCTGATGGAACCGTCGATCGCGAACCTGGCGATGCAGATCGCCGCGTCGAAGCTTTGAGGTTGTAGCGCATGAACATGCCTGTACGCACCGTCGCCGACCTGTTGCCGCTGCTGCCCGAGCTGGTGGTGATCATCGGCGCGTTCGCGCTGCTGATGCTCGATCTGTTCATCGACGAACGCCGTCGCGTGATCAGCCACGTGTTCGCGATCGGCGTGCTCGCCATCGCCACTTTCATGGTCGCCACCGGCGTGGGCGGGCAGGGCACCGTGTTGAGCGGGATGTTCATCCGCGACACCGCCGCCGACGTCATGAAGGTCGGCATCGGCGTCGTCGGCATCCTGTCGATGATCTACACCTGGCCTTACTTGCGGGCCCGCGACCTGTACAAGGGCGAGGTGTCGGTGCTGATGCTGTTCGCCACGGCCGGCATGATGCTGCTGGTGTCGTCGGGCAGCCTGGTCATGGTGTACCTCGGCCTGGAAATGCTGGCGCTGTGCTCGTATGCACTGGTCGCGATCGACCGCGACAGCCCGCTGGCCTCGGAAGCGGCGATCAAGTACTTCGTGCTCGGCGCGCTTGCCTCGGGCCTGCTGCTGTACGGCCTGTCGCTGGTCTACGGCGCGACCGGCACCCTGCAGCTCGACGGCATCGCCGTTGCCGCGCAGGCCCGGCTCCAGGACAGCTCGGCCTCGTCGCTGATGCTGATCACCGGCGTGGTGTTCATCGTCGCCGGCATCGCCTTCAAGTTCGGCGCCGCGCCGTTCCACATGTGGCTGCCGGACGTCTACCACGGTGCACCGACGCCGATCACGCTGTTCATCGGCTCCGCGCCGAAGCTCGCCGCATTCGGTATGACCTACCGCCTGCTCGAAGTCGGGGCCGCTCCGTTCGAGGACCAGTGGCGCCTGATGCTCGCCGCCATCGCCGTGCTGTCGCTGGCGATCGGCAACCTGAGCGCGATGGTGCAGACCAACCTCAAGCGCCTGCTCGCGTACTCGACGGTCTCGCACGTGGGCTTCCTGTTCGTCGGCCTGGCCGGCGGCGGGCGCGAGGGTTTCGCCGCGGGCCTGTTCTACGCAATCAGCTACGCGATCATGTCGGCCGCGGCCTTCGGTGCGATCGTGGTGCTCTCGCGTCGCGGTTTCGAAGCTGACCGCATCGACGACTACAAGGGTCTGAACGCACGCAATCCGTGGATGGCAGGCCTGGTCCTGTGCGTCATGGCGTCGCTGGCCGGCGTGCCGCCGTTCCTGGGCTTCTGGGCGAAGCTGGCGGTGCTGCGCGCCGCGCTGCAGGGCGACATGCTGTGGCTGACCATCGTCGGCGTCGTGTTCGCGGTGGTTGGCGCGTTCTACTACCTGCGCGTCATCAAGGCGATGTATTTCGACGAGCCGGAAGGGCAGGCGATGGAAGCCAGCAACGACCGTCCGCTGCGCATCGTGTTCGGCGTGAACGCACTGGCGCTTCTCGCGCTGGGCCTGGCGTGGAATCCGATCATGATGTGGTGCCAGCGGGCGTTCGCCGGCTGAGTGCAGTCGCAAACGCAGGGCCGATTCAATAATTCATGAATCGGGCTTGCGCAGTTTTAAGTCGGCCGTTATGATGGTCGGCCTGATGCGGGGTGGAGCAGTCTGGCAGCTCGTCGGGCTCATAACCCGAAGGTCGCAGGTTCAAATCCTGCCCCCGCTACCACATTTGAAGCATCAGACGGAACGGCGATCTCTGCAAAGAGGTCGCCGTTTTTGTTTATGACTCTGGCATGCGCACCGAGAAGCTCTCGCACTGCCGCGCGAGCCGCTGGGACGTCTCTGGCGCTGTCCGCGAGAGACGTGGTGAGGCGATGCCAGGTCTCGCGAGCACGCGGCAAGATTTGCTCTGGCTGAAGCTGTCGAGCATGGCGCAGGGCTATCTCTGCGTCCTGCACTGCTCGCTCCGATGCGATCAACTCAGACTTGGTGCTGGGCGTGAGGACTCCTGCCTTGATAGCGCGCATTACGTTCTCACGAATTCGTTCAGCCTCCGCCACTCGCCGTTTAGCAGCGTCCAGATTCGGGCCTGCGCTTTTCAGGGCAATCGCTGTCACCTGCTCAAAACGCTGGAACGCCTCCTCCGTGAGGATCTCTTCCCGGATGCCGGCCAAGAGCCGCTCTTCGGCCACCACGCGGCGGAGCCGTACTTTGCTAGCGCATGTACCACGGTCGCGAGCAATTGAACACGCGTAGTTGTACTTATCGACCACGACCATTGGGCCGCCGCACTCGCCACAGCGCAGCAGGCCGCTTAGAAGGTGTCTTGGCGGCCGACCGGGGCCCGGTTTCCCGCTGTCCTTCCCACGCACGCCCATGCGTGCCTGTGCGGCGCACCAAGTCGCCAAATCGATGATCGCCAGCTCAGGGTGCTCAGTGGTCACCCATTCTTCGCAGGGACGCTCCTGGCGCACGCGACGGCCGGTATCGGGATGCTTGATCCAGCGGCTCCGGTTCCAGACCTGGCGGCCTACATAGATGGGGTTCGCGAGGATGCCAATCCCGCGGCGCAGATCTCCATGTATCGCGGTCATTGCCCACGACGAGCCACGGGAGGACGGGATGCCATCGCGGTTGAGGCCGGCCGCGATCGCACGAGGGCTAAGGCCGTCAATGAACTCGGCGAAGATCCGGCGCACAACGTTGGCCTGTGCCTCGTCGATGGCGCGCTGACCCACACTCGTGACCGTGTAGCCGTAGGGCAGGCCACCAGCGCTCGCGCCGGCCAGTGCGCGTCCTGTGAGGCCTCTGTGGGTCTTCTCCCTGAGGTCGTCGAGGTAGAGCTCGCCCATGATCCCGCGGAGCCCTACCTCAGCCGTATGCCCCTTCCGAGCCGTGTCCACTCCATCGCTAACACCAATCAGGCGGACGCCCGCGAAGGTCAGCCGTTTTACCTGGCGTTGCGCCTCGACGCTGTCACGGCTCAAGCGAGAGAGGTCGTCGACGAGGATGACGTCGTATCGCTCAGCCTTCGCGAGGAGCGCGCGGTATCCGGGGCGGTCGAGCCGCGCGCCGCTGATGGCCGCATCGGTGTAGATCGTGGGCTCCGGCCATCCCTGCCGTTCGCAGTAGGCGCGGCAATTGCGGAGCTGGTCTTCCAGGCTGGCCGCCCGTTGCTGGTCCGAGCTGTAGCGCGCGTAGGCTGCCGTTCGCATGCGCGGAGATTAGGCAGCGCGCTCGTAATCGGGCAACGGGACGGGATTCGTGCAGTTCTCGCCCGAAGGCTCATTAGCCGAGTCGCGCAGCCGCAGATAATCCTCCACAGCCTTGTGAGCTAACGCATCAATCAGGCGGAGATGAGTTGCGCTGAGCCCGCGTTCTGACATGGTTAGCCGGCCTGAGCTAGCGCTTCCTGTTGTGCCTTTCGCAGCGCGCGACAGAGCTCCGCAACGCGATCAGCGGGGATCCAAATCGAACTCTCTTGGCCGCGGGAGTTCTGGTTGATTTCAATAAGCCCACCTTCGTGGACTTCGACGTGGGTTTCGTCGACTGATTGAATGACTCTCATGCTGCTTCTCTCGTAGGGAGCAGTGCGGCCTCAGCGAGCAGGCGTCGGCGTATTGAAGGGGCGATTCTTCCGAGGAGGTCCAGCCTGGCAGGGAGGTCGCGCAGATCAATCTCCACCCACTCAACGACCTTTCCGCTCCGAGTGCGAATCAAGCGGAGGGAAGGGGCGTCGACGCCGCAAAGCCAGGTGTCGAACGCTGGCTCACCAGGGCCGTCAGGCGAGGCCTTCGTACTTCTCCGCAACCCAAGTGACTGATCATTCGACATTACTGCGGCCTCATTGCCGTATAGCACAATATATAGCACCATTCGCTTGGCTGGTGCAAGCACATGTGCTATGCCATGATTGATGAAAGCAGCCTACCCCCGGTTTAGGGATGTGTCAGCGCTTTTTTGATGTCAGTCACGACCGGTGACGGGCGGCAGAACCACGGGAAAACTGGCTCGAACGAATGGCGCGAACCGATCCACAGGTAAACGTAAGGCTGCCCGAGCCGCTGTTGGAGCGGCTTCGGGTCGCAGCAGACGCAAACGGTGCGTCTCTGACGGGCGAGATTGTCAGACGCCTGGAAGCGAGCTTTCCGAAATCGTTTGACCTCTTGAAGCTCGAACAGCGGCAGAGAGACCTGCAGTTGTTTCGCGAGCGTCTTTATGACGTTGAATGGCGCTTGCTGTTGCGCGAGGCGTTGGCGCCGGACGAGCGCGGCAAACTGGAAGCCGAGCAGCACGTGTTGCACGAAGAGTTGCTTTCAATCCAAGGCGAGATTGATCGCATGTACGCGAGCCTTAACAGTGGCGAATGAGAGAAGGCCCGCAGCGCGGGCCTTTTCAAGTTTCCTTCGGCGGATCAGCTTCAGCCAGATCGGAGGCCATCAAGTGCCAACGTTGCCTGCCGCAGCAGGTAGGCGTTAGCAACTCGCAAGCCTTCGCGTTGTGTCGGACACAGGGCGCGGTACGCGACTGCTTCGCAGTTGATCTCAGCGTCGGCCTTATGCACCTCGTCTGCGCTGAGAAGGCTGCCGATGATGCTGGCGCCGGTTACACATGCGTCGAGTTCCTTCAGGACGCGCAGGACGTCGGCTGGGATCGCCTGGCTTCTTTCGTCCCAATACTGATCCATCCAAACTTCGCCGCCTTCGTTGAGCGAAAGCTGCATCCGCTCGCTCTGGCGGGGAGTCTCCTGAATAAGCGCAGCCGCTGCATTTGCAGCCGTCGTAGCGAACTGCCCAACGTTGCCGTGTCCACGGTCGCTCATGACAGTGCCTCCTTCGATCGAACGAAGTAGGCCGGAAGATCCTTGTCGTCCGAAGCGCGACCGATGAGGATGAAATAGCACTCTTGGACCAATGCCCAGGCCATTTCCGTCAGCTGGCGTAACGGCTCAACGTCAACTTCCTTCGCGCTCGCGATGACACTGAGCAAGTTGTCGGCGCGGCAGAGGTTCTCAATAAGGAACTTCTGCCGGGGAAACACCGCGCCGGGCTCCATCACGGCAAATGCTGTGCTCGTGGTGAGAGCCCGCGCCATTTCGGCGAGGGCTTGGAATTGCTCGTTGTTGAGGCCATTCGCCTCGAACAAGACGTTGAGTAGCGCTTCGGCGCGCTCCAGGTCCTTCGTAACGGCAAAGACGTCTGCCGGCGAAGCTCCTTCACGATTGAGCAGTGCGCTGGCAGCAGCATGAGCCGCTGTCTCGACGGATTGGCCTGGATGGGCTTGGTAGGCGGCACGTTCGATCATGGGATTGATCCTCCCCGCCCGGAATGGGCGGCGGGATCAGTAAAGCATCGCTTTATCTCGGCTGTCAAGCAATGCTTGATTCAGCCCTCCCAGCTCCCGATCCACCGGACCCGGCCAAGAATGGTGATGGGGTGATGCGAGTCTTCCATCTTCCGCGGCTTCGACCAAGCAGGGTCCGATGCGGGGTTGAGGGCATCGAAGAATGTGTCGCCTCCGAGTTCGACGCAGCGTTTCACCGTCGGGCTTTCGTTCCCGAGTCCCGCTGCCACGACCACAAACAGACGGCCATCCTCCGGTATGCGATCCTCCGGATCGTAAAGCGCTGAGTCTCCGGGGTTGAGCCTGGGGAGCATGGTGGAGCTCTCCTCGCGGATTACAGCTAAATTGCCCGGAAGCCTGCCCAAGATTGCCCCCCAGTCCCCCTGGGGCGGCTCCTGCTCGCCGGTCAAGAAGTAGTGGACCGACCGGCCTGACATCAAGGCAAGTCCTGCCAAGGATTTCTTGCCAATCCGACCCGTGGATTCCCACCCGGTAACGGCTTGTGGGCTCACGCCAAGCCGATCTGCGACCTCGCTCTTCGAATAAGGGAGGTCGGCAATGGCCTTCTTTAGCCGCTCGGCCACAGCTGCGTTGTCGGTTGAGATATCAAGCATAAGTTGATGATTGTCCGCAATATGAAGGTCTGTCAACAAAAAATGCTTGATCGACGAATCAAGGGATGCTTTAATTCGCTTCATGGATGCTTTATCTCGCGCAATCGCCGCAAGCGGCGGCAAGCAGAAGGGACTGGCGGAGGCGCTGGGCATCACTGCTCAGGCGCTTAACCAGTGGATTAGGGCCGGGAAGCCAGTTCCGCCGAAGCATTGCCCCCGCATTGAGGGCGAGACCGGGGTCCGGTGCGAGGAGCTCCGCCCCGATCTGACTTGGGTGCGCGGGGGCGACGGCGCGGTACTCGCATATCAAGTGCAGCTCTACGTAGACAACTAAAGCGGCCGATGTCGCTGGAGGGCGCGGTCGTGGCAGGTGAGATCTACGTGGACGCTTCCTCGGCCTTGGGTGCGGTCCTTGTCGATCGCGCAATTCGCGGTGCGGCTTCAGATGTCGAGGCGATGCCTCAAGGGTCTCGGCAAGTTCGTGTGACACGGTCGTTGCTCATGGCTGACGGCTTTTTTTTGTAGCCGCACAAGGCTGTCCCACGCCGTCCCACGGCGGGGGAACGAGAGGGAAAGATGCAAATTCCGCTGTTCTACGACACCTACGAAGACGCTATCCGGGACACGGTCCAGGCGCTCGGTGGCTTCAAGAAGGTGGGCTCAATGCTCTGGCCCGCGGTAGCTGCAGATGACGCTGGCCGGAAGCTCGCCGCCTGCCTGAATCAGGACAAGCGCGAAAAGCTCGACCTCGGTGAATTGCGTCTGATTCGACGCGAGGCCCGCAAGGTGGGGGTGCACATCCTTGCCGCCTACGAAGCGCGGGACTCGGGCTATGCCGATCCGCAGCCGATCGCACCTGAAGACGAAGCCGCCCAGTTGAAGCGGGAGTTCATCACCGCGGTGAAGGCGCTCGAAACGATCCAGGCCCGAATGGGCCGGAGCGCATTGCTCGGGGATACCTGAGATGCAAATGGCGGGATTGCGCGGTCGGCAATCCGTCAAATGGTCGAGGGAACCTGACCCGCAGTAGTAGCAAGGGTAGGGCAGCACCGGCACGCAAAGGGGCACGCCGGTTGAAGGAGGCAGTAAAGGACGCCCCTCAAATCGCCATCTAGAGGCAACCGATCATGTTTGTGATTCCCCATCTCGTAAAAGCCCTCCGACGAATCCTCAGCCGCTCAGTCCCGGCAGAGGCCGTCGTCACCGCCCCGCCAGCCCGTCCGATCGCGCCGCCAGTTCTTCGCGCGCTCAGACCAAAGACCGCCCCGCCGCGCGATCCCGCAAACGATGGAGACGTCGGCACGCAGCACGTCTCCGATGTCATGGACAAGGTCATGCGCGAACTGCGACTCCGCAGAGACCGCCCATTGGTTCGGGTCAACGAGGAGCCATCCGCAGTCAACGGATACGCCATCGGCTTTGTCTTCGCCGACCGCGTCCACGGCGGCTTCGAGTACGACTTCTACTGCCGAAGCCCTCTCGACGCCTTGGACTGGGTACGCCAGACGGCGGGCAAGACCTGGGTCACGACCGAGCACTTGGAACAGTTCGCTGACCTGGCCCTCTCGCGTTTCGACCCTCCGCGCAAAGCTGCCTAGGAACCTGCAGTCCCGTGAAGACCGACATTCGCATCAATACCGAGTTGTTCGCGCACCCAAAATACAAGCGGCTGCTGCGACGACTAAGTTGGTGCGGCTGCGCTCACTTGCCTCATCTCTTTGCATGGGCAGCGGCGAACAGGCCGGACGGCGACTTGTCCGGTCTCACCGACGAAGACCTCGAACTTGCTGTGAACTACCCGCCCGGCCAAGGGGCATTCATCGCGATTCTCGCGGAAATTGGCTTCCTGGAGGGAGAGGAGGGCGCTCGCCAAATCCATGACTGGGCGGAGCATCAGCCGTGGGCGTCAGGCAGCTCGCTTCGTGCGGCAAGGGGCAAGTGGAACTCCATCAAGCGTCATCACGGCGAAGCTGAGGCAGATCGCCAAGTGCCTGAATGGGCTGCTCGGAGGAATGCAGACAGCAGCAAAATCGATGCTGCTAGCAATGCTAATAGCAATGCAGACAGCCTGCTGCCAGCAATGCTAGGGAACGGCTGTAGCAATGCTCCATATCCGTCTCCGTCTCCGTCTCCGTCTCCGTCTCCAAAAGCAAGAGCTATTGCGCAGCAAGCTGCGCGAAGTGGTCGGTCGCGAGTCGCGTACACGGAAACCTTCGAGCGCTTCTGGGCGGCTTACCCCAATCGCAAGGGCAAGGCCGTGGCTTTCAAGGCCTGGGTGAAGCTCCAGCTCGACAGCGAAGTGGAGGCGTTGATCACTGACGTGACGGCGAGACACGCACGCGATCGTGACTGGCTGCGTGATGGCGGAGCGTACATCCCGCATGGCTCCACCTACCTCGCCCAACGGCGCTGGGAGGACGAGATCACATCCGATGGTCCCGGCTCACGGTCGGTCGAGGCTTGGGAGATTGCGGAATGAAGGCTGCCGAGCTCGCCGCGATGCTTGCCCGTGACGCTGAAGGCGTTGCAAAAATACTGCTGCCGAACGGGAAGCGCGAAGGTGCGGAATGGCGCGCTGGCTCTCTCGACGGTGAGGCCGGCAAGTCGCTGGGCGTCCACCTGACGGGCCAGAAGGCCGGCGTGTTCTGCGACTTCGCCACGGGCGAGGGTGGCGATCTGCTGGACCTGTGGGCCGCTGTGCGCGGTGTCGGCATTGGCGAGGCCTGCAATCAGGTGCGCGACTACCTGGGTGTTCGCGATGCGCGCGTGGACAATCCGAAGCCGTCGTACAGCCGTCCGAACCGCGATGGTGTGAAAGGGCTGAACCATTCGCACCTGCTGTGGTTGACCGATGAGCGCGGCCTGTCTGCCGACTCCGTGCGCGCCTACCGCCTCGCCAGCAAGGGTGTGGATGTGGTGTTCCCGTCGCTGGTGGATGGAGAGCTGGTTGCGGCCAAGTACCGCCGCGTCCCGGACAAGACGTTCCGAGTGGATGCGAACTGCGAACCGGTGCTGTTCGGTTGGCAGGCGATTCCGGCAGCCGCGCGCTCCGTCCTGATCGTTGAGGGGGAGTTGGATGCGGTTGCTGCGCACACGTTGGGTCAGCCGGCGCTGTCGGTTCCGTTTGGCGGCGGCACTGGCGATAAGCAGGCGAAGTGGATTGCTGCAGAGTACGACCGCCTCGCACCGTTCGACCGGATTTACCTGGCCCTCGATACGGACGGACCGGGTCAGGAGGCGACTGCCGAAATCGTGAAGCGCCTTGGGCGCGAGCGCTGCTACGTGCTTGAGCTACCCCACAAGGACATCAATGCTTGTCTGCTCGCCGGTATGAAGACGGGCGAGCTCGCCGAGCTCGTGCGACACGCAAAGACGATGGACCCGGAGGCTTTGCGCCAGGCGTCTGAGTTCGGTGAAGAGTTGATCTCAGCTTTCGCGGACAAGCCTGGACAGGAGCGGGGCATCCGCCTGCCTTGGGACAAGTGCGGTAACGACGTGATTCTCCGCGCCGGCGAGGTGTCGCTGTGGCTGGGCGTCAATGGACACGGCAAATCGCAGGGGATGGGGCAGGTCACGCTCGGTGCGCTTGTGCGGGAGTTCAACTGCTGCGTTGCTTCGATGGAATTCAAGCCGGTGAACTGGTTGAAGCGCATGGTGCGTCAAGCAACGGCGACGGAGCAGCCCGCGCCGGCTTACATTCGCCACGTCGCGGCCTGGTTCCACGACAAGCTGTGGGTGTTCGACGCCACTGGTACGGCGAAAGCCGACCAGATCCTAGAGGTCTTCGCCTACGCCGCACGTCGCTATGGCGTGTACTTCTTCCTGATCGACAACCTGGCTAAGTGCGGGTTCGCGGAGGACGACTACAACGGCCAGAAGAACTTTGTCGATCGCCTGACCGATTTTGCGAAGGCGTACGGCGTGCACGTTGCTCTAGTGCACCACATGCGGAAGGGCGAGAGCGAGGACAAGCCTGGCGGAAAGCTCGATGCAAAAGGCTCGGGCGGCATTACGGACATGGTGGACACGTGTGCCGTGTGGTGGCGCAACAAGCCCAAGGAGAAGTCGCTGAAGGCCGCCCGGATGAAGGGCTTGGAGCCGGACCAGGAAATCGCGGCGAAGCCAGACGCGCTCCTTCTCTTCGACAAGCAGCGAAACGGAGAGTGTGAGCCGACGTACGGGCTGTGGTTTGACCAGGCCTCGCTCCAGTTCCTCGGAGGTGAGGATCATCGCCCGTATCGTTTCATCGCGTTCCGACAACTGGAGGCTGCATGAAGATATCGCTGGGTGCGCTCATTCGCGCATGGATGATCCCGAACAAGGCGCCGAAGTTGGATTCTGCTCGCGTCAACTACTATCGCGAACTTTCCTCACTAACAGCTGGAAAGAGTCTGCCAGCAGGTCAGGATAAGTGCCCGGGTCAAGTTGACCCGAAAGCCGGACCAATTGGGAGTGGGCAATAAGGTCCGCCAGTACCAGTTCCATGTGCATTGCCAACTCCTCGCGTTGCTGCGGAGGGAGGGTTCGCGCTATCCCCAGCGCAAGCGCCGTTACGGCATGGATCTGCGCTTGGAGGAAAGGAATTGCCTCTATGTCATCTGACATAACAAAGTCCCCTCGGGCGTGAGCAGGGCCATTCTGAAGATCGCTTTGAGTAGCGCGCTGGGCAGAGAGCCAACATACGTTGAATTCTCTGCCTACTTGCAGGCGCTGCGCAACCACGGCGGAGATCGCGTCTACATTCCGCAGCGCGAAACGCCTGATGCGGACCAAGCCGCGAAGATCCTTGAGCTTCGTCGCGGCGGCATGAGCATTCGCAAGATCGCGCGCGAAGTGCGGACGAGCAAGTCACAAGTGCATCGAGCGCTGTCCCAAAACCCGGACTTATTTGTGGACAAGGAAGCGGCTTAACTGGCATCAATCCTAAGTGGGTTGATGCACAGTGAACGCACAGGTACGAACGTTCGACAGCGGCGCGACCCGCAACCTCGACGCCGGCAAGCTCGATTTCGAGGGGTTCCTTAGCCCGTTGGTACTTGAGCGCTACGCCCAGTACATGCACAAGCATCGAGAGCAGGCGGACGGCACGCTCCGCGACTCGGACAACTGGCAGAAGGGAATCCCGCTGCCGGTGTACATGAAGTCGGGGTGGCGGCACTTCTTCGATTGGTGGAAGGAACATCGCGGCCTCGACACTGAGGCTGGCATCGAGGACACGCTGTGCGCCCTGCTGTTCAACATCAGCGGGTATCTGCACGAGTACCTGAAGGCGCAGGCGCCGGCCGTCGAACAACGTCTAACTGCGTTCGCTGCCGCCGTCTACGCCGACCCCATTGCCGCCATCCACGCCCACGTCCCGCCCTACGCGGAGCGCGACTCGGACGAGCCGATGGGGCTTACGGCGGGTGAGGCGATTACGGCCGGGGGCACGGACTGATGCGCCTCCTGACGATTGACGTGGAAACGCGGCCAATCGAGTCCCGTCACTGGGGGCTATGGGCGCAGAACATCGGCATCAACCAGATCCGCGATCCTGGTGGCCTCCTGTGCTTCGCTGCCAAGTTCCACGACGAGCGCAGCGTCCGTTTCCACTCGCTGTGGGAGGATGGAGAGAAAGCAATGGCCCGCAGCCTGTTCCGTCTGTTCGATGAGGCGGACGCTGTGGCGGGTTGGAACAGCGACAAGTTCGACATCCGTTGGATTCAGGCGCAGTTCCTGAAGCACGGACTGAGCCGGCCGTCTCCGTTCGCGAAAGTGGACCTGATGAAGTCGGTCAAGAAGCAGGTCTACCTGCCGTCCTACAAACTGGACTTCGTGGCTCGGTGGCTTGGTATTGGCGCCAAGGTCCGCACGGGCGGCTTCGACCTGTGGAACGACGTGCTCGACCAGTGCCCGAAGGCGTACGCCAAGATGCGCCGCTACAACATCAACGACACCAAGCTCACGGAAGCCGTGTTCGACCGGCTTAACGCGAAGGGGTGGGTGCTCGGCCTGCCGAATGCATCGGTCGAGGGCGGCCTGTGCTGCGTCAACCCGATGTGCCAGAGCGAGAACCTGATTCGTCGCGGCTACGGCACCAGCAAGACGCGGAAGTACCAGCGCTGGCAGTGCAAGGACTGCGGCACGTTCATGAGCTCGACCAAGAGCGAGCCGGGTAGTGCGGCTCTGAGGCAGGCGGCATGACCCACTTCATGCGCTGGGTTCACCGCTTCTGCGTCGCCCTCCAATCCGTAAGCGCCATCGGTTGGGCGTGGGTCTACGTGCAGCAGCCGTACTGGCTCGCACTGTTCAACTTTACGTGGTGCATCGCATTCGGAGCCTACAGCTACAACGCGCTGCGGGCGGAGAGGAAGGGCGGGGTGCAGGCATGAGGGGGCACGTTTACCCAGAGGTGTTCGAGGCTGTGTACACAGACCTGCCTCGCCTGGAGGATCTCGACAGCAATCAGCGGGGATTCGCCGAGCGTCTAGTTGATCGCTTGTACATGCATTACCCGGAGGGCGACCACGACCGGCTCGTGGAGGCGGCAGTCAAGGGAGCTCGCGCCAACCTGGCGACTGCTCGCGTAGCCGCAAAGCGAATTGCCGAGCTACACAACGGCCCGGCGTACTGCTACTTGGCCTTCTATGGGCTTGGTGGGGTCGCCAACTTCGTGAAGATCGGGATGACCCGACATCCGGAGAAGCGTCTATATGGCATGGCGACCGGTAACCCGTTGGATTGCCTCTGGGTGTACGTCTCAAGGCTGCCCGTCGCGAAGTCGGCGTTCCGTGTCGAGCAAGAACTGCACCGCCACCTCGATCCCAACAAGCGTCGCGGCGAATGGTTCTCAGTCGGTGAGACAGACGCGGGAGGTGCGGCTGCGCTGGCTCGTCAACTTCATGCGGTGGCTGTGGACGCTGACAGGGACGCGAGTGAGTTCACGCTGTTGGGGTATCGCGATGGTCGCTAAGCCTATGGAAGGGGATGGTCCGCAGGCGCGCGATCCGTACTCCAACGACAATCACGTCACCATCGCCGAGCTGATTTCGAGCTGCGACGACAATGCCGACCTCCTGGGGGCGCTCTCGTTCTCGCGCGGCTGGACCGAAGACGTGCCGCGTGATCGTCTGCAGCCGTGGCAGCAGATCGGGCCGGAAGTGCTGTGGGCGGTAAATCGCCAGACGGATGCCGAGCTTCCCAGGGTCGGCCCAGTCGTGTCGGACTACGTGTGCAATCTGCGCTGGGTGCGCCAGAAGCGCCTCAGCCGCCTGCAGATCGAGTCTGCTGTTTACGACGCGTTTGAGCGGATTGTCTATGGTGAATGCATGACCGCCGACCTGTCGGCGATGATGGTTGCGTGCCGTAAGGAGACGTTCCTTGACCTTCGCGCCGAGGCGGTCGCCTTCATGGTGTTCTCGATGGGCATGTCCGAAGCGCGCGTGCGTGACCAGCTCCGAAACGGGAACTGAGCACCACCCGAAAAACGTCATACTCATAGAAAGAACGTCAAGTTTTGCCCTGCCTCGGGACTGAAACGGCGCTGCGCAACTAAGCGGGCCCCGAACACCGCAGGAGCCGCGAAAGCGCGCAGGGCTCCTTTCAAGGACCGCCATGACCCGCCCCACACTCACAGTTGTTGAGGGCGGCGGCAAGCCCGAGCCTGATCCGGAGATCATCGAAATTTTCGAGTCGTTCCTGACTCGCGCCAAGGCGGGAGAGTTCGAGAACGTCTTGGTGGCGGTGGACAAGGGCGCTGGCACCATTCCGGAGTGTGTGGTCCGCGGCGAGGACGATCTGCAGATGATCTGCGTCGCTGAACTGCTGCTGCATCCGGCCAAGATGCTGGCGCTGGGGTACGAGCCGGAATGACCACGATCGCGTGGGACTCCCGCTACGGCGAAATGGCCTCGGACACGCAGGTCACGTCCGGCAACCGGAAGCTGCGCGGCCACAAGGTGCTGCGCCTTCCCTGTGGGGGCCTGATGGGGTCCAGCGGCAACTGGGCGCAGATCGTGAAGGTTCAGCGCTGGGCCGAGAAGGGATTTCCGCCCGACGACAAGCCCGAGTTCGACGATGACGCCGAATTCGAATGCCTGATCGTGAAGGGCGACGGGTCGATCTTCCTTCTGGACGACGACCTGGAGCTGATGCCCTTCCACGACGAGTTCATCGCGGTGGGCAGTGGCGGCACCTTGGCTGTAGCGGCTATGGAGTGCGGCAAGTCCCCTGCGGACGCGGTTCGGGTGGCGGCGAAGTTCGATGCTGCTACCAGCGAGCCGGTCGAGACGTTCGCGCTTGAGCCGAAGAAGGCCAAGGCGAAGCGTCGCAAGAAGTGAGACTGATGGGCCTTAGCCAAGTGGTAAGGCGGCGTGCTTTGAACTCGCCATGCGTAGGTTCGATTCCTACAGGCCCTGCCAAGCAAGCGGGTCAACTAGCGCAAGGGGCGCGCAGCAGCCTTCCAAGCTGACGACCGCGGAGTTCGACTCTCCTGGCCCGCTCCAAACAACCTTCGGGTAGCTCAATCAGGCAGAGCAGCGGCCTCCAAAGCCGCCGGTTGCAGGTTCGATTCCTGCCCCGTTGGCCACACACAGACGCACTGCGTCACAGGGGAGAAGCAGTGCGCAACGAACTAAGCGAGGCCGTAGGGGCCGCGACGATCAAGTCTGCGCCACCGATTGCGGTGGTTGGCGCGAGTGTCGCTGGCTGGGGCGTCCAAGAGTGGATGTACTTCACGACTACGGTCTACGTGGTCGCCCAGCTCGGCTATTTGCTGTGGAAGTGGTGGCGCGAGGCTAAGAAGAAGTGAGCAAGGGCAAGGTCATCGTAGGCGGCGCTGGATTGGCTGCCGTGCTTGCGCTGGCCGCTCCGCTAATCCAGAGATACGAGGGGCTGAAGTACGACGCCTATCTCGATCCGGTTGGCATTCCGACAGCCTGCTGGGGCCATACAGGCCCCGACGTGAAGATGGGGCAGCGCTACACGCGCGCCCAGTGCGAGGCGTGGCTAGAGCAGGACATGCACGAGGCCAACGCCATCGTGCGGCGCTGCATTCCGGGTGATATGCCGCAGGGCGTCGAAAGTGCTCTGACGTCGGCCGCGTTCAACATCGGCCCGAAGGTCGTGTGCGGCTCAACGTTGCAGGGCTACGCGCTGGCGAGCAACTGGCAGGCCGCGTGTGCCGAGCTGAGCAAGTGGAAGTATTCGAAGGGCAGGGTCTTCAAGGGCCTTGTCTTGCGTCGCGCCGATGAGCGCCGCATGTGCGAGAGCGGGCTGTGACCACCCAACTCCTAATCGGCTTCGTCGCTGGCGTCATAACGATATGCGCCGGAGTGGCCGGCCTCCTGATGTGGCTGCTGCGTAGCGCTACGAGGAACAAGTGATGGACAAGACCAAGGCCAAGGTGATTGCGCTGATTGCCGTGTGCGGCGCTGCGCTCGTGGCGCTGGGCGTGTGGACGGCGGATAGCTGGGCCGGCCTCATCGGCGTGATGTTCGGGGCGATGTGATGCCCGGGCAGGAATGGAACGCTCGGCTGGCGCAGGTCGCTGCTGAGGGTGGGTTTGCCATGACCTTCGCACACCGCCAGCTTATGCACGGCGACCCAAGCAAGTTCACTTCTGGCCAAGCTACCACCGCTGCTGAAATCCGCCGGCCAGTGACGCGCGCCGACTTCGGCCCCTCCGGCGAGGTGGGTGACAAGTACTTCCGAGAGTTCTTGGCGCGAGACCAAATGCAGTTCCCCTGCGGCTGGGACGAAAGGGATTACAAAGGGGTCTGATGTGAAGTGGTTGCTGCTGACGCTGGCCTTTCTGATCGGAGGCTGCGGCGGCGGCGCATCCTTCCCGAAAGACTGGGACATCGAGAACTACACCCTGTCGCTTGAGTTCGAGCGGACGTGGTGCAGCGGCACGGCGGTAGGCAAGCACACGATCCTGACGGCGACGCACTGCCTTGGAGGTGGCGCGCTGGTCAAGGTCAACGGGGAGCCGGTGAAGGCTTCCAGCCACGTAGACGACGGCGCGGACCACTCGCTAGTGGTGGTGGACAAGACGTTTCGTACGTGGGCGCGCATGGGCCGCAAGCCTGTGCAGACGCAGCGGGTTCGACTGATCGGCACGCCCGGTGGCGAGGCTGATGTCTACCGCGAGGGCTACGTGGCCCGCGTGCGTGGGGACGAGGTGTGGTTCGTGTCGCCAGGATTCGGCGGCGATAGCGGCTCGGCCCTGTTTGATGACGGCGGCCGGATCGTTGCCGTGCTGTCTGGGGCGCGTACGTGGGTCGATTACCGTTCGGGCTCAGTCTTCACAGTCGTGGTGGCGTTCCCGATCAAGTTCACCGAGAAACAGTGGAAGGCGGCCGGTGTCTGATGAGCTGGAAAGCGGCTGGTGCGTTGATCCTCTTAATTGCCGCGTTTGCATTGGGCTGGTATTCGGGCGCGTTAGCTGGCCGCCTCGGCAAGGCGAATGCTGCCCAGAAGGCAACGGCCGAACGGCTGAGCGAAGTGCTGAAGGCGCAGGAAGCCGACAAGGCCCGCGCCGAGAAGCTGCAGAAGACGCTGGACAAGCTGCCGAGGTCGCAGGGGGTGATCCGTGAAGTCGTACGTGAGAACCCTAGCGGCTGCGTGCTGCCTCAGCCTGTTGTTGACGGGCTGCGCGACGCAATACGCAAGGCCAACGCCTCCCGAGAAGTGTCCGCCAATCCCTGAGGACGTCGATTCTCAGGTGGATAGCGTCATCAAGGAACTGTTGGCGTGGTTCATCGACGAATACACCCGCTGCGCCGCCAAGATCGACGCCCAGCATGAGTGACTACGCCCCCGACCTGTACGACCAGGCAATCGATCTACTGAAGCAGTGCCGCGACCACAAGCAGCTCTGCGTGATCCTGCGCTGGGACGGCGACACGCTCTTCGTGCACTGCCAGAACAGTGAGGACGTGCTGCCTATGTGCCGCAAGGTGGTGGATGCGCATGACACTCCGGAAGGGAGGACGGTGAATTGAGCGGCAAAGGCAGCAAGCCGCGCCCCTTCTCGGTGAGCGCGGACACGTTCGCAAGCAACTTCGATTCGATTTTCCGCAAGGACGCGGGGGCCAAGGATGGCCCGACTATTGAGGGCCAAGCCGCAGAGCAGCCCGAAGGACTGACTGATGGCAAGGCCGCCGATCTTCGAGACCCCGGAGCAGTTTGAGGAAGTAGCTAACACCTACTTCGCCACCTGCGAGGCCAAGGAACGGCCGTATACGGTCAATGGGTTGGCGCTGGCGCTTGGGATGACCCGGGAAACGCTTCTTCGCTATGGCGAGAAGCCGGAGTTTTCTGACGCCGTAAAAGCCGTCAGGGCTACGCTTGAGGATTACTGGGAGCAGCGCCTTGCTGGGCCTAACGCGGCCGGCACGATCTTCTGGCTGAAGAATCAGGGGTGGTCGGACAAGACCGAGCAGACCATCACGGCCGAGGTCGTGAACAAGGTCGAGCGAACGATTGTCAAGCCTGCCTGATGGCGGTTCTGAGCATTCCAACGGCTGCCGTGTACGAGCCGCTGATCGCGCCTGCGCGCTACAAGGGTGCATGGGGCGGGCGAGGGTCGGGCAAGTCCCACTTCTTCGCTGGCAAGCTGATCGAGGACGCGCTGGCTGAGCCTGGGGAGCATGGCGAGGGGTTGCGAGCCGCCTGCATTCGAGAGGTGCAGAAGGATCTGGCGCAGTCCAGCAAGGCGCTTATCGAGGCCAAGCTGCGCGACTTCGGGCTTGGTGAGCGGCACGGCTTCAAGGTGTTCCGCGATGTGATTCAAACGCCCGGCGACGGGCTGATGATCTTCAAGGGCATGCAGGACTTCACGGCCGAGTCTGTGAAGTCTCTGGAGGGGTTCAAGCGGGCGTGGTGGGAAGAGGCGCAGACGGCCTCCAATCACTCGCTGAACCTGTTGCGGCCGACCATTCGCGCCCCGGGCTCGGAACTGTGGTTTAGCTGGAACGCGCGCCGCAAGACTGATCCGGTCGATGTGATGCTGCGCGGAGTCGAAATCCCCACAGGCGCGGCGGTTGTTAAGGCGAACTGGCGCGACAACCCGTGGTTCACGGCCGAGCTTGAGCAGGAACGACTGGACTGTCTGCGTATGCAGCCGGACCAGTACGAGCACATTTGGGAGGGTGGCTACATCACCGTCTCGGAGGGCGCGTACTTCGCCAAGCAATTGGCCGAGGCGCGGGCTCAAGGGCGAATTGGTGTCGTTGCGCGCGATCCGCTGCTGCCGATCAAGGCGTATGCGGACATCGGCGGCACGTCTCGCCGGTCTGACGCCTTCGTGTTTTGGATGGTCCAGTTCGTGGGCCAGCAGATTCGCGTGCTGGACTACTACGAGGCCGTGGGACAAGAGATCGGCGAGCACACGCACTGGTTGCGCTCTAAGGGCTATGAGCGGGCCGAGATCATCCTGCCGCACGACGGCATCAACCACGACCGCGTGTACCGCGTGACTTACGAGAGCGCCTTCAGGGACGCGGGGTTCCAAGTGCGGTCGCGAGAGAACATGGGAGCAGGTGCTGCGAATGCCCGCATCGAGGCTGTGCGCCGCGTGTTCCCGCAGATCTGGTTCAACGAGGCCACGACCGAAGGCGGTCGCGAGGCGCTCGGCTGGTATCACGAGAAGAAGGACGAGGTTCGAGGCATTGGCCTTGGGCCTGACCACGACTGGTCGAGCCACGCATCGGATGCATTCGGCGAGATGGCCTCGGACTACGTCAGCAGGCCCGTTGCGGCGAGCGACGCGCCTATCAACTACAAGAGACTGACCCGCTAATGGCATACGGCAAGGAAGCCGCCAAGACGAAGCGCGAGAAGATGACCGACGAGGAAGTCGGCGCTATCGCGGTTCAGGCGCTGCAATCGTCGCTGGGCGGCCCAGGCACGGAAGTCAGCCAGGCGCGCCTGCGCAATCTTGAGTATTACAACGCCGAGGCCACGGGGGAGCTTGCGCCGCCCGAGATCGAGGACCGCTCCGATTTCGTTGCCACGGATGTGGCCGACACCATCGAGGGCATGCTCCCGCAGTTGATGCGCATGTTCGTGGCATCGGACGATGCGGTCGAGTTCGAGGCCAAGCGCCCCGGTGCGGAGCCGATTGCCAAGCTGGCGACGGCCTACATCAACCACCTGTTCTACACGCGCAACGATGGCGTGAGCATCGTCTACGACTGGTTCAAGGACGCACTGCTGCAGAAGGTCGGGTTCGTGAAGGTGTGGGCTGAGGAAGAGTCGGACGACGCTCGGCAGACGTTCGAGGGGCAGACCGAAGAGCAGTTGGTCATGCTGGCCCAAGAGGGCTGGCAGTTGGACGGTGAGCCCGAGGTTGACGAGACGGGCGGCCTGATCTTCACCGTCACCAAGGAAGACCGCCGCACTTGCATCAAGGCCGAGGTGTGCCCGCCTGATGCAGTGCGCGTCGATCCGAACGCCCGCTGGGGTGGCGATCCGGCGCTGATTGGCCATGTGTTCCGCCGCCGCAAGTTCGAGCTTGAGCAGGACGGGTACGACCTGTCCGACCTGCCGCGTGGCAGTGGCGAACCGGCCGACAGCGAAGAGACGCTGGAGATGCTGGGCCAGTCGATGGACTCGGATGCCTATGCCGAGCCCACGGAGAGCCATTCGCTCTACAACTGCGCCGAGGTCTACATGCAGTTGGACCGTGACGGCGACGGCACGGCCGAATGGCTGAAGATCTGCCTCATCGAAGACACGCTGGCCCGCTACGTCGATGATGACAAGGCGGCGATCGAGCAGGTGGACGGCCACCCGTTCGTGTGGATCTGCCCAATCCCGCGTCCGCACGCGTTCTTCGGAGACTGCCCGGCTGATTTCGCCATCGGCCCGCAGAAGCTACGCACCAACACGGTGCGCGGCATCCAAGACAACCTGATGTTGACCGTTAACCAGCGGACCTACATCAACCTGGACGCCGAAGTGAACATGGCGGACTGGCTGGAGAACCGTCCGGGCGGTGCGATCCGTGGCCGCGGCCCGGCCAATACCGCTATCCAGCCGCTTGTGCAGCCGAACCTGAGCGCGCCGGCCTACCAGTTCAACGAGTGGCTTGAGGACTGGCGCGCGACGCGCACGGGCTTCACCAAGTATTCGCAGGGCACGGACGCCGATTCGCTGAACAAGACGGCGACGGGCGTCTCGATCATCACGCAGAAGTCCGACATGCGCATGGAGCTGATGGCGCGCTTCTTCGCGGTGGGCATGAAGCAGCTGTTCGCCAAGATGCTGAAGCTGGCGGTGCGCCATCAGGACCGTGAAGAGCAGATGCAGGTGGCGGGCGGGCAGTGGGTGGCGCTGAACCCGTCCGAATGGCGCGACCAGTTCAACGTGAAGATCAACGTTGGCCTCGGCACCGGCTCCAAGGAGCAGCAGGCCCAGCGCATCATCGGCCTGCTCCAGACGCAGCTACAGGCGGCTCAGTTCGGCGTCATCACGCCGGAGAACATCGCCGAGACGGTGCGCTTGTACGTCGAGGCGAACGAGTTCAGCAACCCGGAGCGCTTCGTTAGCCCGCAGCCGACCGGCATGCCGCCGACTCCGCAGGCTTATCAGGAAGAGAAGCAGCAGGTCATGCAGTCCGTGCAGAAGATGCAGGAAGAGCTGCAGCGCCTGTCGCAGGAGAACGACGGCCTGAAGACCGACCAGACCACGAAGATGGCCGAGTTGGAGCTGAAGGCGCGCGAGCTGGACCGGAAGGACCAGGAGATCGCGCAGAACGGCATGAAGGCGGCGGCCGAGCTTGACCTGAAGCGGGATAGCCAGCAGGTGCAGACGGCCAAGACGGCACAGGAAATGGCCCGCGGGGACGATGAAGACGCCAAGGTGGCCCAACTGCAGGATCAGGTGGCGCAGCTCACACAGGCCGTGCAGTACCTGCTGCAGCAGATCGCCCCGCCCGACGGCGCACAGGAGCAGATTCCGGCGTGAGTACGTCACAAGAGCTTGAGCGCGGTCGATTGGCTGCCGAAGTCCTCGAAAACCCGGTCTTTCGCGAAGCGTTCGACCAGATGAGAGCGGAGATTGTCTCGAAATG
This sequence comes from Lysobacter panacisoli, assembly GCF_009765165.1. NCBI lineage: Bacteria > Pseudomonadati > Pseudomonadota > Gammaproteobacteria > Lysobacterales > Lysobacteraceae > Lysobacter > Lysobacter panacisoli. The sequence goes on from NZ_VLNU01000001.1 coordinate 2,926,844, forward strand.
GCGAGCAGAAAAGGACGAAAGGGTGCGGGACTGGCTGTGGACGCTGGATCAGGCGACCAAGCGGGTCGAGTCGATCCTGACGGACACGATGAACACCGGGCTTCTGGCGCAGAAGCAGTTGGAACTGGAGCGCAGCCGGGCCGAAAAGTTTGGCGCGACGTTGCGGAAGATCTCAGGGCGCTAGACCGGCCCGATAACCCCGTGTGCCGCGTGACGTGGCCGCATGGGGATGCCCCGGAGCTGTGGGGCGGCGTGTATGGCAACGCCAAGGTTGTAGCCGGGGAGTTCGCCTCGGCACAAACATCGGATGGAGTGATCCACCCGCTGTAAGCAAGGCCGCACGGATGCGGTGAAACACAACAAGGAAGTACCAATGTTCGGTGACGTGGAAACACAGCCGGGCGAAGGCGCGCTGTCGCTTTCGGACCTGGCCGATCAGATGGATGAGAGCCCGGAGCTGGAAGAAGAGGGCGCGCCGGACGAACTGGATAGCGAGGAATCCGGCGAGTCCGAAGAGGTGGAAGAGTCCGAAGAGGGTGCAGATCCCGAGGAAGAGCAGCAGGAAGAAGCCACCGTCACGCTGAAGCACGACGGCAAGGAAGTAAGCCTGAAGCAGTCCGAGGTGGTCGAGCTGGCCCAGAAGGGCTTCGACTACTCGCAAAAGACGATGGCGCTGGCCGAGGACCGAAAGGCCGTCGAGCAGGCGCACACCGCCGCTGCCGAGGTTTGGCAGCAGAACATGACGGCGCTGGAGCAGACGGAAGACCGCCTGCAGGCGTTCGTGCAGTTCATGGAGACGCAGGTTGGCAATCCGCCGCCCATCGAATGGGCCTCGGAGAACGCTGGCGTCTACCTCGCACACAAACAGCAGTACGAAGACCGCAAGGGCCAGTTGAAGGAGGCCGTGGCGGCCGTCGAGGCAGTTCGTCAGGAAGCGCAGCGGAAACGCCAAGCGCGGATCAACGAAGAAGCCGCGGCGACCGACAAGGCATTGCGAGACACCCTGCCGGGCTGGAACGACACGATGCTCAAGGAGCTGGGCGACTACATCGGCAGTGCCGGGTTGTCCGCGCAGATCTCCCCCGAGTTCTTCGTGCAGAAGGGGCTGTGGCTCCTGGCGCACAAGGCCAAGGCGTTCGATGCGCTGCAGGCCGAGAAGGCCAAGCTCAAGCCCAAGACCGAGCTGAAGAAGGTTCAGAAGCCTTCGCAGTCTCACACCCCCAACCGAGCAGACGCACGGCATGGCGAGGCGCTGAAGCGCTTCAAGTCCAAGCCGTCGATCAACACTCTCGCCGATCTCATGGATTGAGATCGCCAAGGACATACGGAAATGCCTACCAACACCCTGATTACCCCGAGCGTCGTAAAGGTCAAGGAAGACGTCCTCGACCAGATCTTCAACTTCAACCCGGACGATGCTCCGCTGGTCTCGATGATCGAGCGCACGGACATCGACAACGTGTACTTCGAGTGGCAGCGCGACAGCTATCGCGCCCCGGACCCGACTCGGGCGGCCATTGAAGGCGCGGACGCGACCTACGCCGCGCAGACCCAGCCGGGCCTGCTGAACAACCGCACGCAGATCTTCCAGGACACCGTTTCGGTGTCGAACACCGCCGAGCGCGTCAAGAAGTACGGCCGTGCGAAGGAAGGTAAGCGCCTGCGCATGAAGAAGATGATCGAGCTGAAGCGCGACATCGAGGCGGCTGCGATCGCTTCGGGCGCGACTGTCACCGGTACGTCCGGTGTCGCGGGCCGCCTGCGCGGTCTGTACGGCTTCATCACCAACGACGTGCTCGGTGCCGGTGGCGTGAGCCCCGATCCGACCACGAATACCGCGCCGGTTTCCGGTACGGACGTGGCGCTGACCGAGACCATGCTGAAGACCGGCCTGCAGTCGTGCTACGAGAACGGCGGCTCCGGCTCCATCGTCATGTGCTCGCCGGCCCACAAGGTCAAGATCTCGACCTTCACCGGCAACGTGCAGCGCACCAACGAAGTCGGCTCGAAGCAGGCCGCAGTGCTGAATGCCGCGTTCGACTTCTACCGCGGCGACTTCGGCGTCACCAAGATCGTCCCGAACCGTGTGATGAGCACGGCCGTGGCGGGTCTGAACGACACGCTGTACATCCTCGACGCCGACAAGCTGGCCCTTGCCCAGCTCCGACCGTTCGAGAGCGAACAGCTCGCGACGGTCGGCGACGCGGCCAACTGGCAGGTGCGCACGGAAGTGTCCCTGGTGGTCCGCGACGAGAAGCCGCTGTACGCGATCCGCGACATCACCGTCTCGGGTTCGTAATCCCCAGGATGGGGCTTGGCCGCATGGATGCGGCATTGGGGGCTGGCTTCGGCCAGCCCCCTTCTTATTTCAGGGATGAGCGATGACGAAGGCATGGATTGACGTCTTGGATGACGAGCGCACTGCGTTTGTGCATGCCGTCTCAGGCGAAGACCTCGACACGCTCGCCACCTACTGCCGCGAGGCGGGCGATACGCACCGCACTGGCGGCGACATGAAGCACGTAGCCCGCGTGGATGGGGCTGTAATCATCGACTGGTGCAACAAGCGTGGCATCACGTTCGGCGCGTTCATGCGCGACGAGGCGTTGATTACGCAGTTTTTGAATGACCCGCAGAACGACCCGTTCCGCATCTGGAAGGGCCGCGTCTGATGCAGTTCACCAACTACACCGACTTCAGGATTGCGGTCCTGAAGATGCTCGACGGAGACGACGTTTCGGCGACGTTCTCGCATGAGACCCTCGACCTGTTGATCGCGCTGGGTGAGTCGCGGGTCTATGAAGGCGTTCCGGGCCGCTCTGGCTTGCGCGCATCGACCATGCAGCAGCCGATTACCGGCACGGTGACGGCCAATGCCGTTGCGTTGCCTGCCCGGTGCCTCGCGCTGGAAATCGTCTGGTTCGACCCGGACAGGCCGCTGGAAATCGTCACCGAGAACGAGCTGCGCGACAAGGCGCGGTGGAATCACGGCGGCGATGTGCGCCAGTGCGCGCAGGCGGGCGAAACGCTGATCTTCGGGCCGGACGCGGCGGATGGCGCTGCTATCGGCGGCCGCTTCTACCAGCGCCCCTTGGACATCAAGACCAGCGGCCTGAACTCGACGTTCAACCGCTACCCCGAACTGTTCATGTTCGGCGCACTCGCTGAGTCCGCGATGTTCCTTGGCGAGGACGCGCGACTCCCAACGTGGGAGGCCATGTTCATTCGCTGGCTCGACAAGGCGAACGACATCGAGCGCAACCGCGTTCTGGCGGGCTCCAGGTTGACTCAGAAGGCCCGCTGATGGCGCGCTCCAACTTCCTCGGCGGGGCGTACACGCTCCGCTCCGTGCCGTTGGCTGCGCAGACGTGCATCGGCCTGTATTTCGAGCCGAGCGAGGTTGAGCAGGGGAAGGGAGCGTTCCTTGGCACACCCGGCCTGCTGCGCAAGGTGTCGTTCCCGAAGAACCGATGCCGCGGTCTGTTGGCGGCGGGCGGCAAGGCGTGGGCCGTGTACGGCAACGGCGTGTACCGCTTCGACACGTACTTCAACCCCGTCTTTGTGGGCAACCTCCCGAACGACGACGGCGCGTGCCAGCTTGTCGCGAACGTCGATCACCTGCTCGTCGCGCACCAGAACGGCTGGCACTCGGTCAACCTGACCTCTTCCGCCTTTGCGGAGGTGACGAACGCTCCGACGATGAGCGACGCGTCCTTCATCGACAACTATCTGGTTGGCGCGAAGGAAGACGGCACGTACGTCTGGGCGGCGGTAAACGGCATCACGATCGATCCGCTGAACTTCGCATCTGCGGAGGGCAATCCGGACAAGATCATTCGCACGCTGGCCGATCACCGCGAGCTGTGGCTGTTCGGCGCTACCTCTGTTGAGGTCGCCGTGGTCACATCCGACCCGGATCTGCCGTTCACGCGGACCTCGTACATCGAGCAGGGCATTCTGGCCCCGAAGTCGGCCGCCAAGGAGGACAACAGTGTCTTCTGGCTGGGCCGCAACGACAGCGGGCAGGGCGTGGTGTACGTGGCAGAGGGTTACATCCCGCGCCGCGTCAGTACGTTTGCCATCGAGCAGGCGATTGAGGGTTACGCCAACCCGGAACAGGCGACCGCCTACACCTACCAGCAGGACGGCCATCACTTCTACGTCCTGAACTTCGCCGAAGCGACGTGGGCGTTCGACATCAACACCCAGATTTGGCACCAGCGCGCCTATCGGGACACCTCGACGGGTGAGCTGACCCGGCATCGCGGCGAGTCGCACTGCTTCTTCGGCGGTATGCACTTGGTTGGCGATTACGTCGATAGCCGCCTGTTCGCGCTGGATCTGGACACCTTCACCGACGACGGCGACCCGATCTACCGCGAGCGTGCGTGGCACGGGCAGGAAGCCGAAAACCGCTGGGTCACGTACAACCGTGGCGAGCTGATCGGCGAGATGGGCGTGGGCAACGGTGGCCGCGTCAGCTTCTTCGATGCGCTGCTGGATGAGTTGGGGGATGAAATCCTCGACGAAGGCGGCGAAATCATCGACGCGGACAACCCGACCGATCCTGGCGCAGACCCGATGGTCTACCTGCAATGGTCGGATGACGCGGTGGCATGGGGAAGTGCCCACCCGCGCCGCCTCGGAAAGATCGGCGAGCGCACGAACCGCGCTATCTGGCGTCGCATGGGTCGATCCCGTCGCCGCTACTACAAGCTCTGGACGAGCGAGCCCGTGCGCATCGCGTGGTACGGCTTCAACTACGACACGGAAGTCTCGAATGGCTAAGATCAGCGCCTATGGGCCGGCAGCGACGCTAACAGGGGTCGAGATGATCCCGGCAGTGCAGGGCGGTGCGACCGTTCGCCTCACTCCGGCACTCATCGCCACCTACGCCTTCTCGCCATACGGCGTGAACACTTTCCCGGCGCGCGGCAGTACCGGTGCGCTGGAGCCGAAGCCGATTACGGACTACGCGCTCACCCTGCTGGATGACGTGAATGCGGCCGGCGCTCGCCTCACGCTGGGTGCGGGCACGGTCAACAGCGTGGCCGTGGCGAACGCTACTGGCATCACCTGGGCGGGCGGCCCGATTACTGAGTCCGGCACGCTCACGCCGACCCTGTCCGCAAACCTGCAGGCGTGGCATGGACTGGCGACCAGCGCCAAGCAGGACGCAGACGCTGATCTGACGGCCGTAGCGGCGCTTTCGACCACTGGCATGGCCGCGCGCACCGGTGCCGGTACGTGGGCCGTGCGCACGATTGCAGGCACGTCTGGGCGCATCACCGTCACCAACGGCGATGGCGTTGCCGGTGCCCCGACCATCGACATTCCGACCACCCTCATCACGTCAGGCACCTACACGCCGACGCTGACCAATGGCGGCAACGTGGCAACGTCCACTCCTTTCACCTGCCAGTACCTTCGTACTGGCAACACGGTGACTGTGAGTGGGAAGTTCGACCTGACCACGACGGCGGCTGCCGGTACGCAGTCGACAATCAACGTCAGTCTTCCGATTGCCTCCAACCTGGCGAATCAGAACGAACTGGCCGGCACAGCTGCCGGTTTTGCGGGATCGTCGGTTGAGTCGTGCGGCGTCTTCGGCGACTCCACGAACGATCGCGCCACGGTCAGCTTCTACGCGACTCAGACCGGCTCGCGGTCGTTCTTCTTCCAGTTCACCTATAGGGTTCAGTAATTGAGCCTGACCACGGCTGCACGCAACCAGGCGCTCGACGCAATCACCATCGACACCATGAGCCTACACAGCGCCTTCCCGGGGCTGACGGGTTCGGGTGAGTTGACGGGTGGCGGCTATGCGCGGGTGTCCTGCACGTTCAACGCAGCTTCGGCTGGCGTACGCAACCTGTCGGCCCCGGCCAACTTCACCGTAGGCGCGACCCACACCGTGCGCTGGGTCGGTCTGTGGGCAGGCTCCATCTTCAAGGGCCTCGCCCCTAACGGCGGCTCCCCGCGTGAATTCCAGATCAACCTGTCGAACGACACGGTTACGGCTCCGGCGCACGGTTACGCGGACAACGACACCATCACCTTCTACGGCGGCACGATCCCGACCGGGCTGAACGAGGGCGAGATCTACTTCGTCCGCGACTCCACGACCGACACGTTCAAGGTCGCGGTTACGGCTGGTGGGCTGGCTATCGACATCACCGGCCAGCCGGCTCCGGACTGCGTGGTCTCTCGCATCACCGAATCGGCCTATGGCGGAGCGGACACGCACACGGTCAATTCGTTCTCCATCGGCGCGGTGTTCTGATGGCTGTTGTCGATTGCCAGATCAAGTTTGGCATCGCGACTACGGCATCCCCGACTGCATGGGCGGGCGGTGGCGGGCGTCGCAACGTCTCGGACTGGCTGCCCCGCATCGATGAGCCGTTGGCCGAGGTGCGTAACGGCAAGATCTACATACTCCCGCGCTGGTACAAGCTCATGGGCGCATTTGCCGACCGTTTGGGCGGCATCAACGGCCCCAGCATCCCACAAGTGCAAGGCGTGATTACGAGCACTCAGGTGCAGTTGGCGGATACGACGAATTACGCCATCGCGGTGTCGGATTTCGCATCGCAGATCGCCACGACAGCGGCCACGACCGCAGAAGTAGCGCAGACGGCCAGCCTGCCGGGCTCGGGAACGATCCCTGAGCCGGGTGAGCCGCCGCCGCGTCCGGGCTCGCACGCCCTCTAACAAGGAAGACGGATGGATTGCACGGATGCAGTCACGTTCTACGACGTGACGCTGGACCTTACGCCTGCGCGCGAGGAAATCGCTCCGGTTCATGTCATTGGCCCGGCTCCGACGCGCGAGAAGATCTTCCAGCTTCAAGACCTGCTGTTGCAGTTCCCGCAGGTCGAGAACGAGCCGGAACACTACTTCGCAGACGGCATCTACGGCCGCGCCCTACCGATCAAGGCCGGCAGCATCATCGTCGGCAAGATCCACCGGCATGAGCACATCGTGATGCTCATCAAGGGCTCGGTCACGGTCAACACGGACCGGGGCATGGAGACGATCACGGCCCCGCACATTTGGGTTGCCGCCCCCGGCGCAAAGCGGGCGTTCTACGCCCACGAAGACAGCCTGCTGTTCACGGCGCACACCAACCCAAACAACGAACGCGACCTTGAGGTGATCGAGGCGCATGTAATCGAGCCGGAAGGGCTGCTGACGCATGCCCCCGAGGTTTCGGAGTTCACGGACGAGCTTCAGGGGATGTTTGTATGACATGGATTGTTGCCGGCGTAACGGCCGCTGCGACCATTTACGGTGCCAACAAGGCGTCGAAGGCGTCGAAGAGCGCAGCGAACACGTCTGCCGCCTCTGCGGACAAGTCCGCGCAGGTGCAGTGGGACATGTTCAACCAGGCGCGAACGGACAACGAGCCGTTCCGTCAGGCGGGCATCACTGGCCTGCAGGAGTACATGACGCTGCTCGGCCTGCCAACGTCGAACTTCAGCACGGCGACGGCTGGCGGTCCCATTGAGTGGTTCAGGGACGGCGATCAGGTCAACCGTGCGCTCTACACGTCCGATCCGTCGTATCGCACGGCGTGGGACGAGGTGGCGAAGTTCCACAACTACGCGCCGGGCAATGCCTTCACGCGCGGCGAGGACTTCGGAAAGCTCGCCTCGCACATGCAGGAGGTGTACGACCGGGTGAAGCCGGTTGCGGCCCCTGCAACGGGCGCAGGCGTGTCCACGACGCAGGCGCAGGCGTTCGACCGCTTCCGCAACCAGCCGGGCTACCAGTTCGGCTTGACGGAAGGCGTGCGCGCTCTGGACAGCTCTGCCGCGGCTAGCGGCGGCCTGTTCTCGGGCAAGGCCGGCAAGGCGTTGACGCAGTTCGGCCAGAACTACGCCGACCAGCAGGGCTACTCGCCCTACATGAACCGTCTCGCGTCACTCGCTGGCATCGGCCAGACGGCCACGAACCAGAACAACGCGCTGGGGCAGGCGACTGCGGGCAACGTCGGCAACGCACTGATGAACGCAGGCAACGCCCGCGCCTCTGGCATCGCAGGCAGTGCGAATGCATGGGGCAGTGCGCTCGGCCAGTTGGCTGGCATCGGTGGCTACGCATACGGCAACCGCGGCGGCAGCAGCCCGGGCCTCTTCGACCGCTGGGGTGGCATCTAATGGCGCAGATCGACACGCCCAACATTTTCGGCCAGTTCCTCCAAGGGCAGCAGGCAGGGCAGGAGCAGCGCCGCAAGCGCACGCTCGGCGAATTCCTACAGCCGGCGCTTGGTGGCGATCAGTCCGCACTGTCTCAGGTCTACGGCGTCGATCCGGATGCCGGTCTGCAGGTGCAGGGCATGGCGAGCAAGCAGAAGGCCGCTGATCGCGATTCGCAGATTGCGAACCTGTCGCAGCTTGCGCGCATCTACCCGAGCGCTCCCGAGCAGATGAAGGGCCACCTCTACGGTCAGATCGTTGATCTTACCGAGGGCCTTGGCATGGCTGCGCCGGGATCGCTCCCGCGTCAGCATGACCCCGCGCTGGATGCGAACTTCAACAAATTCCTTGCGTCGGTTTCTGGCGATCAGCAGCCGGAGCAGTTCACCCTTGGCCCGGGCGCGAAGCGTTTCGATGCATCCGGGCGCGTAATCGCCGAAGTTCCGTTTGCACCGCCATCCATGCAGTACGTCGGCGTTCCTACGGGCGATGGTGGCGAGCAGAAGATGCTGTTCGACCCGCGCGCCGGTAGCTTCTCTGCGCCGAATTATGGCGTTGAGGGCGGTGCTGTCTTGGACCCGACGCAGGACTTCCCGCGTCTCGCCTCCAACGGCGCACAGGTGACGAGCCTGTACCGCGACCCGGAACGTAACGCAAAGGTGGGCGGCGCGGCCAACAGCCAGCACATGGCCGGCACTGGCGGCGACTTTGTCGTCCCGCCCGAAGAGAAGGCGCAGTTCATCGCGCTTGCGAAGCAGATGGGATACGAGGCGATTGACGAGGGCGACCACGTCCACGTCGAACTGCCCCGTGGCGCGCAGGCCGCTAATCGCTTCGGTCCGGGGCAGGGGCTCGGCCGCACGCCAGCGAAGGACAGATCGTTTAGCCAGCTTTCTCCGCAAGAAGCGGCCGCAGCGGGCCTCCCTCCTGGCACTGTTGCCCAGCGCAACAATGAGACAGGCCAAATCTCTGTCGTCTCCAAGCCCGATGCACGCGCTGGCACTGGCGTGACGCCATTGTCTGCAGGCGAGGCCGCGAAGGTTCGCCGTGACTTCAAGGAGACGAAGGACGCGCTCAACACCTTCAAGGCGTTTGATGCCGCGCTGGGCGAGATCAGCAAGGCCGATAGCGTTTTGGATGGCGCATCGCGCGGCCGGCTGGGCAACGCCTACAACAACGCCCGCGCCGCCCTTCGCATCATCTACAACACTGGCGTCCTTCAGCCGGGCGAACTGCCGATGCTCAACCAAGCGCTGGCCGATCCGAATGGATTCGCGGCGCTCGCCGATCCGCGTTCCCGTGAGCAGATTCAGGGCCAGCTTGACGAGCTGTATCGGACGATTGCTCGCGGCATCGAAAACCAAGTGGCGAGCTATCCGCAAATCTTCAACCAGCAGCGGTTTGACGACTTCCGCCGAAACGCCGAGCCCACTAAGGCCGCGAGTCCCGCCCCGGCGCAGTTCACTGGATTCCGAGTTCTCGACTAATGCCGATCAAGCGTGTTCAGTTCCCGGACGGGAGCATCAAGCGCGTAGAGGTGCCTGAGGGCGCTACGAACGAGCAGATCATCGCGTTCGTACAGTCTCAGCATGCGCAGCCCAAGGCCGCGCCAAAGCAGGCTGGAAACCGGACTGCCCAGCTTGCCGGACGCTCGGTTACACAGGGCGCTGCCGGCACGCTCGACATGATCGATCAAAGCGTGAAGTCGCTACCGGGCATGAGCTTGTTCAAGTTCGCGACCAATCGACTGCCGACCATTCGTGAAGCTGCACAGGCATTTCTGACCAGCCGCGATGTCGCGCGCCCGGAGACTCGTGGCGAGCGCATCGCGTCAGACGTTGGCGAGGCTGTTACTGGAGCCGCCCTTACTGGTGGTGCGGGGGTAGCATCTGGCGTGCGCGCCCTCGGCGCTAATCCCGTCATGCAGGCCATTAGCGCAGCAACGGGCGCAGGTGCGGCGAGCTATGCCAAGGAAGAGGGTGCCAGCCCGTTGGTGCAGTCGCTGCTTGGACTCGCTGGCGGGCTCGCTCCCGGCGCTGCCCGCTACACCGCCGCGGCCGGCGCGAGGGGCGTTACGCGAGGTGGCGAAGCGGGGCGTCAGCGGGTGCAGTCGAATATCGCTGACTTCGAGGCCGCAGGCACCACCCCAACCGTGGGGCAGGCGACTGAAGGTCGGCTTGCACGCGCTCTGGAATCGGCGCTTGCTCGCACTCCTGGTGCTGCTGGAGTGATGGCCGGGAAGAGCGAGCAGCAGGCGGCTCAGATTGGCAGCCGACTGGGCCAGATGGCTAATGAACTGTCGCCGCGTGCGGACGCAGTGACGGCTGGCCGCGCAATCCAGCGTGGCGTTGCGGGTTCCGCAGACGACACCTTCGCGAGCCGCACTGGCGCGACCTCCAACGCACTCTACCGTCGCCTCGACCAAGCCATGCCGCAGGGGAACATCCCGGTGGCGAACGCTGGGGCAACCATCGCCGACCTCAATCCCGAGATTGTCGGCGCGCCAGCGCTCTCCCCACTGTTCCAGAACGCCCGCCTGCGCGGCATTCAGGAGGCTTTCGGTAAGGACGCCACGCCTGCGTCGCAGGGCCTTGGCGGCCCCGTCTCGCAGCGTCTTCCGTATGAGGGCGTGAGCAAGCTCCGCACGCTGGTCGGCAAGGAAGTCGAGCGCGGCGTGTTCAACCCGGACGTGCCTGTTCGTGACTGGCGTCAGCTCTATGGCGCGCTTTCTGAGGACATCCGCAGCGCAGCGGAGGGTGCTGGGCCTGAGGCCATCGGGGCCTTCAACCGAGCCAATCGCTACTACCGGGCCGTGCAAGACCGTAGTGATGCCATTTCCAGCATCGTCAATCGCGACACGCCAGAAGCGATCTTCCAAGCAGCTACGCAGGGCACGAAGGAAGGCGCGTCTACGCTCTCCGCCATGATGAAGAGCCTGCCGGAAGGTTCGCGCAAAGAGGTTGCGGCCGCCGTCCTAAACCGCATGGGGCGCGCTACCAGTTCGAACCAGAACGCGGCCGGCGACGCCTTCAGCACCCAGACCTTCCTGACGAACTGGAACAACCTGAGCCCCGCAGCCCGCTCGGCGCTGTTCAATCGATTGGGGCCGGAATTCCGCAGCCAGGTGGAGTCCATCACGCGAGTCGCGGACAACCTGCGTCAGGGCTCCAAGGTGTTCGCGAACCCGAGCGGCACCGGCGCGGCTGTCACTCAGGCTGCCGGCATCGGTTCACTCGCAACAGCTGGGCTGACGGGCAACTACCCGGTGGCTGGCGGCATTCTCGGATCAATGGCCGCGGGCAACCTTGCGAGCCGAGCCATGACTAGTCCTAACCTCGTCAACTGGCTTGGGCAACAGACGCAGTTTCAGCGAGGCAGTGGGATTCAGGCGCTGTTGCTAACTGCGAAAGAGGAAGAACAAGGTCGCCGACGCGCAGGCAATTAAGCCAAGGATAGATGCGATCAGCGCGTACGCCTGAAGTTCGCTGATCACATCGGCGTCTTCCTTCCCGAACAACACGACATACCACCTCCGAGCGGTTTCTCCCGGGGTCTCTGACTTCTTGGACATGTCGCCTTCCATCAAGGCGAAACCTACCACAAGCCCCCGACCCCGGGGGCTTTGACATTTCAGGAGCCGCCAAGGATGGCGACCGCACTACTCAGCCCCACCGCGAAGCAGCAGTTCCTTCTGGACGACGGTACGCCGGCAGCCGGGGCGAAGCTCTTCACCTACGCGGCGAATTCGACCACGCCGCAGGCCACGTACATGAATCGGGCGGGGACGGTGGCAAACACCAACCCGATCATTCTGGACGCGCGTGGTGAGGCGATCATGTACCTCACCCCAGGGGTGGTCTACGACTACCACCTCTACACCGCTGATGACGTCCTGATCTACACCCGCGAGGACATCATCGCGGACGCAGGCGACGCGGATGCGATTGCCTTCCTGCAGGACGGTTCGGGCGCGGTTGTCCGCAGCATCCAGTCCCGCCTGCTCGATACGGTCAGCGTCAAGGACTTCGGCGCGGAAGGCGACGGGGTTACGGACGACACGCTGGCGATCACCAACGCGCTGGACTTCTGCAACACCGGCAACGCTCGAACGCTGTTCTTCCCGCCCGGTACGTACTGCATCTCCACGAACATCCTGATCCAGCGGCCCCTTTCGCTGAAGGGCTCGGGTGCGGGCTACCCGGGCTACGTGGGCACGCTTGCCCAGACGGTCGGCACCACGATCAAGTGGACCGGCGCGTCCTATGCCGGCGCGATGTTCAACTTCAACAACATTGACTACGGCTCCGTCGGTATCGAGGACATCACTATCGATGCGGACAGCCTCGCCGACTACACCCTGCTGATCGATAACGTCGTCGGCTGGTACTCCAAGAACCTCATCTGCCGCAACTACCGCTTCGTCGGCCTGACCTTGCGCGCTACGGGCGCTGCTGGCCCGTACGGCGGCAAGACGATGAGCTTCTCAACATTCATCAATACAACGTTGCAGTCAGGCGTGACCACGGCGAAGGCCGGTCTTTGGCTGACGGGGAACACGGGGCAGGGCAACGCCTGCCACGTCGCCTTCTATAGCACCAACATTCAACACGGCGGCGCGTCGCACGGCATCTACTTGGGTGGCTGCGACAACATCTCCATGCACATGACCATGATCAACGGCGCGCCGGGGACGACGGGTTATGGCGTGTACGTCGATCCCACGGAGATGACGAGCTTCCCGATTGGCAACTCGTTCTACCACCTGCAGTCGATGCGCGGCTGGTATCAGCCGGCCAGTACGGGAGTTGAGCCGGCGCACATCTACCACTACTCCACGGACAACGGCCAGCCGCTACCGATCACGAACGGGACCAACCTGTTCTACATCACCGACCGCATGCAGATGTGCGGCGTCCGGTCGATTAGCCGCGGCAGCGTGCCGGGGCAGGGTAGCAACCTCATCCATGACTTCACGATTCCGAGCGGGACGGCGAACTACACCGTTACCCTCCCGAACACCGAACTGGACGCGAATTACATGATCTTGCTGTCGGCAAAGGGATCGGGCGTTCTGCCTCCGCACAACATCAGTAATAAGACGACGACCAGCTACCGAGTCGACATGACTCCAGCAGCCGCCACGGATGTGCCGTGCGACGCGCTGATGATCCGCTACTGAGCGGCTAATGAACCCAGACGGCCGGCCATGCGAATTGCTGCGGCTCTCCTGCGCTCTGCTGCCGCGCACTATTGGTCCGGTATCACTTTGCGTCCACGTGCCGGTGGGCAGACTTTTTTCGCCTCGCGGCGTCATGACCCACATGTAGCCCGGGGACTCCGATCCAAGGACGGGAGATGCCCGAGGCGGCGGGAGATCCGCCTCGGGCCTTTTTGTGGTGTAGCAATGGCCGCGGGCTGTCGCACCCAGTGAGACGGCCGGGCATAGGATGGCCTCATGCTCCCCGCCGGCTTCCACTTCCAGCGTTACATCGACGGTCCCGGCCTCTACCTGGGCGACCGCGCCGTCGCAGCGGCATGCCTGGCCAACTACGATCCTGACTCCCCTTGGCGGCTTTGCCTGAATCCGACTGGGTTACCGCGCTACGTCTTCACCCGGACGGAAGCTGGCGCGACTCGGTATATGGAGGCATGGGCGGTGAAGTGGGAGGCCGCGATCCGTGAGGCAGTAGAGCGCGGGCGGAACGGCCGTGAGCCGTCGGCCGTCACCGGTGGTGGCGAGCATGTCGATACCACCCATCCCCGCCGCGGATCGCGCCGCAAGATGAGGCTCCCGCCATGACCACGAAGCTCGCCTGGCCCCAAATCGAACCCCAGCTCCGGCAGCTACGCCTGTCCGCTGACGACCTGAAGGATCGCTTCCCCGAGGAGGGCGACTTCATGCCGCGGTTTGCGGACCTGGCCGACGAGATCCTCGAAGCGGCGAACGACGCCTGCATCGAGGACGCCAGCGTGCGAATCACCGACATGCTCATTGAGCTAGGCTATGTGCCCGACGAACATCGGCAGCACTGATCCATTCCTCATGCGCAGGCATGCTAGGCGGCCAAGCGGTGCTCGTAGTACGGGTGCCGCTTGTCCTCCAAGATCATGTCCATCGCGGCTAGATTCGTCGGGTCGGGATTGAGCCAGGCATCGACGTGCTCCGGCTTGATGTTGATGATCGTCCGATCGTGCCCCGTCATAGCCACCTCTGGCTCGGGAACATCTGTAATGGCAGCGCACGACAGCAGTTCCTCAACGCCATCGGCCCAGCGGAACCAGAGGACGGGGATGTAAAGAGGCTCTCCCGTCTGTGGGGTGAATTCCAGCTCGATGCTCCGGGGTCGCTCGCCCTCGTTCAAAGCTCGATGCTCGTAGTCGTGCTGAGCGACGCTCTCGTAGAAGTGCGTTGCGACCATGATTCCGTGATGGTGGCCGTAGAGCTTCCGCCAGACCGTCTTCAGGTTGTCTCGCCTGGCGTTGTATGTGCCCGGCTTTGCCTTTTCGTCTGCAAGCGTCCAGCCAGGTAACCGGCACTGGTAACGCATCGGTTTGATGACCTTGCGGCCGTCCTCCTGCACCATCACCAGCGTGTAATCGCCAGGCCAGATCCGGTCGTCATCCTCGGCGGCTTCCACCCGAAGCAGTTTCGCGCCCTTGGCCGACTCAGCGGCGATCCGGTTCTGTGCGATGCGGATGACCTCCTGTGACTTTTTGGTAACCCGCTTCTGGAGGGCGGACTCGGCCTCGACGATCTTGGCCTGCTGCAGGGCGACGCGCTCCTCGATGCGAGCCAGCTCCGCATCGCGAGCCTCGTCGATCATCCGCTTCACTTGGGACTCGAACTCGTCGCGAGGCTCGGCGAAGGCTTGCTCAATCGCTTTGGGAATCTTCGGGCTGCTGCCCTCCCGGCGCTCCCAGAAGATACGCGTGAAGTCGCCTACGCTAAGGATGGCGCCAAATTGGCGGGTGAACTTCTTGTAGTCGGCCCATATCTGGGCGGAATAGCACATGGTTACATCCCGCAGGGGGTAGCCGGACTATACCGCCGTCTCGGCGCCCTTCACCGCAGTTTGACGGCACCATTTCTACGGTCGCGCCCAGAGGAGGCGGTCAAGCTTGCAGGAGCGTTAAACAGACAGCAGAGGTGCCACCATGCGATCGCTCTTGTTTGTGGAAGACAACGAGTTGTTGGCCGAGACGGCCGTGATGGCGTTGACCGACGTGGGCTTAGAAGTTCGGGCCGTCAGAGATGCAGAGAGCGCATGGGCGCTGCTTGAACAGCGACCATTCGATGCCGTGGTAGTCGATGTCCATCTTGCAGATGGCATTAGCGGGATCGAGCTGACCCGCAGAATATTGAAACACCACCCCGAGCTATCCGTAGTGCTGACGACCGCGTACGAAACCTCGGAGGTGGCCCTCCCTGACGGCGTCGTAGTGCTTCGGAAGCCCTATCTATTTCGGGAGCTCGTGCTCGCCGCTACTGGCGAGCAGGTGCCTGACCTGTCGGGCGCGATTACGGCGAGCGACCGTTCCGATGGCCATCGCGCTGTGTAACGCCGAGTTGCCCACAGCGGTAGAGCATTGGCCGGAGGCGTTAATGCTTGCTGGCGGTTTCACATTGCGCTAGCGAAGGTCAGCGTACACGTGCAGGGCCCCTAACCTTGGGGCGTTAGTGGAACAGTAATGACGAGCAGGGAACTAGACGGGCGTGCGTACCGCCTTTTGATCGGTGCGATAGGCGAGGGTGCACATGAGCTGTATGGGGCAAATTGGCGGCGTGCGGAAGCTGCGACCCTGGAACTTTGGAAGGCCTATTCGCATGCTACGGGGCTCACTTGGGCAGACGTACGAGGGGATATTCATGAGGCATGGGAGAAGGCGCGCTTCTCACTAGTAAGTCACTAAGCGCCAAGAGCCATGTCCAGCGCTTTGGGGCGATCAGTGAGCGGCAGATGAACCCAAGGAGCGCTTGGGGCGCGTTTTCACAGTCCCATCTGCGCGACTCAGGCCGACTGGGCGCATGAACTTGGAACGCGACTATCGCAAGAAGGAGCGCAAAGCGAGCGCTCGCATTTGGCAGGGTGCCGTGGTCGCGCTAGCGGCACTTCTACTCAATGGACTCTTCGCAACGATAAGTAGAGGGACTGGGGACGTTCTGAGGACCATCGTAGACATCCTCGGATGGGTCGTTCCGTTCGGATTGTTCGCGATCGCGTTCGCGCTAGTCATCAGCGGCGCGTGGATGATCTGGCGACTCCGCGCCGCCTTCCCCTCGGCGCGCGGGTAAGCCCGCAACGCGCCGCGGGCTTCTGCGCACGGGCCAGGCTGCCATCACGCAGGGCCCACGCGATCTCCTAGCAACATGCATTCTCCCTTGTGGAGACTGCCAATGAAATCGACCAAGAGCTCCAAACCGAACGCCTCGCTGCGTGGCCAAGCTGCAAAAACGGCTGCCCGGCAACGCAAGCTGCAGGACGTGATTGATAGTAAGGACGCGCGTACCAAGCCTACGAAGGGCGAGAAGGGTGCCGTCCAGGCGGGCGTGAAGATGCAGCCCGTCAAAATGCCCACGCAGCATTTGGACAAGCCCGGTAGCGAAGCCGACCTACGGTTGTCGCCGGCATTCGAGGCGTGGGATTACGCGGGCAGCGGAAAGCTAGCGGGATTTGCCGCCATCGTCACGGGTGCTGATTCGGGTATAGGCCGAGCCGTAGCTGTGTTGTTTGCCCGCGAAGGTGCCGACGTCGCCGTGCTGTATCTGAATGAACACGAAGATGCCGAAGAGACGGCGCGCTGGATCCAGCAAGAAGGCCGTCGTGCCATCCTAATTTCCGGCGACGTCCGCGACTCCAAATTTTGCAAGCGCGCTGCCGACAAGGTAGCCAAGACGTTCGGAAAGATCGATGTGCTGGTCAACAACGCGGGGTTCCAACTGCACGCAGACCGTCTCGAGGATTTGAGCGATGAGCATCTGCAGGAGACCCTTCAGACCAACGTGGTCGGTTACATTCAAATGGCGCGGGCGTGCTTACCGCATATGCAACGCGGCGCCTCAATCGTCAATTGTGGCTCGGTCACGGGCCTGTTCGGTAGCCCAAAGCTTATCGACTACTCAGCCACCAAGGGCGCGGTGCACGCATTCACAAAAGCGTTGGCAGCCAACCTCCTTGAGCGCGGGATTCGAGTGAACGCAGTTGCGCCTGGACCTGTCTGGACGCCGTTCAATCCTGCCGATAAGCCGGCCAAGGAGGTGGCAGAGTTTGGGAAGGATAGCGCTATGGGCCGCCCCGCACAGCCCGAGGAACTATCGCCGGCGTTCGTCTTTCTCGCCTCTCCGGTCATGTCGTCTTATATCAACGGCATTGTTTTGCCCGTCATGGGCGGACCAAAGGGCTGAGTACACCCGGCACTGCAACTGGACCAACATTCATGCATGGTGTCAGTAGGGTGTGAACACATTGCCGTTCACAACGTCGTCGCTGTGCGCATGTTGATACTCGGGTCTCGTATCCCTTAGGAAGTGCCAGCATGTCAAAGAACGACCACGAAATCCGGCTCATCAATGGATTGATCGAAACGACGATCGATAGCGTCAATGGCTATCGGGAAGCCGCCGAAGACGCTGAGAACCCTGACTTCCGGACACACTTCTCGCGAAGGGCAAGTGAGCGTCAAGCGGCAGCGGCAGCAATGCAGGCCTACGTCGTATCGTTGGGTGGCAAGGCTGAAGACGAGGGCACCGTGCTAGCATCCGCACATCGAGTATTCGTCAACCTGCGCGCGTCGATGTCGAAGGGCGACGAAGCGATCGTCATGGAGGTTGAGCGCGGAGAGGACCACATCAAGCACAAGTTCGAAGATGCACTCAAGGATGCCGAACTCTCGCCCCCCGCCCGCGATGTGGTAACGAAGGCTTATGCCTCGGTGCGCGAAGGTCACGACGAGATGAGCCGACTCAAGCATAGACTCGAAGGCAAGTAGGGCGCGTCGCGAGACATTAGGCCACGGGTTGCGGGGCGCTGCATGGGTCCGGATGTCATCGGCTGGCTATCATCGGCGGTACTCTTGGCGACACTGATCCGCCAAATCGTCGTAACGGCACGCGACCCAGACGCGCGTGCCGTTTCGCGCTGGCTATTCTTGGGTCAATGTGTTGCCTCGGCGGGTTTCGTGGCATACAGCCTGCTGGTCGGTAACGGTGTTTTCATCGCTACGAACGCCGCCATCCTTCTCACGGCAATCGTGGGCCAAGTCATGGTGTCGCGCCGCAAGCGCGACCACGCGGAAGACCGCTAATGGACTTGAAGAGCGGATATCCGTTCTGGGCGATCAAGAATGGGCTAATGCATCCGTTCGGCCCCCTAAAGTGCGACTTGCGCTGCGAGGTTGCGGTCATCGGAGGCGGGATCACCGGGGCCATCGTCGCTGATGCGCTCGCCACGGCCGGCTATGAGGTCGCGGTGTTCGAGCAGCGGGACATTGGATGGGGCAGCAGCGCGGCCAGTACCGCGCTGCTGCAGTACGAGATCGACACGCACCTAACCGAGTTGTCTCGTACGCACGGCGAGGCGAACGCGGTCTCCGCCTATCGTGCGTGCGAAGCGGCCATCGAGGACCTGGGCGACCTTGCGCGCGACGTGCGCGATGTCGACTACGGTCGTAGCGACAGTCTGTACTTCGCCAGCCGACGATGGCACGTCGCGCGACTGCGCCGGGAGTATGAGGCGCGACGGCACGCGGGACTGGATACGCACTGGTTGGAGGGCGACGCTATCGCATCGACCTACGGATTCCATGCTCCGGCGGGTCTGCTCACGCACGCTGCCGCCCGGTTGGACCCGTACCGCTTGGCGAATCGGCTCTTGCAGCGTCTGAGCAAGCGCGGCGCCAGCGTTCACGTCCTCACCCGGCTAATGCCAAGCCGCATCACGCCCCGCCAAGTGAGGCTCACGAGTGAAGACGGCTTGACCGTGACTGCAAGTCACGTCGTAGTCGCCACTGGTTACGAAGCACAACGCTGGATCGATCAAGACCTCGCCCGAAACCGCAGCAGTTACGCCTGCATCTCCGAACCGCTAGAACTCGGGGCGTTGTCGAAGACGATGCTATGGGAGACAGCGCGGCCGTACGTATATGTTCGATCGACAGGCGACTCGCGCCTGCTGGTGGGCGGCGAGGACGATGCAATTGACATACCCAAGCGGCGCGACGCTCGAGTAGAGAAGAAGGCGGGTCTGCTTGTAAAGCGCATTGGCAGCCTGTTTCCCCAACTCGCCCTGCGGCCGGCCTTCAGCTGGGCCGGCACGTTCGCGGAAACGCCGGACGGTCTGCCGTATTTCGGACCGCACGAACAATGGGGGCCGCGGGTGCTCTTCGCGATGGCTTATGGAGGCAACGGCATTGTGTACAGCATGATCGGGGCCGAACTACTGAAAGCGCACCTCGAACGGCGACAGCATCCACTCAAGCGTCTCTTCGGCTTTGAACGGATCCGCTGACTGCTCCAAGGTCAGGACTGGATGGTAGGGTGGGTGTCCCACTATATGGTGAAGAAGCATGCCCAACCTCGGAACTGTGCTCAAAACAGAGATCTCCCGGCTAGCGCGCAAGGAAGTGCGTGGGGAAGTCGAAGCTTTAAAGAAAGCCAGCAGCACCTACCGCCGTGAGATCGCTGAGCTGAAGCGCCAGGTTGCAAACCTTGAGCGGGCCGTCAAGCAGACCGCAAAGGCGCTCCCGGCGCAACCAGTGAAGCAAGCGGATCATGGGCGGATTCGATTCAGTGCAAATGGCCTGAAGTCGCATCGAGCGAGGCTGGGGCTGTCCGCAGCCGACTTCGGCGCTCTTGTCGGAGTAAGCGCCCTGTCCATTTACAACTGGGAGCGTGGCAAAGCAGCGCCCAGGCAGGCGCAGCTCCAGAAGTTGGCGAATGTGCGAGGGCTCGGGAAGAAGGAAGCGAGAGCTCGCCTCGAAAGGTCATAGCACAGAGGGCGGCGGGCAAGGGGGCGTGGAGTCGCTCGACGGCATTCCCCCTAGCAGGCGCGTCGCTGTGGGCTGAGTGCGCAATGGCTGGGCACCGCCGATTTGCGAGGGTGGGCGGCGAGTAGTGGTCGCAGGGCTTGATGAGACCGTCATTGCAGTGTGAAATACCCGGACTGCTAACCACGGTGGTTGATTTCACTTGGTACCGGGCCCACTATATCCGCTAAGCCAGATCAATGACCTCGCAAAGGTGTGCAAGGTCGTGTTCTCGGAGAACGCGGAAGATGACTACCAAGCACTGGGGTTCAGCCTTGCGCAGGCTTGTGATTGCATCGCGCACATCTGCGGTAGCGAGTACAGAGCGAGCCTTCGTTATGACCGCAACGGTGTCATCTTTTCTTGGGACGACTACGTCACCACATATCGAGGCCCGAATGGGCTGACCACGCTATACGTCAAGCTCCGTATACCGAGCCCATCGGTCGTCGGTCACGTTTATTGCACTTCATTCCATCCGCCCAAGGTCGCTCCATGAGTGCCATTTGCCCAGCCTGTGAAACCGGAACTTTGTCGCCGGTGGTCCGCGATAAAAAATTGTCCTATGAAGGGGCTACGTTGCTGGTGCCTGGCGTCGAAGCTTCTGTCTGCTCTGTGTGCGAAGAACGCGTCGTTCTGCCAGAGCAAGCCAGACGCAATGATCGGCGCTACGCCGACGCCAGACGGGCGCATGACGGCCTTTTGACCTCTGAAGAGATTGAAGGCTGGCGAACCCGTTTTGGGCTGACGCAACAGCAGGCCGCACAGCTTCTGGGCGGCGGTGCTAATGCGTTCTCCAAGTACGAACGCGGAGAAGTGACGCAGTCCCGCTCGATGGATTTGTTGATTCGCGCTAGCTCAGAGATCGAAGAGGTTCGAGTGTTTCTGGGGCAACGCGCGAGCTTGGCTTTCGGCCCACCCCAGGTGTGGGAGACAGTAAAAGAGGTTGACGTCGCGCCTGCTAGATCAACTCCGAAGAAGCGCGAATCAGCTGAAGTGGTGCTACTTAAGGTCAAGAAGGCACTCAGTAGCGCGCAGGCCACAAACGATGGCAAGTGGCATGTGGATGATGGCGAAGCGGAGCTAAGGCTGAAGTATGGCTAAGAAGACGAAGGTCTTTGATCCTACCGAGTACTTTGCGCTACATGACATAGCGCTCTGGACTACTTCATTGCAGCGCGAGGCCGAATTTCAGCCAGAGCTACATGAGGGAAAGACCACTATCCAAACCATGAGGTCCGTAAAGGCCGAAGGGTTCACCGGCACGTTGGAGACAGGCGAGGAGCTGAACTTCATTCAAGCGCTCGTCACGTTCGGGATTCGCTCGGTGTTCGGACAGGAGGAAGGCGACTCAGAAGTACTGCACTCTCTGGAGGCTACTTTCGCAGTCGATTACCAAATCATTGCCTTGCCTGATGAGAAGGACTTTCAACGCTTCCTATCGATCAACTGCCCCCATCAAGCGTGGCCGTTTTGGCGGCAGCACGTCTATGACACATTTAAGAGGGCTTCGCTGCCCGTGCCTTTGGTGCCCCTTCTTAGCTCGGGCCAGGTAGGAAAGCGCCCAAGGAAGGTGTCACGAATCGTGCGATATCCTGAACCAGTAGGCCCAACCGCGCCGGCCAAATAGCCGAGCACATCGCAATCGGCGAGGGGCGCGGCTTCATTCGAGATGCGCGCCGGCGAAGCAGTCAGAAGCTGCGAGCGCTCATTCACTGGTCTCACTGCCGGCTAGTCGTGCAGTTCAACGTTGGTTGCCTTTTGCCAGAGCGAGCGCCGCACGAAACACCTCGCACTGCCTCATATTTCCGTAGCCAGTGAGGTGGCGCATCAGGCCTGTGGGGAGGGCAAAGCCTTCTTCGTAGAACGAGGACGAGCCATCGCCACAAAGAGGGCAATAGGCCCGCGGTGCGCCAAAGGGCTGGCCTTGGTAAGTGGCCTGAATGACGTTCTGGCATTGCTCGATGAGCTTCTCGGCAGTTTCCGACGCCCAGTCCCAGAGGGGCTGATCGCTTGGGCGGCCGTAGTGGCTCATTAGAAGTTTCTTCGCCTCGGGTGGCATCAGGTTGATGATCGCCATCCGAACCGTCCACAGGTCGTCGCGGAGCCTCCCCAACTCCGCCTGCATTTCCGCGTACGGCGTAGGCCCCCTGCGCGCACCCATGTCCTAGCTCCTCTCGCGGCAGAATCAGCGAAAGGTCTCCTCTTGGAAGGAGCGGCAACAGTGCCGGCCCGCTACCAAATATGGAATGGGCTGGTCGAGCAGAGGTTTGGATCAATCTCTGAGAGCTTGCTCCGGCCTTTCAGGCTCGGCAGGAGGGGGCGTCTGTGCCTCCAACAAGCTTATTTCCGGCACCTTTGGCAAGCTTGGTAGGTCTGGAAGGTCGGGAATCCCCGCAGCTTCCATGAGTGCCTTCTTGGTGCAATAGCGCGCGTACTCCTGCAGATCCCCAGCGAGGTCGCTCGGTCCTATCGCGGCTATGTACCACTTTCGGATGATCGTTTCGTTCTTCTTGACGTCAAAGCCTACGGACAGGTGGGCAATCCCCATTTCATAGAAGACGCGCTCGGCGCATGCTCCGCCTGAAATGAGCATGAGCAAGGCCGACATCATTGCTTGCGCCACGAGCTTCATTGATGGGCTCCCGATTCTCCTTGGGCCCAACGGCGAGCTGAATCTTCTCCGGCCAGCAGAAGTGCCGGCGCTACCAATTTCGAAGGGGGCCAAGCACGCTACGTTGCCGGCGCTTCCCCGATGATCTCAGCCAAGCTGTCGATCGACAGGCGAAGGTTGTTGTTGCTGGTATCGAAGGCGCACATGGCGCAGGCTTCAACGAACTCCTCGCTTACCATGAGACCGTCGCCCTCCGGGCGCACATGGGCGGAGAGACGCGGATCGGCTGCGGCCTCCTCAAGTGCCTGGCCGAAGTGCATTACCCGGCACATGAGTGAGTGCTGCTGGTCTTCGGGGAGGTGCCGGGTCTCCCTGACGATCGCCATCATTCCCCGGTTGATGGGGATATTGGTAAGCGCGAATCCCGACCCCATCTCTGGGTCTGGGCGCGGGATATGGCTCCCAGGCATCTGGCCCGACCCCGCGGCTTCGAACAGCCGAATACCGAATTTCATTAGGTCGGGTGGTACCGGCTGGATGAATCGGCTGACGTCCATGCTTCCTGCTTCGGCTGGGGTGGATGCTTCCAAACGGTAGGCCTGAATGGGTCTATCGGGGGGTTTGCGCCCGTCAGGGTCCATCCGCTATCATGCGCGGCTTGTGGTACCCAGCGGGATTAGGACCGGTTCGCTCAGATAGAGCACGGAGCCTGCCCCCGCTACCAGCTTCGGCCGGGACCTGAGGGTCCTGTGGAAAGCCTGAAAAACAGGCTTTCCCAAGGCCAAAGGCCGGGCTTGGTGGTTGCGCTCTGCTCGCGCGACCACACCGACATCCAGCTGTACGGACAAGGGGCCCGCAAGGGCCCTTTGTCGTTTTCGTGCCTGTCGGGCACGTGCTTCCGAAGTGCGTGTTCCGCAAGGCCTTGCATCATCGTGTGGCGCGGCGGCATCGCCGTCGTCGAGCCATCCATCATCGAGGAAGTCAGACGCGTGACGGATAAAGCAGTCGAGATCGCGAAGCTCCTCGCCCCGACCATCGAGTCGCTGGGCGTGGAACTGCTGGGCGCCGAGTACCTCGCGGCGCCGGGCAGCGCGGTGCTGCGCCTGTACATCGACGTGCCGGCCGAGCAGGCCGTCGGCGAGGATGGCCAGCCGCGTTCGGTCACCATCGAGGACTGCGAAGCGGTGAGCCGTGAAGTGTCCGCGCAGCTCGACGTCGAGGATCCGATCAGCGGGCAGTACACGCTGGAGGTCTCCTCGCCGGGCCTGGATCGTCCGCTGTTCACGCTGGCGCACTACCAGCGCTTCGCGGGCGAGAACGCGAAGGTCGGCCTCAAGCTTCCGCAGGACGGCCGTCGCCGCCTGCAGGCGCAGATCGCGCGCGTGGAAGGCGAGAACGTGGTCTTCGTCCTCGACGGTAACGAGTTCGTCGTAGCGTTCGGCAACATCGACAAGGCGCGACTGGTCCCCGACTGGGCCGCGCTGGGTTTCGCCCCGGTCAAGCCGGGCAAAGACAAGCCGGCGAAGGGCGCGCCCAAGGGCGCCGCTTCGAAGGCGAAGAAATAACCAACCAATTCACCATCCAATGCCGGCGGCCCATGTCGCCGACCGTGCGGAGTTAGAAAGATGAGCAAGGAACTGTTGCTGGTCGTGGATGCGGTAGCCAACGAAAAGGGCGTGCCGCGCGAGGTCATCTTCGAGGCCATCGAGGCTGCGCTCGCGTCCGCCGCGAAGAAGCGCTACCACGACGAGGACGTGCTGGTGCGCGTCACCATCGACCAGAAGGACGGCAGCTACGAAACCTTCCGCCGCATGGAAGTCGTGGCCGACGACGTGGTCATGGAATCGCCGGACCGCCAGGTGCGCCTGATGGACGCGATCGACGAGGTCGAGGGCGTCGAGGTCGGCGACTACATCGAGGAGTCGATCGAGAACCCCGAGTTCGGCCGCATCGCCGCGCAGGCCGCCAAGCAGGTGATCGTGCAGCGCGTGCGCGAGGCCGAGCGCCAGCAGGTCGTTGACGCGTGGAAGGATCGCGTGGGCGAGCTGGTCACCGGTGTGGTCAAGCGCGTTGAGCGCGGCAACATCTACGTCGACCTCGGCGGTAATGCCGAAGCCATCATCCCGAAGGACAAGGGCATCCCGCGCGACGTGCTGCGCACCGGCGACCGCGTGCGCGGTTACCTGTTCGACGTGCGCAGCGAGCCGCGCGGCCCGCAGCTGTTCATCAGCCGCGCGGCGCCGGAATTCATGATGGAGCTGTTCAAGCTCGAAGTACCGGAAGTCGGCCAGGGCCTGGTGTCGATCAAGGCCTGCGCCCGCGATCCGGGCGATCGCGCCAAGATCGCCGTGCTCGCGCACGACAACCGCACCGATCCGATCGGCGCGTGCATCGGCATGCGCGGTTCGCGCGTGCAGGCCGTGAGCAACGAGCTCAACGGCGAGCGTGTCGACATCGTCCTGTGGTCGGACAACCCCGCCCAGTTCGTCATCAACGCGATGGCGCCGGCGGAAGTGCAGTCGATCATCGTCGATGAAGAGAAGCATTCGATGGACCTGGCCGTGGCCGAGGATCGCCTTGCCCAGGCGATCGGCAAGGGCGGCCAGAACGTGCGTCTGGCCAGCCGCCTGTCGGGCTGGCAGCTCAACGTGATGACCCAGGACCAGGTCACGGCGAAGTCGGAGGCGGAGCAGACTGCCGCACGCCAGCTGTTCCAGGACAAGCTGGAAGTCGACGAGGAAATCGCCGGCATTCTGGTGTCCGAGGGCTTCAGCACGGTCGAGGAAATCGCATACGTGCCGGTCGGCGAGCTGCTCGCGGTGGAAGGCTTCGACGAGGACATCGTCGAGGAGCTGCGTTCGCGTGCCCGCGACGCGCTGCTCAACGAGGCGCTGGCCGCGGAAGAGGTGCTCGAGGAGCACCAGCCTGCCGCCGACCTGCTCGAACTCGATGGCATGGACGAAGCCACCGCCTACGCGCTTGCCGCGCGCGGCGTGGTGACCCGCGACGACCTCGCGGACATGGCCACCGACGAACTCACCGATGTCGAAGGCATCGACGAGGGCCGTGCCGCCGCGCTGATCATGGAAGCGCGCAAGCACTGGTTCGAATGAATACCGCGTCGGTCTGCCCTGGAACACGGGGTTAGAATGACGTCAACACGCGCGGGATACGTCCCGCGTCACGAGGACACGGAATCCGAATGTCGCAGCAAACCACCATCCGCAAGCTGGCCGAACTGGTGAACACGCCGGTCGAGAAGTTGCTGGAGCAGCTGGCCGAGGCCGGCATGACCTTCAGCGGCCCCGACCAGGTCGTCACCAGCATCGAGAAAGTCAAGCTGCTCGGCTTCCTCAAGCGTGCGCACGGCAAGGCCGACAAGGCCGAGACGGGCGACGACGCCGCGAAGAAGATCACCCTCAACCGCAGCCGCAAGCAGGAAATCACCGTCGGCGGCGGCAAGAACAAGACCACGGTCGACGTGGTCGTTCGCAAGAAGGTGACCCTGGTCAAGCCGACCGAATCGCAGTCCGGCAACCCGGACGACGAGCGTGCCGACATCCTGCGCAAGCTGGAGGAATCCAAGCAGCGCAACCTCGCCGAACAGCAGCGCCTGGCCGCCGACGACAAGCGTCGCGCCGACGAGGCCGATGCGGTCCGTCGCGAAGCGGAGGATGCCGCGCGCCAAAAGGTCGAAGCGGAAGAGCGCGCCAAACTCGCCGACGCCAGCAAGCTGGCTGGCGACAGCGAAGAGCCCGTGCGCAAGGTCGCCACCCCCGGTCATGGCCACGGCCACGGCCATCCGAAGCCCGCGCCCGCACCGGCGCGTGCCGCCGAAGCCGCGCGTGGCGCACCGGCGCACAAGACCCGCGGCTCGCACGCGATGGTGTCGACGGTCGAGGACGACGATCGCACCAACCGCTTTGCCGGCCAGATGCACCTGAGCGCTTCCGAGCGCGCGCGCCGCACCAGCAGCTCGCGTGGCAAGGCCAAGCCGACGCGCCGTCAGGCCGAACAGTCGCGCTCCGGCAGCGGCTTTACCCGTCCCACCGCGCCGATCGTGCGCGAGGTCGCCATCGGCGAAACCATCACCGTCGCCGACCTGGCGCAGAAGATGGCGCTGAAGGGCGGCGACGTGGTGAAGGCGCTGTTCAAGATGGGTGTGATGGCGACCATCAACCAGTCCATCGACCACGACACCGCCGCGCTGGTGACCGAAGAACTCGGCCACGTCGTGGTCAAAGCCGATGCCGAGACCGCGGAAGACGCGCTGCTGGCCCACGTCGAGGAGACGCAGGGCGAGAAGACGTCGCGTCCGCCAGTGGTCACCATCATGGGCCACGTCGACCACGGCAAGACCTCGCTGCTCGACTACATCCGCCGCACCAAGGTGGCCTCCGGCGAAGCCGGCGGCATCACCCAGCACATCGGCGCGTACCACGTCGAAACCGACAAGGGCGTCATCAGCTTCCTCGACACCCCGGGCCACGCGGCATTCACCTCGATGCGCGCCCGCGGCGCCAAGCTGACCGACATCGTGGTGATCGTGGTGGCCGCCGACGATGGCGTCATGCCGCAGACGAAGGAAGCCATCCAGCACGCGAAGGCTGCTGGTGTGCCGCTGATCGTGGCGATCAACAAGATCGACAAGTCCGATGCCGACCCGCTGCGCGTGAAGAACGAGCTGCTCGGCGAGGAAGTCGTGGCCGAAGAGTTCGGTGGCGAGACCCAGATGGTCGAGCTGTCGGCCAAGACCGGCCAGGGCGTCGACGATCTGCTCGATGCGATCTCGCTGCAGGCCGAAGTGCTTGAGCTCAAGGCCACGCCGACCGGCCGCGCCAACGGCACGGTGATCGAATCCGCGCTCGACAAGGGTCGCGGTCCGGTTGCCACCGTGCTCGTGCAGCAGGGCGAGCTCAAGAAGGGCGACTACCTCGTGTGCGGCGTGCAGTACGGCCGCGTGCGTGCGCTGTTCGACGAAACCGGCAAGCAGGTCGACGCCGCCGGTCCGTCGATCCCGGTGCAGGTGCTCGGCCTGTCCGGCGTGCCGGACGCGGGCGACGACTTCGTGGTCGTCGACGACGAGCGCCTGGCCAAGGACGTCGCGCAGCAGCGCGACGCCAAGCGCCGCGAATCGCGCCTGGTCGCCGCTGCGGGCAACCGCATGGAAGACATCATGGCGCAGATGGGCAAGGGCGAGGGCCAGCTGAGCCTCAACCTCGTCGTCAAGGCGGACGTGCAGGGTTCGGTCGAAGCGCTGCGCCAGTCGCTGACGGCGCTGTCCAACGACCAGATCCGCATCAACGTGATCAGCTCCGGCGTGGGCGGCATCACCGAGTCCGACGCCAACGCCGCGCTCACCGCGAAGGCGACGATCATCGGCTTCAATGTCCGCGCCGACGCGTCGGCGCGCAAGGTGATCGAAGGCAACGGCCTGGACCTGCGTTACTTCTCGATCATCTATGACGTGATCGACCAGGTGAAGCAGGTGGCCTCGGGCATCCTCGGCGTCGAGATCCGCGAAGAGATCATCGGCACCGCCGAAGTGCGCGACGTGTTCCGCAGCTCCAAGTTCGGCGCGGTCGCCGGCTGCATGGTGGTCGAGGGCGTGGTCAAGCGCCACAAGCCGATCCGCGTGCTGCGCGACAACGCCGTCATCTTCGAGGGCGAGCTGGAATCGCTGCGTCGCTTCAAGGAGAACGTCGAAGAGGTGCGCAACGGCACCGAGTGCGGTATCGGCGTGAAGGCGTACAACGACGTCAAGCCGGGCGACCAGATCGAGTGCTTCGAGCGCATCGAAGTCCAGCGCACGCTGTAATCGACATGCCAGGCAAATCGTTCCATCGCACCGACCGCGTTTCCGCCCAGCTCCGCAGGGAGCTGGGCACGCTGGTGCACGAGGCCGTGCGCGAGCATGGCCTGCCTTCCGTCAGCGTGTCCGACGTCGAAGTCACGCGCGATCTCGCGCACGCCAAGGTCTTCGTCACGGCGTTGCAGCAGGAGCGTTCCAAGGAAGCCGTGAAGGCGCTGAAGGAACTGGCTCCGCAGATCCGCTTCCAGCTTGGGCGCGCCGTGAAGATGCGCCACGTGCCCGAACTGCATTTCCACTACGACGATTCCGTCGACCGTGGCGAGCGCATCGACAACCTGCTGCGCGACGCGCCGCCGGCCCCGGGCGACGACGCCTCCGAAGACTGAGCCTCCCGCGACGCGGGCAGGCCTTCCCACCCAACGCCATCCCGATGCGACCGGACCCGCGTCCGGTCGTGATGCACCGCCGCTTTGCCGACGCCCCGGTTCGGGCGCAAGATCGGCGGTCACGGCGCGCGCCGGAGGCTGGCATCCGCGGACGATCCATGACGAAAGCCAAGACCCGCTTCCGCTCCCTCGATGGCCTCCTGCTGCTCGACAAGCCGCAGGGCCTCAGTTCCAACCAGGCCCTGCAGCAGGCGCGCCATCTGTTTCGCGCGGAGAAAGGCGGGCACACCGGCAGCCTGGATCCGCTCGCCACCGGCCTGCTGCCGCTGTGCTTCGGCGAGGCGACCAAGATCGCCGGACTGCTGCTTGGTTCGGCCAAGGCCTACGAGACCACCGCCGTGCTCGGCCTGACCACCGACAGCGACGACGCCGACGGCGCGCCGCTGCGGGAGCGTCCGGTTCCGGCGCTGGACGAAGCGACGATCGAAGCCGCGCTCGCGCCACTGCGTGGTGCGATTCGCCAGCGCGCACCGATCTACTCCGCGCTCAAGCAGGGCGGTGAGCCGCTGTATGCGAAAGCTCGTCGGGGCGAGGCCATCGAAGCGCCCGAGCGCGACGTCGTGGTGCACCGGCTGGACCTGATCGACCGTGACGGCCCGCGCCTGCGGCTGCACGTCGAATGCGGTTCGGGCACCTACGTGCGCAGTCTGGTGCGCGACCTCGGCGAGGCGCTGGGCTGCGGCGCGCACGTGGCGACCTTGCGCCGGCTTTGGGTCGAGCCGTTCAGGCAGCCCAGGATGTTCACCCTGGACCAACTGCGCGAGCTCGTGGCCGGGCAGGGCGAGGCAGCGCTCGAAGCCTGCCTGTTGCCGATCGAGGCCGGCCTGTCGGCGTTTCCCCGCGTCGCGCTGGACGCGGACGCCGCACGCCGGCTGGGGCAGGGACAAACCGTGGACTGTGCGGAAGGCGACGAGGGCGTGGTCGCGGTGTTCTCGATGCAGGGGCTGTGCCTGGGCATGGCCCAGCGCGACGGCTCGCGGTTGTCACCGCAGCGGCTGTTCCGGTGGGCCGCGAATCCGGCGATGCCGGCTGAACAGGTCGTCACGCCATCGGCGTGAACAGCGGAAATGTCGCGAGCGGGTCGCATTCGACGGACCGGGCTGCTACAATTTCGCCGCTTTTCAAGCACCTAAGTAATTCCCTTTCGGCAATCGGCGGGCCAGGCGGTGCGTCGGCGCGGAACGTCCGCGACCGATTCGCTTCTGCAGGCTACGCATCAAGAGGCAATACATGTCCATCGACACCAGCAAGATCATTGAAGACAACAAGCGCGGCGCCAACGACACCGGTTCGCCGGAAGTCCAGGTCGCCCTGCTGACCGCCCGCATCGAACAGCTGACCGGTCACTTCAAGCTCCACAAGCAGGACCACCACAGCCGTCGTGGCCTGCTGCAGATGGTCAACCGTCGTCGCAGCCTCCTCGACTACCTGAAGCGCAAGGACCATGAGCGCTACAAGGCCCTGATCGAGAAACTCGGCCTGCGTCGTTAAAGCAGTACCAACCGCGGCGCAGCGATGCGCCGCGGTTCGTTTTTGAGCTTCGCTCGCTTTTCGCACGATCTTCCGGACGTCGCCCCGTGCACGTCCGCGACCATTGAATCCAGGCCGCCAGGCGGCCGACCGGAGCGGGGCAAGGGCCTCGACCGGAACGCATCGAAACGATAGGAACCCACCGTGGCAAAAATCACCAAGACCTTCCAGTACGGCAACCACCAGGTGACGCTGGAAACCGGCGAAATCGCCCGCCAGGCCAGCGGCGCCGTCGTCGTCAAGATGGACGGGACCGTCGTGCTGGTCACCGCCGTCGCCGCCAAGAGCGCGCGCGAAGGACAGGATTTCTTCCCGCTCACGGTTGATTACCAGGAGAAGTTCTACGCCGGCGGCCGCATCCCCGGTGGCTTCTTCAAGCGCGAAGGCCGCGCGACCGAGAAGGAAACGCTGATCTCGCGCCTGATCGACCGCCCGATCCGTCCGCTGTTCCCCGAGGAATACAAGAACGAAGTCCAGATCATCGCGACGGTGATGTCGCTGAATCCGGAAGTCGATGGCGACATCCCGGCGCTGATCGGCGCGTCCGCCGCCCTCGCGCTGGCCGGCACGCCGTTCCAGGGTCCGATCGGCGCCGCCAAGGTCGGCTACAAGAACGGCCAGTACCTGCTCAACCCGACCGCCACCGAGCTGGTCGACTCCGACCTGGAGCTGGTCGTCGCCGGCACCTCCAACGCCGTGCTGATGGTCGAGTCCGAAGCGAAGATGCTGTCGGAAGACGTGATGCTCGGCGCCGTGACGTTCGGTCATCGCGAGATGCAGAAGGTCATCAACGCGATCAACGAGCTGACCGTCGAAGCCGGCACCAAGCCGTCGACGTGGGCCGCTCCGGAAAAGAACGGCGCAATGATCGCGGCGCTCAAGGAAGCCATCGGCGGCAAGCTCGCCGAAGCCTTCCAGATCCGCGACAAGCTGCAGCGCCGCGACGCCATCGCCGCGATCAAGAAGGACACCATGCAGGCCCTGGCCGGCCGCGCCGAAGCCGATGGCTGGAACGGCGCCGACATGGCCAAGGAGTTCGGTGAGCTCGAGTACCGCACCATGCGCGACTCGGTGCTCGACACCAAGATCCGCATCGATGGTCGCGACCTGACCACCGTCCGCCCGATCGCTTCGCAGGTTGGCGTGCTGCCGCGTACCCACGGCTCGGCGCTGTTCACCCGCGGCGAGACGCAGGCGATCGTGGTCGTGACCCTGGGCACCGCCCGCGACGGCCAGATCATCGATGCGGTCTCCGGCGAGTACAAGGAAAACTTCCTGTTCCATTACAACTTCCCGCCCTACTCGGTGGGTGAGTGCGGCCGCTTCGGTGCGCCGAAGCGTCGCGAGATCGGCCACGGCCGCCTCGCCAAGCGCGGCGTGCTGGCGACGATGCCGTCGCTGGAAGCCTTCCCGTACACCATCCGCGTCGTCTCGGAAATCACCGAGTCGAACGGCTCCTCGTCGATGGCGTCGGTCTGCGGTTCCTCGCTCGCGCTGATGGACGCCGGCGTGCCGGTGAAGTCGCCGGTCGCGGGCATCGCGATGGGCCTGGTGCTGGAAGGCGACCGCTACGTCGTCCTGTCCGACATCCTGGGTGACGAAGACCACCTGGGCGACATGGACTTCAAGGTGGCCGGTACGAAGGAAGGCATCAGCGCCCTGCAGATGGACATCAAGATCCAGGGCATCACCGAAGAGATCATGAAGACGGCCCTCGCCCAGGCGAAGGAAGGCCGCCTGCACATCCTCGGCGAGATGGCCAAGGCCATCACCTCGCCGCGCGGTGAGCTGAGCGAGTTCGCGCCGCGCCTGCTGACGATGAAGATCCATCCGGACAAGATCCGCGAAGTGATCGGCAAGGGCGGTTCGACCATCCAGGCCATCACCAAGGAAACCGGTACGCAGATCGACATCCAGGACGACGGCACCATCGTCATCGCCTCGGTCAACGCCGCCGCTGCCCAGGCCGCGAAGGCGCGCATCGAGCAGATCACGTCGGACGTCGAGCCGGGCCGCATCTACGAAGGCAAGGTCGCCAAGATCATGGACTTCGGCGCGTTCGTCACGATCCTGCCGGGCAAGGACGGCCTGGTGCACGTCTCGCAGATCTCCAGCGAGCGCGTGGAAAAGGTGTCGGACAAGCTGAAGGAAGGCGATGTCGTGAAGGTCAAGGTGCTGGAAGTCGACAAGCAGGGCCGCATCCGCCTGTCGATCAAGGCCGTCGAGGAAGGCGAGGGCGTCGCCGCGGAGTAAACCGCGCACGCCAGCGACCAACGTCGCGAGACACGGAAAAGCGGGCTTCGGCCCGCTTTTTCTTTGCGCGATCGTCGGGTAATTCCAGGTTCTATCGGAAGCGGTATCGCGATCCGGCCCGTCGCGGCCGTCAGGTGCGGGGGTGGCGGCATCGCGGAGGCCCGGCACGCCCGCCAGGGCCCTGCTACGCTTCGTCCGTCCACAGGGGAGGATGGTGCATGGCATCGGGTTCGCAGGAGCTGGAGCGCTTCGTCTACGAGGCGCTGGTACGCGGGGAAACCCGGGAGTCGATCGCGCAGGCGCTGAAGGCCGCGGGTTGGCGCGATGAGCAGACCCGGGGCGTGATGGACGCCTATGCCGACACGCCGTTCCCGATTCCGGTGCCGCGGCCGCGCGCCTCCGTGTCGGCGCGCGAAGCGTTCCTGTACCTCGTGCTGTTCACCTCGCTGTACTTCGCCACGTATCACCTCGGCAGCCTGCTGTTCGATCTCATCAACCGCGCCTGGCCCGATCCGTCCGAACAGGAGCTCATGGGCGGCGCGCTCAGGGAATCGATGCGCTGGTCCACCGCGGCCATCCTCATCGCGTTCCCGGTGTTCGCCTACGTTTCGTATTACGTGTCGAAGGAAGTCGCCCGCCATCCGATCAAGCGCCTCTCGCCGGTGCGACGCTGGCTCACGTACCTCACGCTGTTCGTCGCGACGACGGTGCTGATCTGCGACATGACCACGCTGGTGGCGAGCGTGCTGGGCGGCGAGCTGACCACGCGCTTCGTGCTGAAGGTTCTGGTGGTCGCGGCCATCGCCGGCAGCGTGTTCGGTTACTACCTCTGGGACCTGCGCCACGAGGAGACCGACGCATGAGTCATCCGGCCGTGGGACGCTGGCTGCTGATCGTGGCCGGCATGGTCGTCATTGGGACCGTGGTGATGGCGGTCATCAGCATCGGCTCGCCGCATTCGCAGCAGCTGGCGCGGCAGGACGAACGCCGTGTCCGTGACCTGGACGTGCTGGAGGACGAGATCCGCGAGTGGGCGAAGGATCGGAGCACGCTTCCGACAGATCTGGCGTCGCTGGCGGGACGTCCCGGTGTGCGACTGTCCGTGGCCGATCCGGTCACCAACCTGCCGTATGCCTACGAGGTGCTCAGCCCCCGCACGTTCCGCCTGTGCGCCACCTTCGAAACCGACACGGCGGAAATTCGGTCCGGACGCTGGGATCGCCCGGCCTGGCGCCACCCGCGCGGCAAGTACTGCTTCGACCGCGTGCTGGAGCGCGAGGACGGAGCGCCGGAGAAGTAAGCCTCAGCCGCGCGCGGGTGCACGCCGCGCGCGGCGCACCAGCGCGGTCGCCGATGCGATCGCGAGTGCGCACAGCACGGCTACCACCGTGGCCAGGCTCAACGCGATCCAGGCATCGCCGCGCCCACCACTGAAGACCAGCGTGAGGTTGCCGGCCATCGCCACCGAGACCGGCAGCCAGACCACCGCGAGCGCCAGCGCGCCCAGCGCGGCGACGCGCACCATGCCGCGTCGTCCCGCCAGCAGCACCGCCGCGCCCGCGAGAGCGCACAGTCCGACCGCCGCCAGCGCATTGCCGAGCGGCAGTCCGCCGGGCAGGGTGTGTTCCAGCCACGGTGCGCCCGCCACCAGCGAGGCGACGGCGAACATACCTGCGGCGAGCAATGCCGCGATCTTCCATCCGTGAGCCATGCCTGCGGTTCCGTGTGCGGGTGGGGCGGAGCCTAGCAGGGCGAACGGAACCGACAAGGCGCATCGGTCATGCGAAGCGCAACGTGGTCGTCGTCCCCCGGCCCTGGTCCGAGGCGAAGTCCAGTCGCCAGCCCAGGTGTTCGCACAGGCGCGAGATCAGGTCCAGGCCGATACCGCCGCCGTCGCGTCCGCCGCCGCGCGCGATCTTCGCGTAGATCGCGCTGATCTCCTCCGGCGTCATGCCGTGGCCGGGGTCGTCGATGACCACCGTTGCCGGCGATTCCACCCGCACACTGATGCGCCCGCGGTCGCTGTGCTCGATCGCGTTGCGCAGCAGGTTGCCGATGGCGGCCTGCACGATCGGCAGCGGCGCGAGGATCTCACTCGGCGCCATCGCTCCGATCTCCAGGCGCAGGTCCTTGTCGCGAGTGAGATGGCGATGCGCGTCGACGATCTCGGGAATCAGCTGCTCCAGCGCGACGCGGTCGCTGCTGCGCGCCAGCCGCGCCGGGTCCTTCGCCAGCACCAGCAGCACCGAGATCAGGTCTTCGACCTCGCGCGCCGTGCGCTGGATGCGCGCGAGCTGGCCGCGCGCCTGCTGCGGCAGGTCTGGCTGCTGCAACGCGATCTCGCTCGCGCCGGCGATCACCGCGATCGGCGTGCGCAACTCGTGGCTCGCGCTGTCGATGAAGGCGCGTTCGCGTTCGACGAAACGATCGTTGCGCTGCAGGTAATCGTTGACCGCATCGGAGATGACGACCATCTCGGAGCTGGCATTGCCCGGCACTTCCACGCGCTGGCCCGGCTGGTCCGGACGCAGCGCTGCGATGTCGCGCGCCACGTCGCGCAGCGGCCGTACCAGCCGGTTCACGCTGAAACCGATGGCGATGCCCAACAGCACGATCATCGTGACCGCCGAGCCCATCACGGTCAGGCTCATGTCGAACTCGCGCTGCTCCAGGTCGGTGATGTCGAGCGCCAGGATCAGCGGGCGGCCGTCGACCTCACGCACCAGTGCCACCCGTTCGACGCCGTTGACGAGGATCTCGTCGTGCACGCCCGGCGGCAGTCCGCGCAGCGCCTCGGGCAACGTCGTCGGGTCGACGCCGTCGTAGAACGCGATGTTGGACGTGTCGACCCAGCGGAAGTTCGGATCCTGGCGACGCAGCTCGACCAGGTGGTCCATCTCCGAATCGAGCAGCGTCTGCCAGACCAGCTGTTCGGCGTGTTCGTTGACGATGAAGCCATGCGCGATCACCGCCAGCGTCAGCACCACGACGTAGCCGATCAGCCCGAGCACGATGCGCTGGCGAAGGCCGGAGCGTGACGCGCTCATGCGTCTTCTTCCATCGTCGTCTCGACCGGTGCGGACTCGACGATGCGATAACCGACGCGCGGCAGGGTCTGGATCAGCTTCACCGCGAACGGACCATCGACGCTGCGGCGCAGTTCGTAGATGTGGGAGCGCAGCATGTCGCCGTCGGGTGGATCGTCGCCCCATAACGCCTGTTCGAGGCGCTCGCGCGTGACCGCGGCGGGACTGGCCTGCATCAGCACTTCGAGCAGTTTTCGGCAGGCGGGATACAGATGCAGCAGGCGGCCGCCGCGCGTTGCCTCCAGCGTCGACAGGTCGTAGCGCAGATCGCCGACCTGCAGCACACGCGAGCGGCCGCGTCCGTGCGAACGCGCGACCAGTGCTTCCAGCCGCACTTCCAGTTCGGGCAGGTGGAAGGGCTTGGTCAGGTAATCGTCGGCGCCGGCGCGGAAACCGGCGATCTTGTCGGGCAGCTCGTCGCGCGCGGTCAACATCAGCACCGGCACGTCGCGGCCGGCCTGGCGCAACTGGCTCAGGACTTCGCGTCCGTCCATGCGCGGAAGCATCCAGTCGAGGACCACCGCGTCGTACTCCTGCGCGACCGCCAGGTGCAGACCGGTCTGCCCGTCCGGCGCGGCGTCGAGCACGTGGCCGCGCGCTTCGAAATACTCGAAGAGATTCGCGACGAGATTGCGGTTGTCTTCCACCACCAGCAGGCGCATGTCGCCGTCCTTTCGATGACGCGGCCAGGATCGGCCAGCCGTCCAGTATTCGCCGCGTTTCGTGGGAAGAACGTCGGAATCCGGTGAGCCTTGCGCGGATGATTCAGTGACCGCATCGCATCGCGACGCGAAGCTGAATCTCGCCCGCTTGCACGACGCGGAATGCCTTCGAATACGACCGCTCTCCGACACCACGGTTTCGATGATACGCGCCGTCCCGACTCCTGTGCTGTCCGATGATCCGTCCACCCTCGATGATGCGCCGCGTACGCAGCGATTCCGCCCGGCCGATACCGGATGCGACGACCGTGCCGTTCGTCGTCCGCCACGACGCGCGCTTCTTCCTCTTGCACGCCTGGCTGCCGTTGGCGGTGTTCGTCGCGCTGGTGGTGGTCACGATGGGCATGGGGGGCGACACCTGGCTGGCCGACCGGCTCTATGCGTGGGAAGGCCATCGGTGGCAGTTGCGCGATGCCTTCCTGACGGACGCGCTGATACACGGGATCGGTCGCGATCTGAGCGCACTGGCATGGGTAGGCGTGCTGATTGCATGGCTGGTGGCGCGTTCTCGCGAACGCTGGGCGCGATGGGCCAAGCCGCTCGCCTACCTGTGGATCGCCACGGGCGTGGCCGCGGTGTCGGTCGCATGGCTCAAGTCGTGGTCGAACATGGACTGCCCGTGGGATCTGGTGCGTTACGGCGGCCAGCGTCCGTACGTTGGGCTGTTCGACCTGCGCCCGCTGCACCTGTCGCGCGGCGCGTGCTTTCCGGCAGGACACGCCAGTGGCGGTTACGCGTGGCTGTCGTTGTACTTCTTTCTGTGGACCGTGAGACCCCGCTGGCGCTGGCTCGGCCTCGCACTGGGCATTGCGGTCGGTCTGGTGTTCGGCATCGGCCAGCAGTTGCGCGGTGCGCATTTCCTCTCGCACGACGTGTGGACACTGGCGATCTGCTGGACAGCCGTGCTGTCGTTGCATCTGGCCTTCTGGCATCGGTCGGACGACGCGCCGCGCGCGCTCGTTTCGCATTCGTTCGTGGCGGTCCGATGAGCTCCGTCGTCCGCTATCGCACGCGCGTCGACGCTGCCGGCGAGCTGGTCAGGCGCCTTCAGCCGTTCCTCGCGCGGCGTCCCGAAATCACGGTCGAACGGCTTGCGATAATCGCCAGCGGATTCTTCACCGTGTTCTGCAATGTCGCCTTCTTCCGTGCGGTGGCGGCGACCGGCACGCTGTCGGGATGGAGCGGCGCGATGACCGGCGTCGCGCTGGCGGTGATGATCGCCGCGCTCAACGTGGTGCTGCTGTGCCTGCTGCTCAACCGCTGGAGCGCGAAGCCCGTGTTGACGGTGCTGTTGCTGGTGACCGCCGTCGCGACGCACTTCATGGGTCAGTACACGGTCTATCTCGACCCCGACATGCTGCGCAACATCCTGCACACCGACGGCAAGGAGTCTGGCGAGCTGATCTCGTTCGGCGTGTTGCCGCCTCTGCTGTGGCTGGGCGTGGTGCCATCGCTGATGGTGTGGCGCGTGAAGTTGCGCGCCCGCCCGCCGATGCGCGCAGTCGCGGTGCGTATCGCGTGGGTCGCCGTCGCTTCGGTGGTCGCTGTCGGCGCGGCGTTGTCGTCGTTCCAGAACATCTCCGCGCTCATGCGCAACCATCACGAGGTGCGACACCTCATCACGCCGGGCAACTACCTCGTGTCGCTGGGGCGTGTCGTGCTCGACGACCAGGCCGACCGTAACCGCCCGCGCATGCCTGTCGGCACGAATGCGCATGTGGTCGGACGCGCGCCGGGCACGAAGCCGCGCCTGCTCGTGCTGGTGGTCGGCGAGACCGTTCGCGCGCAGAACTGGGGACTCAACGGTTACGCGCGCCAGACGACGCCCCAGCTGCACGACATCGATCCGGTCAACTTCCCGCACGTCACGTCGTGCGGTTCCGCGACCGAAGTGTCGGTGCCGTGCATGTTCTCGCCGTACGGTCGCGCGCACTACGACGAGGAGCGCATCAAGCATTCCGAATCGCTGCTGCACGTGCTCGAACACGCCGGCATACGCACGCTCTGGCGCGACAACCAGACCGGCTGCAAGGGCGTGTGCGAAGGGCTCGCCTACCAGTCCTTCGAGCATGCGCAGGATCCGCAGAGCTGCGACGCCGAAGGCTGCCTGGACGAAGTGATGCTGGACGGACTGGCGGAGGAGGTCGCGCAGCGTCCCGGCGACATGGTCGTTGTGCTGCACCAGCTCGGCAATCACGGTCCGAGCTATTACAAGCGCTATCCCGCACGGTTGCGCCGTTTCGTGCCCGCGTGCGGGACGGCGGAGCTCGGTCGATGCAGTCGCGAGGAGATCGTCAACGCCTACGACAACGCGGTGATGTACACGGACGAGTTCCTCGCGCGCACGATCCGCTCGCTCGCCGCGCGCACCGATCGCGACACTGCACTGATCTATGTGTCCGACCACGGCGAATCGCTCGGCGAGAACGGCCTGTACCTGCATGGTGTCCCGTACGCGATCGCACCGGACACGCAGACGCGCGTGCCGATGGTGATGTGGCTGTCCTCCGGTTTCGCCGCCGATCGCGGCGTCGACCTTGACTGCATGAAGCGCGAGAGCAGTGCGCCGGCCAGCCACGACAACCTGTTCCACTCGGTGCTCGGGCTGATGCAGGTCAGCACGCCGGAGTACGACCCCACGCTGGATCTGTTCGGCCGCTGCGTCCCGCACGCCTGACACGCGGCTGCCTGTCGTCGCAGCGGACTGCGTTTTTCGCACAGGAAGGCGACTGCAACAGGATCGCCGCCCGGGCAAGTGTCGCCAGTGGGCGGCCGCCTGGCAGGCGCGAATCCCGCACGCAGGCGCGATCCTGCGGGGATGGCGAGGAGGTCGGTGCGATGAGTAAGACGGCAGGGTGGGTCGTGGGGCTGGCGATCGCGCTGGCCACGTCCGCGACGCAGGCAGCTGAACTGGGCGTGCTCGCGCCCGTGATGGCCGAGGGGCAGCCGCAGGTGCAGGCCGATCCCAAGGGCAAGCCGGCGCCGGTGGTGACGCGCGTGCGCTCGGGCGAACTGTTCGATCTGGTCCAGCGCGAAGCGCGGGAAGGTTTCCTCGCCACCGTGCTGGCACTGGATGAGAGCGCGCAGCGAATCGCGGGCGCGAAGACGCTCGTGCCGACCTGGCTCTACCTTTCGGCCGAAGACGGCGGTTTCGCCCGGCGCGGCTTCTGGCTCGAAGAGGACGGCAAGCGTCGCTACGTCGATGAGCTGTTCGTCGATCTGGTCGTCGATGCGGACATCGTGGCCGACGGCGGCTTCGAGGAAATCTTCACCCACGAGATGGGTCACGTGTTCCTGCGTCGCCTGTTCCCGGGATTGCCGTACGGCTATTCGCGCACACCGCATAGCAGCATGAGCGTGACCGATTATCCGACCGCTTTCGACGAAGGTTTCGCCACGCATTTCCAGAGCGTGGTGCGCCGCCATTCGCGCAACGAGCGCCTGCGCGCGCAGACGGAAGGGCTGGAGGACAAGCCGTTCCTGCCGTACTGGCTGAGCAATCTCGACCGCAGCGGTCGCATCGACGGCGTGCGTCGAAACCGCTTCGTGCAGGCGCAACTGGTGCCGCCGGGCAACGCCGGTGAAGCGCTGGCGCGTGCGAACGAGAGCACCGCCTTCGATACCGCGCGGCTGAAGAACGGCCAACAGATGCTGTCGTCGGAGGGTGTCATCGCGACGCTGTTCTATCGCTGGCTCGCACCCGGCGCGGGTGATCGCGATGCTGTGGTCGCCCGCTACGCGCCGCTGTTCCGCACGCTGGCGCGATCGGCGACGTGGAAGATCGAGCCGGATACACCGGTGTTCCTCGAAGTGGTCGAGCGCTACTGCGCGGACGTGCCGGACGACTGCGCCCGCGTGCGCGGCATCGTGCTCGATACCACCTACGGCGCGACCGCCGATCCCGCGCTGGCACGCGCGAGCGAAGCGATGGCCGAGCGCGGCCGCATCGGCGACATGGCCGGTTATGTCGAACGGCTCAAGCCGGCGCGCGCGCAGATGGCGCAGTTGCACAAGGACGTGGCGGCGTCGCCGTCGAAGCTGCGCGCGGCGCTCGGTCCCGACCTGTGGCTGATGGGGCGCAGCGCGACGAAGCTGCCCGGCATGCCATCGGACGAAGTGCCGGTGAACCTCAACACCGCGCAGGCCGAGGCCCTGCGCGCGTTGCCGGATCTCGACGATGCGGCCATCGCACGCGCACTGGAAAGTCGCCGCAGCGACGGTGCATTCCGCGACCTTGCCGACTTCGTCGCACGCAGCGGGCTGGATGCGCGCAAGGCCGACGCGTTGCAGCAGGCGCAGCGTGCGATGCAGGCGGCCGGCCTCTACGACCGCCGTTAGGGCTCGTCGCCGATGCTGGCGGATGCGGCGAACAGATCGCGCTGCGCAATCGCCTCATGGCGCTCGCCGAAACCCGACAGGCCGACGCCGACCAGCCGGTAGCGCGTGTCGTCCGGCAGCGGCACGCGCGCGCGCAGCTCGCAGGCGATCTCGGCCAGCTGCGCCAGCGAGGTCGGACGCTCCACCGGTGTGAGGCTGCGGGTAAGGATGCGGAAGTCGGCGGTCTTGAGCTTGAGGACGACCGTGCGCGCGACGCGTTCGGGATCGCGTTCGAGTTCGCGCCCGTAGCCTTCCCAGGTCTTCTCCGCGAGCCGGCGGATGTGCGACTCCAGTTCGCCCAGCGGCAGGTCGCGTTCGAACGTGTCCTCGGACGAGATCTGCAGGGTGGGGCGGTAGGGTTCGACCGGATTCTCGTCGATGCCCAGCGACAGCTCGTACAGGCGCCGGCCCCAGCGACCGAAGCGCAGCTCCAGTTCCGCCTCGCCGAGCGTGCGCAGGTCCGCGACGGTGGCGATGTTCAATTCCTCCAGGCGCTTTTCCATGACCTTGCCCACGCCCGGCAGACGACCGACCGGCAACGGCGCGAGGAAGGCTTCGATCTGATGGGGGCGGATCA
This sequence comes from Lysobacter panacisoli, assembly GCF_009765165.1. Lineage (NCBI taxonomy): Bacteria > Pseudomonadati > Pseudomonadota > Gammaproteobacteria > Lysobacterales > Lysobacteraceae > Lysobacter > Lysobacter panacisoli. Next base: position 2,968,480 of record NZ_VLNU01000001.1, read on the forward strand.
CGAACAGCCCGTCGGGTTTGCGCCAGTCCGAGGCGATCTTGGCGAGGAACTTGTTGGGCGCCACGCCGGCCGACGCGGTGAGCTGCGTCTCTTCGCGGATCGCCTCGCGGATCGACTGCGCCGTCGCGGTCGCGGTGGGCAGCCCGGTCCGGGTCCGGGTGACGTCGAGGTAGGCCTCGTCCAGCGACAGCGGTTCGATCAGGTCGGTATGGCGTTCGAAGATCTCGCGCACCTGGCGCGAGACTGCCTTGTAACGAACGAAGTCGGGCGGCACGAACACCGCCTGCGGGCACAGGCGTTCGGCCCGGATCGCCGGCATCGCCGAGCGCACGCCGAAGCGCCGTGCTTCGTAGCTGGCCGCACACACCACCGAGCGCGCACCACGCCAGGCCACGACCACCGGCCGGCCACGCAGGCTCGGGTCGTCGCGCTGTTCGACCGACGCGTAGAAGGCGTCCATGTCGACGTGAAGGATCTTGCGGCTGGTGGAGGTCACGCGAGCGACGGTCACACCGGTACCGGGCGGCGTGTTAGTGAAAATACTAACGCCGTGCGCGGACGGCGTCGATTGGTTCGCGCCGGTCGTCCGGGAGGCCGGTTCGCCTCTTCGATCTTGAGATCGCTCAAGATGCGTCGACACGGATCGGCGCAGGATGATCGCGAGTCCATGAGTACCTATTCCCTGCAATCGCTGTTCGCTCCGGCCTCCGTCGCCGTGGTCGGCGGGAGCCCGCGCCAGCGTTCGATCGGCCGCGCCGTGGTGCACAACCTGCTGGCCGGCGGATTCGCGGGGCGCATCGGCGTGGTGAACGGGCGTCATCGCGAGATCGAAGGCATCGCCACGGTCGCTCGCCTGCAGGATCTCGACTTCACCCCGGAACTGGTGGTGATCGCCACGCCCGCGGCGATGGTGCCCAAGCACGCGCGCGCCGCGGCGGAAAAGGGCGCTTCGGCCGTGGTGGTGACCACGACCGGCCTCGGCCAGGGCGAGGGCTCGTTGGCGGAGGAGTTGCAGGCGATGGCGCGCGCGCATTCGCTGCGCGTGGTCGGACCGAGCAGCCTCGGCGTCATCGCACCGCATTCGCGGCTCAACGCCAGCTTCGCCGCGCACGGCCCGCAGCCGGGCGACATCGCGCTGATCTCGCAATCGGCCGCGATCGCCGCCGCGCTGGCCGAATGGGGCGCGATCCGTTCGATCGGTTTCTCCGCCGTCGCCGCGCTCGGCGATGCGATCGACGTGGATTTCGCCGACCTGCTCGACTACTTCGCGCGCGACCGCCACACCCGCGCGATCCTGCTGTACGTCGAATCGATACGCGACGCCCGCAAGTTCCTCTCGGCTGCGCGCGCGGCGGCGCGATTGAAGCCGGTGGTGGTGGTGAAGTCCGGCCGTCACCAGGCGCGTGCCACGGCCCCGGCGACCCACGCGGCCGCGCTGGCGACGCCGGACGCGGTGTATTCCGCCGCGTTCCATCGCGCCGGCATGCTGCGCGTGCGCGCGCTCGACGAACTCTTCGCGGCGGCCGAAACCCTGGGCCGCACCGACACCTTCCCCGGGCCGCGACTGGCGATCTTCGCCAACGGCCGCGGCACCGGGCAGCTCGCCGCCGACCGCCTGCTCGACATGGGCGGCACGCTGGCGACGTTGTCGGACGCGACGCGCGAGGCGATGGCCGAGATCGCTTCGGCCGCGTGGCCCGGCACGAACCCGATCGACTTCTACGGCGATTCCGACCACGCCTCGTACGCTGCCGCATTCCGCGCGCTGATGTCCGATCCGGGCAACGACGCGATCCTCGTGCTCAACGTGCCCACCGCACTGATTGACGCCGAGAGCCGCGCGCGCGCCCTTGCCGAAACGCGCAGTGCGCTGCCACGCGAGATCGCCCGCAAGCCGGTGTTCGCGGTCTGGCTGGGAGCGGACGAAGACGCCATCGCGCACCTCAATGCCGCGCGCATTCCCAGCTACGCCAGCGAGGCCGAGGCGGTGCGCGGCTTCATGTACCTCGTGCGCCACCGCGAAGCCAAGCTGACGTTGATGGAAACCCCGCCGAGCCTGCCCGACGACCTCGTCGTGGACATGGCGACGGCGCGAACGATCGTCGACACCGCCATTGCCGCGGGACGCCGTTGGCTCGATCCGGTCGAGGCGTCGCGCGTGCTCGGCGCGTACGGGATCCCGATCACGCCGGTCGCGCTGGCGCGCGACGCCGACGAAGCCGCGCGCGTGGCAGAGCCGATGCTCGCCGACGGCGCGGCGGTCGCGGTGAAGATCCTTTCGCCCGACATCGACCACAAGTCGGACGTCGACGGCGTGCGCTTGAATCTGTTCAGCGCGCAGGCGGTGCGCGAGGCCGCCGAGGGCGTCCTGCAGCGTGCACGCGCGGCGCGACCGGACGCGCACATCGAGGGCGTCACGATCCACCCGATGGTCGTGCGGCCCAAGGCGCGCGAACTCATCGCCGGCGTGGTCGACGATGAGACGTTCGGTCCGGTCATCGTGTTCGGACGTGGCGGTACGGCGGTGGAGGTGATCGACGACAAGGTGCTGGCGCTGCCGCCGCTGGACCTGCGTCTGGCGCACGAAATGATCGCGCGCACCCGCGTGTCGCGCGTACTCAAGGGCTACCGAGACGTGCCCGCCGCCGACGAGCGCGCGGTCGCGCTGGTGCTGGTCAAGCTCGCCCAGCTGGTGGCGGACGTGCCCGGCATCCGCGAGATCGACATCAACCCGCTGCTCGCCGACCGCGACGGGCTGGTCGCGGTGGACGCACGCATCGGGGTGTCGGCCTCGCGTGCGCTGCACAAGGGTCCGGGTCACCCGCGCTTCGCGATCCTGCCGTACCCGAAGGAGTGGGAACGCACGATCACGCTGTCCGACGGCGCGCAGGCGTTCGTGCGCCCGGTGCGGCCGGAGGACGAGGAGATGTTCCGCGTGTTCTTCGGCCGCGTGTCGGACGAGGACCTGCGCATGCGCTTCTTCCAGACCGTGCGCAATTTCACCCACGAGTTCATCGCCCAGCTCACCCAGCTCGATTACGCGCGATCGATCGCGCTGGTGGCGGTCGATCCCGACAGCGGCGAGATGCTCGGCGCGGTGCGCATCCACGCCGACGCCAATTACGATCACGGCGAGTACGGCATCCTGGTGCGTTCGGACCTGAAGGGCCACGGGCTGGGCTGGCAGCTGATGCAGATCATGATCGAGTACGCGCGCTGGCTCGGCCTGCGCGTGGTGCAGGGCGAGGTGTTGCAGGAAAACCGGACCATGATCGAGATGTGCCGGCGCCTGGGGTTCTCCGTCGTCACCAACCCCGACGACCCCAGCCTCGTGGACGTGACCCTGCCGATCGTGCGCGGCTGACCGGCGCGTCGCGACGATGAACGGCGCGCGCGGTCGCTCACGCCCGGCCGACGTCGCGCTGGCTAGCGTGGAACCTCCCGATTCGACGGAGTCGACGCCATGTTCAAGTGGGCCATCATCTTCGCGGTCATCGGCCTGATCGCCGGTGCGCTGGGTTTCACCGGCGCCGCCGGCGCGGCGATGGGCGTGGCCAAGTTGTTGTTCTGGGTGGGTTTGGTGATCGCGATCGTTCTGCTGATCCTCGGCCTGACGGTCGCGCGCAAAGTGACATGACGCATCGTCATGAGTGCATGACGCAAATGCGCGGCGAATCCGCGCCGCTGCAATGCAGGTTTCGCCGCGCCTTAACCTTGCTGCGGCGATGCTGATCACCCGAAGGCCCAGGTATCCCCCGATGAGCTCCCGGAAGCCCGCCCCCGTGAAGGCTTCACGCCCGCGTGTTCCCCGCGTGCCGGCTCGGCCGCCGCGCCGGGACGACCCGCCGCCGCGGCTCACCCGGGCGGATCGGGCCGAACAACAACTGCGCCTGCGGCGACTCAGCGCGGGGTATGCCTGAAGCGCCATTCACGCGGGTCGCGCGCTCACGGCGGCGACCGTCGCGAAGGGCGTGCTAGGATCGCGGTTCGAAGGGGAGTAGCTCCAACGTGCTGTCGCCGTCACTACGAGGGTTTTTCCTCCGGTGCAGCAGCGGGCCGACCGGCCTGTGAGCAAGACCTTCGCCGTTCCACGGCGAAGGTGCGTCCCGAGATTCCCAGGGTGCGTTTCGTGCGTGGGCCTGCAATTCCACGACACGACGACACCCGATGGAAATCCTACTCAATCCCGAAATCTGGATCGCACTTGCCACGTTGACGGCGCTCGAGCTCGTGCTCGGCATCGACAACATCATTTTCATCTCCATCCTCGCCGGTAAGCTGCCGTACGAGCAGCGCAACAAGGCGCGCCGCCTGGGCATCACGCTCGCCGCGGTGACCCGCCTGGGCCTGTTGCTCACCATCGCCTGGATCATCGGACTGACCGCGCCGCTGTTCTCCGTGATGGGCCATGAGTTCTCGTGGCGCGACCTGATCCTGATCGGCGGCGGCCTGTTCCTGATCGCCAAGGCCACCCATGAGATCCACCAGAAGCTCGAGGGCGCCAGCGAATCGGTGAGCGCCGGCTCGGTCGCGACCGCCACCTTCGGCAGCGTGATCGCTCAGATCATGGTGCTGGACATCGTGTTCTCGCTCGACTCGATCATCACCGCGGTCGGCATGGTCGACCAGCGCTGGGTGATGGTCACCGCGATCCTGATCTCCATCGTCTTCATGCTGATGTTCGCGCGTCCCATCGGCGATTTCGTCGAGCGCCACCCGACGGTGAAGGTGCTCGCGCTGAGCTTCCTGATCATGATCGGCCTGGTGCTGATCGCCGACGGTTTCGGCCAGCACATCAACAAGGGCTACGTGTACACGGCGATGGCCTTCTCGGTGTTCGTGGAGATGGTCAACCTGTGGATCCGCAAGCGCGAGCAGCGCAAGGTCCAGCCGGTCAAGCTGCACGAGCGCTACACGGAAAGCGGCACTACCGAGTGACCCCGCGGGCCGGCGCGCGAAGGCGCGTGCCGGCCCTGTTCCCGCGACCGGAGGGGCGATCCGACGGACGGTCGTGATTCCGGTCGCAGTTGCCGCCTCCCGGGGCTTGATCGCGGCGCGCGCACTCCCTGTAATGACCGCGCCCGTGGCGAATCAGCCGCGCGGTCCATCCTGGGGAGGAAGGGACATGATCCGAGCCGCAACCGCGCTCGCCCTGCTGGCGAGCGGGTTCGCCTTTGCGGGCGAGTTGAGCCACAAGTCCAGTTACAGCGCGCAGTCGCTCAAGGAGCGCGGCATCGTCTCCGTGCAGGCGCTGGTCGGCGAGTACGCGTCGAGCAATCGCCTCACCCTCGATCCGCACAAGCCCACCGTGTTCCTCATCGACGGCAAGTACCAGATGCTGTCGGCCGAAGAGCGCGACAGTGCGCTGGTCGCGGCGGGTTCGGTCGAAGTGATGAGCGATGGCGAGGCCGTCGTGGTCGACGTGCGCAACTGAGCAGGCGCTGCGCGCCCGGGCTCAGTAGAACGCGACGCCCGGGCGCAGCAGCAGCTGGAATACCAGCAGCAGCGCGATCGCCGCCAGCAGCGGCAGCACCAGCGATTCGATCCACGAACCCGACGGCCGCGCATCGCGCACGTACCACGCGCCGGCGACCATCCACGCCGCGCCGATGAAGCCGACGACCACCGGCAGGAACACCACTTCCAGCGCTTCGCGCGGCACCCGGAACGGGATCACCAGCGCGGTGCCGATCAACACCGGCAGCATCACGGCCTGCACGACGAAGCGCGTGCGCGCTGCGGCGGTGGCGATGTCGTCCGCGCTCGTGGCCAGTTCCAATACCGGCCGCAACAACGCTAGCGCGACCAGCGGCATCGAGACGAGACAGAGCAGGGCGACGAAGTGCTTGGCGGCGACGGACAGGTGCAGGTAGTCCATCGCCATGCCGACGTCGCTGCCAGCGCTGACCGCGCCTATCACGCCCTGCGGCAGCGCCATCAGCAATCCGCAGTAACCCATCCACAACAGGAACAGACGCACCTGCATCGAGCGCAGGTTCGCGCGGCGCAGCAGTGCCAGGCATAACAGTCCGGCGAGGATCGTCGCGAGCGCGCCGGTGCCCTGGAACAGGCTGGCCAGCGCGTGCTGTCCTTCCCAGCGATGGTTGTTGTGGAACAGCGTCGGCCGCAGGCCCGGCGTGAGCGCCTTCGGTAGGACCAGGAACAGCTCCTGGACGAAGAAGATGAGGTTGAACGCCAGCGTGTAGAGCAGCGCGGACACCGCTACCAGCGTCCAGTTCCAGGGGCGTCGCGCGACAGGTGCTTCGTCGCGCGCTCTGCGCCATCCCGCCACGCCGAACAGCAGCGGTCCGAGGATCAACACCAGCACGAGGGCGACGAGGAGCAGCATGGGCGACCTGTACGGAAGCGAGGCCGCCATCATGCCTCCTGCGCGCGCGTCAGTCGCGGTCCGGTGCGCCCAGCGGAAAGAACGAGCGGTACGGACGCGCCTCGTCGACCGCACGCGCGAACGCCGGGCGCGCCAGCAGGCGCTGCCGGTACGCGAGCACGCGCGGGAACGCGTCGCCGATGCGATGCGTCCAGTCCGCGTAGAACAGGAACGGGCCGGCGCCGCAGTCTGCGAGGCTGAAGTCCGCGCCGGCCGCCCATCCGCGGCCTTCGAGCCGCTTCTCCAGCCACGCGTACGCCTTTTCCAGCTGCGCGCGTGCTTCGGCGACACCGTAGGGATCGCGGTCCGCTTCGGCGCGGATCGCATCGAACACGATCTTCTGCTGCGGCGTCGACACGTAGTTGTCGAAGAAGCGGTCCATCATCCGCACTTCCAGTGCCTCGTGCGGATCCTGCGGAACCAGCGTCACCGGGCCGGGATGGTAAAGCTGCAGGTATTCGATGATGCAGCTGGCTTCCAGCACGACGCGCCCGTCTTCGACCAGCACCGGGAAACGCTGGATCGGCCACATCGCGGCGAGTTCGCGCCAGGCCTCGCACTGTGGCGAATCGAGCAGGCGCATCCGGAACGGCGTGCCGTTCTCGTACAGCGCGGTCAGCACCTTCTGGCAATACGACGAGAAGGGATGTGCGTACAGCTCCAGCATGGCGTTCTCTCCGGGCAAGGCGGGTTGCCTGTCTCTCCACCGACGAACCGGTGTCGGCGAAATCGACAAACGCCAGCATGCCGCGATGCGGTGGAGAAATGGAGAGATGCGAAAGCCGGCGGTCGCGCGACCGCCGGCTTGCTGTGCGCCGGGCCCCTTGGCGTCAGCGCGTGATGTCGTACTGCGCGGAGGCCGCGTTGGTCAGGATCGCCGACAGCGGCAGCAGCTGCGACAGGAAGCGGTTCCAGCGCGTCACGCCAGCCGGGCCGACCCACACCACGTCTCCGGGCTTCAGCCGGAAGCGGTCGCCCAGCGCGAACGCGGCCGGCGATTTGGCGTTGAGCTGGTAGACCGTCGCCGGGGTCTGCTCCAACTCCTCGATGCCGCGGATCACGTAAACCGCTTCGCCCTTCGAGGTCACCGGGTTGAGGCCGCCACTGCGGCCCAGCGCCTGGGTGAGGGTCATGTCGGTGGTCTTGAAAGTGAGCGCCTGCGGACGCACGACCTCGCCGATAACGTAGACCTCCTTGCGATCGTTGAACGGCAGGAACAACCGGTCGCCTGGCTTCAGATACAGGTCCTGCGCGATCCGGCCGTCACGATTGAGTGCGTCGAGATCGAGCGGATAGTTGCGTCCGTCGCGCGTCAGCACGAAGCCGGCGAGATCGGCCTGCTCCACGTCGATGCGCGCACGACCGATGGCCTGCGACAGAGTCAGCGGAACCGTGGTCAATTCCTGTGGCGTCGTGTCCTCGAACGCGCCCTGCAGCGCCACGCGACTGCCGAAGCCGACCACGTTGACATCGAGCTGCGGGTTCTGGATGTACTTGGCGAGGCGACTCGTGAGCGTACTGCGCAGGTCTTCGATGGACATGCCACTGACGTTCATCTTGCCGGCGAACGGGAAGTAGAACGTGCCGTCCGGCTGCACGAGTCGGCCGTTGGTGACGGCCTGCTGCTGGTTGCCTGCCGGCGTGGTGAGTTCGGGATGATCCCAGACCGTGACGATCAGCGTGTCGCCGGGCTGGATCCGGTAGGCCTCGCCCGTGTAGCCACTGAGTTCGGTCGGGATCGTCGCGACTCTCGCCGGCGCCGCGACCACCTCGGGCGTGATGGTCACCATCCTCACATCGTTGCCGACGGCCTGCGAGTCCTGCACGTCGCTGCGCGACATCTGCTGGCCGGGTACGCAGGCCGAGAGCGCGAGTACCGACATGGCGACCGAACAGGAAAGAAGGAATGTCTTCAATGCGTGGCCCTCGAGTTCATGGCACGGCATCGCCCGATGCCATCGTCACGCGTCCCTGTTCGACGTGCCGGATTGATCGTCCGCTGCATCGATCGTCGTGATCGAGCGTCGTGCATGTCCTGCGTAGTCCATCGCGCATCGCATGTCGCATCGAAAGCGTATAGCGCGCATGGCGGATATCGCGTGACGAAATGGGCCCGTGGTCCGGAAACATTCAGTATCGCGACGAACACATTGCTGAAGATGCATGCGATCGTTCAGTTCTGTAGACGTGCCATCACGATCGCACCGAATTCCTTGATCGCACGACCACTACGCCATAGCGCGCTGCGCGAAGGGATCCAGCGTTGTGTCCAGCGATCGCGTCGCGCGCGTTCCGGAACAGGGACCGGGATCACATCGACGTTCTCATTGCTGAACTGCAGTACGGCGCGCGGCATGTGCAGCGACGACGTGACGAGCAGCACGCGATGGAATCCGTGTTCGTCCGCGAGCGCGGCGGTGTAGCGGGCGTTGTCGCGCGTGTTGCGGCTCTGGTCTTCCAGAAGCAACGCGGATTCCGGAACGCCGAGGCGGCCGATCGCGTGCGCCATCCGGCGTGCCTCGCTTGCGTCGCGCTCACCGCCGTTATCGCCGCCGCCAGAGAGGATCACCACCGGAGCGCGACCTGCGAGCCATGCGCGCGCACCCGCAGCGAGGCGGCTGCTTTCCAGGTCGTCTGCGCTGACGTTGGGGCGGTTGATCCACCGATAGCTGCTGCCGCCGCCGAGCACCACAATCGCATCGGCCTGCGGAAGTTCGCGTTCTTCGACCACGCGATAGCGCTGCTCCAGTCTCCCGCGCACCCAGTCGGACGCGACCGGTATCGACAGCAAGCCGGACCACGCCATCGCCAGCACCGCAACCACCATCCCGGTCCTGTGCTGGCGCAGCAGCAAGAGCGCCGTCGCCGCGAACAGCAGCAACAGGGTCAGGGCAGGCGGATACGTCAGGACGACGGCGAACTTCTGCAACGACTGCATGCGCGGGACGCTTCCTCAGATCACGATTTCGTGGTTGACGTAGTAATAGAACAGCGCGCACGACGCCAGAAGGCCGAACCTGAGCAGCAGCGGGTGTCGCACGATCGGGATACGGCTGTGGAAGATCATGGCCGCGAGGATGAGCGACACCGACAGCCATGCCGGCAGTAGGTAGCGGTTGGAGAAGAAGCCCCAGCCGATCCCGAAGAACGGCAGCATCATCGCCAGGTACACCGCGGTGCTGTCCTTGATCTTCTGCCTGACGTCGGCGCGCACCAGCGGCGCAAGCGCATGCGGGAGCATGTACCAGAAGATCGAGAACACCGCGAAGTCCACGCGAACGCCGGAGCGCGAGAAGGAATTGGCGGTGTAGCTCATCACCACTTCGTAGAGCGTGGGCAGGAGCGCGCGCACCAGCATCATCGAAACGCCGCTGACGTACATCGCGAACGCGACCAGGGCGATCACCCGTTGCATCCGCGTGCCGAACAGCAGCACGGGAGCGAACACGAGATAGAGCAGCGAGGACAGGTGCAGGCTGCTGGCAAGTGCGCCGTACAGAAGGAAGCGTCCCCACTGCCTGCGCTGGAACGAGAGCAGCGACGTGAACACCAGCAGCGCGGCGAGGCCCTGGCGCACGGCATTGATCGAGGCGTTGACGAACATAGGCGACACGAACAGCAGCATCACTGCCACGCCGAGGAACGTCAGGTAGCCACGTGTGTCGCCGAGGTAGTCGAAGTAGCGCCGGGTCGACACGACGATCGTGCCTAGCAACAGCAGGAACAGCGCCGTCTGGTAGCCGGTGACGCCGACGCCGAGTTTCCACAGGGCGTAGGTGAGGTAGACGAAGCCGGGCTCAAGGCGTGTTTCGACGCCTTGCTCATTCAGCCCTTCGAAGAAGCCCGCATAGGTGTTGGTATCGGTGCCGATGTCCAGCGGACGCGTGCCCACCAGCCAGCAGGCGAACACCGCCACCGCGAGCAGTAGCATGACGCTCAGTACACCGGCAGCCGGCGCATCGATCGCGCGTCGCGGATGCAGGGCGTAGGGCGGGATCTGCGGATGCGTGCTCATGAGGCGATACCTCCCGCCTGTGCGCGACGCAGCGCCAGCAGCAGGCGTTGTCGCGACTTTCGCAGCATGCCGACGCTGCGCGCGAACAGGTGCTCGGGCAGCGTCACCAGTCCCTGGCGCAGCAGTTCACGCCGAACCTCGCGACCCGCCCGATGCATGGCCTTGAGATCCTCGCTCAGGCCGCCGGCACCGTAGTTCGGCTTGTGCCAGTACGCCAGCACCTGGTCGAGCTTGGCGCAGCGGAAGCCCGAGAACGCGATCTGGCCCCACAGCAGGAAGTCCTCGACACGCCGGTACTTCTCATCGAATCGGAACGGAAGGTCGCGACGCAGCACGACCGACGCGGTAGGGAAGGGGTTGTTGAGCAGCAGGCGCCGGCGCGGCACGATCCGTGTCCGCGCCTCGCGCGGGGCATCCGGCAATCGCGAATCGCGCTCGCGCACCCGCATCGGATGGGCGATCAGCGCGATCGTCGGATCCGTCTGCAGCGCACGCGTCTGCAGTTCCAGTTTGGTCTCCGCCCAGGTGTCGTCGGAGTCGAGGAATGCAACGTAGTCCTCCGAAGCGCGTTGCCAGCCGGTATTGCGTGCGAGCGACGGACCGCCGTTCTCGGTCAGCGAGATCACTTCGATCCATCCGGCGGGATATTCGCTCGCGATCGCGTGCAGCACTTCCGTCGTGCCGTCGCCGCTGGCGTCGTCCACCAGCAGCACCTGCCGTGGCGGCAGCGTCTGCGAGGCGATGGACGCCACGGCTTCGCCGATCGTCGCCCCGCACCGGTAGCAGGGCACCACCACGGAGATCGGAGCGGTGAAGTTTCGCGACGGCATCAGGCGGCCTGCGTCGTGCGTGCGGGTGAGGTCGACCATGGTGCGCATTGGAATATGTCCTGCGCCTCCTGTGCGTAAACGTCGGGTGAAACCGCGGGTCGCGTGGCGCCGTCGTTCAGTAATGCATCCAGCGCATGCAGGAACGAAGACTCGTCGATGTCGGGACGATCGAAGCGCAGCGTGTGCGGCAGCCCGATGTCGTCGGCGAAGTCGCGGCACTTTGGGTGGTAATCGACGATTCCGAACGGCACGCCGCACAGATAGGCGACGATGGCACCATGCAGTCGCGCGCTGATGAACGCATCGCACTCACGGATCGCCTGCACGATCATCAGCGGATCGCCCCCGGCGTACTCGCGAATCCGTACCGGAACGCCGCGCGAACGCAGGCGCTCGCACAGCTCGCGCGACAGGGCAGCGTCGCCGTGGCGAGGGTGGCCGTTGAGACTGAACACCTCCACCTGCAGCGGTGTGCGCGCCGACATGCGCGACAACGCGGAGATCGCCGCGTCGTGCCACTGTGCCGGTGATGGCGAGGGGTGGTCGTCGCGTACGGTGTAGCTGCAGGGAGCGAGACCAATGCACGGCACGCTGCGGTCGCTGCCGGTGGAAGGAATCCATCCCGGGTCCGCGCTCACCAGCGGCAGCAGGCCGGCGAGATCGCGGCCCGCATGGGTGATGTGCTCCACGCCCATGCGTCGCGCCAGTTCGAAGGAGCGCCGGTCGCGCACGGAGAGGTAGGTGAAGTGGCGGACGAAGTTCGCGGCGGTCTCTTCGCCGGCCGCATCCGCGAACGGGCCGATGGAAACGCCGACCGCCGCCAGCTGGAGCTTGCCGCTGCGTTGCGCCGACAGCATCATCGGTTGCCGGAACGACTCGCGCGCGTTGATCACCGAACCGCCGCCCATCACCAGCACGTCGGCTCCACGCAGCCCGCGCGCGAAGCCGAACAGCCGCGCGGCCTTGCCGACGGCGCCGCTCGCACCGTAGAACGTGCGCGGAAGCGGCCACGTCGAATCCGCACCGGCACCGGCGAGCGGCGGCCCGATGACGCACGGATCGGCGTTCCAGTAGCGGCGCGCGGCGGCCGAGCACAGCACGCCGAACAGGTCGTCACCGAAGTTGCACATGCCGTAGTAGCCGGTAAAGGCGGCACGCAATGCATTCATCCGGCAGTCTCCTCGCGATCGACGATACGACGCACGCCCCACCACATCGACAGCAGCAGCATGGCTTCGGCGATGACCGTCGCCCATGCGGCGCCGATGCCGCCGAAGCGCGGGATCGCGAGCCAGTTCAACACCACGGCGACGAGCGTGGCGACCAGCATCGCGACGACGCGATAGCGCATGTGGTTCTCCGTGAGCAACGCCGATCCGACGGCGGTGGACAGGAAGCGGATCGGTACGCACAGGCTGAGGATGCCGAGCAGTATCGCGACGTCAGCGTAGGCCTGGCCGAACGCCAGCGGCACCAGCCACGGCGACACCAGCGCCAGCACGAGCCCCACGCCGAGGCCGGCCGCGAGCATCGCCAGGTTGCCGACGCGATATACGCGACGGAAACGCACGCGATCATGCACCGCCCAGCGATGCAGGCGCGACAGCAGGAACTTCTGGTACACGGTCGCCGGGAACAGGTACAGCGCGGTCATCACCGCCAGCGCGACACCGTAGTGACCGGCCTGCTCGTTGCTGTGCAGGTACTTCAGCAGCACCGTGCTGACCTGGAAGAACACCGGGTACAGCACAGCCGCGACGCCATAAGCCCAGGCCTGCGACCACAGCTGCATCGCACCGGGAGTGTCAGCCGGAAGCCCATCGGAACCCATATCGGGACGTGGTCCGTGGCCGCGCAGCTCCATCCGTCCGTGCTGCATCGCCGACAGTTGCGGCAAGGCGAGCGCGGCGATGAGCAGCGCGACCAGTCCATAGCCGAGCGCCGCCGCCTGCGCGTTGGCGAGCGGCCACGCCAACAGTGTCGCGGCGACTGCGAGACGTCCGGCCGGCATCAGCAGCTGCCATCCGGCGAGTGCGCGGTGCCGCTCCTCCAGGCGCAGCTTGGTGCCGACGATGTCGATCGCGAATACGCCGCCGATCACGGGCGTCAGCAGCAACAGCGTCGTGCGCGTCGGTCCATCGACCGCCGTGCCGTAGAGTGCCCACGCGATCACTGCGCCGATCGCGAGCGCGCCGGTGATCGCCGAGAAGCGCAACGCGGGCCGCAGCCAACGGTCTGCCTGCCAGCCTTCGTGGCCATACGCCTTGAGCCGGAACTGCGACAGACCGAACCCGGCCAGTGGCGCGATCACGCTGACCGTCGCCAGCGACGACGCGAACAGGCCGTACTCCGTCGGTCCGAGTCGTCGCGCCAACAACAACTGCGCGAGGAACACCATGCCCGCGCCCGCGAGCGTGGCCAGCCAGAGCAGGCTGATCGCCACGGCCGCCGGTCGCCATGCCTTCACGTTCATTCGCGTGCGCATTCAAGTATCGCGTCGCGCACGCCGAGCGGCTGCGCGAGTAGCTCTTCGTAGACCTCCAGCGTCCTGCCGATCACGAGGCGTTCGTCGAAATGCCGGACGGCGCGTTCCCGCGCCTTCGCGCCCAGTCGCCGCACGAGGCCGCGGTCGTCGTCGAGCTGCATGAGCAGCGCCGCCAGCGACGGCGCGTCGCGTGGCGGAACCTGCAGGCCATCGACGCCATGCGCGGTGACGACCTCGCGGCAGCCGGGGAGGTCGGTGGTGACGATGCACAGGCCGCTCGCCGCGCCTTCGATCAGACAGCGCGGCACGCCTTCGCGGTAGTAGCTCGGCAGCGCCATCACGTCCACCGTGCGCAGCAGCGACGGCATGTCGTCGACGTGGCCGAGCCACTCCACCAGTCCCTCGCGGTGCCACTGTTCGGCATCCTCGCGCGCGTACGAACTGGGATTGCCCGGATCGGGCGTGCCAGCGAGGAGGAACTCGACCTTCCGTCCACGCGCCTGCAACATGCGCGCGGCTTCGACGTACTCGCCGATGCCTTTCTCGCGCAGCAGGCGTGCCGCGAGCAGCACACGCAAGGGACGCTGTGCTTCGACGTCATCGCACGGCTGGAACCGTTCGGTGTCGACGCCGGAGCTGCGGATCACGCGGATGCGATCGGGTGCGACGAGGCGCGAATCCGTGAGCGCGGCCGCATCGTCCGGGTTCTGCAGGATCACGCGCGAATGGCCGGCGCCAAGCGTGCCGCGCATCAGCAGGCTGACGACGGGACGCAGGATGCGTGCCTTCATGCCATTGCTGGCGTACACGTAGCCCATGCCCGCGACGGCGTTGACCACCGCCGGAACGCGCGCGAAGCGGGCGGCAAGCGCGCCGTATACCGCGCATTTCACCGTGAAGTTGTGGATCAGGTCGGGCGCTTCGCGACGCAGAAGCGCGGTGAGATGGCGGATCGTGCCGGCCTCGCGCAGTGGATTGAGGCTGGCGCGGTCGAGCGGCAGCGTGATCCAGCGGATGCCGTGCTGGGCGAAGCGCTCACCGAACTCGCCTTCGGGCGAGATCATCAATACCTCGATCCCATGCGCCTGAAGGTGCTTCGCCGTGGAAAGACGGAAGTTGTAGAGGTACCAGTCGGTGTTCGCGAAAAAGGCAATGCGCATCGGCGTGGCTTGCCGCGCGTCGCGTGATGAAGCGGGCGATGCGAGCGGCGTTTCGTCCGGATCGGGAGGTCGTCCGGATCATAGCCAGTGCGTTCGCACGGCCTCTCCACGTTCTGCTCATCTTTCCATCGGCACGTGAACGAGCGCGCGTCGAGCGGTTTCGATCGACACACTTGCACGCTGCGTCACGGATTCATCCACGCGCATACACGCCGAATCGACATAGCACAACGCAAGCACGAAAACGGCCGGGCATGTGCCCGGCCGTTCCGTTCGCCTGCGACACGTGCCCGCGAGGGCGCGTCCGTTATTTCGCGTACTGGTTGCTGGTGACGCGGATGTCGGTGCTGTCCGCCGTCTTCTGGATGTGCGCGCCGTTGCCGTTGTTGCCACCGACCAGGCCGGTCATCGTGACCAGAGGATTCTGCGCCGTGTTCACGCCATGCATGCGCGTGTGGTTGTTGCGGAACACGTTGCCGCTGGCCTGGTAGGACTTGGTCGCCGCGCTGAACATCACGCCGTAGAGGTAGTTGTGCTGGAAGCGGTTCTGCGCGATGTAGCCACCGGTCGGGGTCACCGTCAGGATGCCGTAGCCACCGTTGTATT